>JAFAAS010000107.1 GCA_023426435.1 Verrucomicrobiota bacterium | reverse complement strand
GGTCGGCACAGTGCTCAGCCGCTTCGAAGCTGCGGGCTTCGATGTGGTGGGTTGCAAGATGGTGCGTCTCGCGCCGGAAGTGCTGCGCGAGCATTACGCGCACGTGGCGGACAAGCCGTTTTATCCGGAGATCGAGAACTTCATGAGCTCGCGTCCGGTGATCGTGCTGGCGTTGCAGGGCGAGAACATCGTGCAGAAAGTGCGCGATCTGCTCGGGCCGACGGATTCGCGGAAGGCGCCGAAAGGAACGATCCGAGGCGACTTCGGCACGGAGATGATGAAGAACGTCGTGCACGCGTCGGACAGCGACGAGAACGCGAAGATCGAGCTGGCGCGGTTCTTCAAACCGGAAGAGCTGTTCGCGTAAGGGGAGGGAAGTTTTTTGAGCAGGGCGATGCGCGAGCATCGCCTTTTTTGTTTTTCGGAGGCGAAGGATGGAAAGGGAAGTGTCATACATTATATGACACTTTGGCGGAGGGTGAGACTTTGGGAAGGGACTGGCGTCAGGCGGGGGGAAACGATTGGTTCGCGAAATCCAAACCCCATGAAACGTATTACCTCGTGTTTGCTGATCGGTGTGCTGGCGGTGTCGACGGCCGGGATCGGTCAGGCGGCGGAAGCGACGGCTGCGGCTTCGGCGCAGGTGTCATTTGAGATTCCGGCGACGGATGACGGGCTGCCGGGGGCGGGGCCGATTCGGCGGTATGATTGGTTCAAGGGACTTTGGCAGTCGCGGCGGAGTGCGTGGGCGAAGCGGGTCGAGCAGGATCAGGGGGCGATCGTGTTTCTGGGCGATTCGATCACGCAGGGTTGGGGCGATCATTTCCTGAGTTTGTTTCCCGGCGTGAAGGTCGCGAATCGCGGTATCAGCGGCGACACTACGCGCGGGGTCTTGATTCGGATGAGGGAGGATGTGTTGGCGGTGAATCCGAAAGGCGTGGTGTTGCTGATCGGGACGAACGATCTCGAGGAGTGGGCGTCACCGGAGATCGCGGCGGGAAACATGAAGCTGATTCTCGCGGCGTTGAATGAGCACAATCCGAAGATGCCGATCATCCTCTGCAAGGTGATGCCGAGCTCGACGAGCATGCGGCGGCCGAAGGTGCAGATCGATCGGATGAACCAGTTGTATTTCGAATTGGTGAAGGATCTGCCGCAGGTGACGGTGCTGGATACGTGGGCGTTGTTTGCAGATGCGAAAGGCGATGCGAACGCGGACGAGTTTCCCGATCTGCTGCATCCAAATGCGATCGGTTATGCGCGTTGGGAGAAGGCGCTGCGGCCGGTGATGGAATCGACGGGATTGATCGAAGCGTGGCCGGATGATTTCAGGCCGGAGCCGGGCTTCGTGAGTTTGACGAACGGGAAGGATTTGAGCGGGTGGGGCTACAAGGGCCAGCCGGCCCTGGACGGGAAAACGATGAGCGAGGATGGACGATATCTCGCGAAGAATGGACGCTTGATCGCGACGGTCGCGCGGGTGGAGCGGGATTATAAAACGCTGTGGACGACGCGGACCTTTCCGAAGGATTTCGAGTTGAGGCTGGAGTTCCGCGCGAGTCCGAACGCGGACAGCGGCGTGTTTGTAAGGGCGCCGCAACTACAGGTGCGGGATTATCATATCGCGGGACCGTATGTGAATTTGAAGAATTATCGTCCGCTGGAGTGGAACGAGATCGTGGTCGTGGTGAAAGGCGGACTCGCGCATTGCACGTGCAATGGCGAGGTGCTGATCGATGCGATGCCGGTGCCGGCGGACGGGCCGATCGGGTTGGAGAGCGATCGGGGGCAGATGGAGTATCGGCGGATTCGGGTGCGGGAGCTTTGAGGTATTCGGATTTCAACCACAGAGGCACGGAGGCACAGAGAAGAGAGGAATATTTCCCGGTGGCTTCGGGGACTCTGTGGTGAGGCGCGAGCGGTAGAGAACGCGAGCTTTGACACACCCCGCCCTTCGGGCACCCCTCTTTTTAGAAGGGAGCTTCGGCGGGCGAGAGGGCTAGGGAGCGGCGCGTTGGGACAACGCGCCCTACCTTTTGCTTTCGGCGGCTTTGCCTAACTCGAGGAGGCGGCAGATGCGGTCGACGTCGTAAACGCAGCCGTTCCAGCTGCCGCCGCTGGCGTCCTGGAGCGCGGCCCAGAGACGGGTGTCGTCGGGGAGGCGTTCGTCGCGACGAAGGTCGGGATGACGCGGACGGGCGAGGAAGTCGCGTTCGTCGATGTTGATCACGTCGGCGGTGCCGATGAGGTTCACCGAATCGACATGGAGACGGATGATGTCGCCATTGCGGACTTTGCCGATGGGGCCGTCGGCCCAGGCTTCGGGGCTGGCGTGACCGATGCATGCGCCCGTTGAGACGCCCGAGAAACGCCCGTCGGTGATGAGCGCGATCTTGTGTCCGTCCTTCACGTATTTGAGCGCGGACGTGATTTGGTAGGTTTCGGGCATGCCAACGCCGGGGCCGATGCCGATGAGAACCATGATATCGCCGGCTTTGACGGAGCCGCTCTTGATGGCGGCGATGGCGGAGTTTTCGCTGGTGAAAACGCGCGCGGGGCCCTCGTGGTGGTAGATGCCGTTGGCGTCGAGACGCTCGGGGAGGATCGACGTGCTCTTCACGAGCGCGCCCTCGGGAGCGAGGTTGCCGCGGAGGAAAGTGACCGTGCTCTTCAGGCCTCTTTCACGGGCGCGCGCGGCGGGCATGATGACATCGAGCGGATCGATGCCGTCGAGTTGGGTGAGTTTCTCGCGGAGGCGGCGGCGGCGTTCGGAGGTTTCCCACCATTCGAGATTTTCGCCGAGCGTGCGGCCGGTGACGGTTTTCGCGTTGAGTTTGAGGAGGCCGAGTTCGCGGAGATGGAGCATCACCTCGGGGACGGCACCGGCGAGATAGACTTGGACGGTGGCGAAGTGGCGCGGACCGTTGGGGAGCGAATCGACGAGGCGCGGGACGGAGCGATTGATGCGGGTCCAATCGTGGACGGTGGGACGCGCGAGGCCGGCGGCGTGAGCGATCGCGGGGATGTGGAGGACGAGATTGGTTGAGCCGCCGACCGCGGCGTGGACGACCATGGCGTTGTGGATCGAGTCGTCGCTGAGGATGTCGCGCGTGGTGAGACCGGCGGTGTCGAGGGACATCACGGCTTTCGCGGAGCGGCGAGCGATGTCGCGCCAGATTTCGGAGCCGGACGGCGCGAGGGCGGCGTGCGGGAGCGAGAGACCGAGGGCTTCGGCGACGACTTGGGACGTCGCGGCGGTGCCCATGAACTGGCAGCCGCCGCCGGGGGAACCGCAGGCGCGGCAGCCCATTTCGGCGGCATGTTGGAGCGAGATTTCGTCGCGGGCGAAGCGGGTGGCGAGCGTTTGGACCTTGCCGGTGTCCTCGGCTTCCTCGGCGAGAAGCGTGACGCCGCCGGGGACGAGGATGGTGGGAAGGTTGTGCGTGCCGGCGAGCGCCATGAGCATCGCGGGAAGACCCTTGTCGCAGGTGGCGACGCCGAGCACGCCGCGGCGTGTGGGGAGAGAGCGTATCAGGCGGCGGAATACGACGGCGGCGTCGTTGCGATAAGGCAGGGAGTCGAGCATGCCGGCGGTGCCGTTGGTGCGGCCGTCGCACGGATCGCTGACGTAGCCGGCGAAAGGGATGGCGCCGGCGGCGGAGAACGTGCGCGCGGCTTCCTCCATGAGCAGGCCGACTTCCCAGTGGCCGGTGTGATAGCCGAGTGCGATGGGCGAACCGTCGGGAGCGCGGATGCCGCCCTGCGTGCTGAGGACGAGGAATTGTTTACCGAGGAGAAGTTTTGGGTCCCAACCCATGCCGGCGTTTTGAGTCCAACCGAAGAGATCGCCGGAGCTCATCGCGCGCAGGCGATCGGGCGTGACGGGGAGCTGACCGGAAGGGCCGGGCGCGGTGGTGCGCAGGGTGTAGATGGAGTCGTTGGCGGAGTCGAAGATGGGGTCGGTCATGAAGAGGAAGCTCCAAGCTCCAAGATCCAAGCTCCAAAGAAGATCCAATGTTCAAACATCGGTTGGAGCTTGGGATTTGGAGGTTCTCTGGAGCTTGGTGTTTGGATCTTGGAGCTTCTGCGCCGCGTCAGCGGATCGCGTCTCTGGTATAGGCGTTATCCACGAGGCGCAGCAGGTTGAGCGGGTTGGCGTTTTGGAGCTCGGCGGGCAGGTGCGAGTCGGGGAAGTTTTGGTAGCAGACGGGACGCGCGAAACGGTAGATCGCGGCGGTGCCGACGGAGGTGAAGCGGACGTCGCTGGTGGCGGGATACGGGCCGCCGTGGTTCATGGCGGCGCAGACCTCGACGCCGGTGGGAAAACCGTTGATGAGGACGCGGCCGGCTTTGGTTTCGAGCTCGGTGAGGAGATCGCGCGATTTGTCGAGATCGGCGGTGGTGCCGTGAACCGTGGCGGTGAGCTGGCCCTCGATCGTGGCGGCGCAGGCGGCGAGCTCGGTTTCGTTTTCGGCGACGATTACGAGCGTGAACGGGCCGAAGGCTTCGGTGGCGAGCTCGGGATGTTTCAGGAAGTTGGCGGCGGAGGTGGTGGCGACGCTGGCCTGCGTGGCGGTGCCCTGGGTGCCGGAGGCGGCGGCGCCTTGCGCAACGGGGGAAACGCCGGAGATGGCGGTGACCTTGTCGCGGTTTTTGAGGAAGGCTTCCTGAATGCCGCTGGTGAGCATCGTGCCGCAGGGAGCGGCGGCGACGGACTCGGCGAGTTTTTGGAGGAAGCCGTCGGTGTGGCTGCTGCGAACGGCGAAGACGAGACCGGGCTTGGTGCAGAATTGTCCGACGCCGAGTGTGAACGAGCCGGTGAGACCCTGCGCGATGGCGGCGCCGCGTTCCTCGATGGCGCCGGCGAGCAGGAACACGGGATTCAAGCTGCTCATTTCGGCGAAGACGGGAATCGGATGTGGGCGCGCGGAGGCGGCGTCGAAGAGCGCGCGGCCGGCGGTGGTGGAGCCGGTGAAACCGACGGCGGCGGTCGCGGGGTGTTTGACCATCGCAACGCCGACGGTGGAGCCATCGCCGTGGAGCATCGAAAATGTGCCGGGCGGGAGACCGCAGGCGGCCACGGCTTTGGTGACGGCGCTGCCGACCATTTCGGCGGTGCCGGCGTGGGCGCGGTGGGCTTTCACGGCGACGGTGCAACCCGCGGCAAGCGCGGAGGCGGTGTCACCGCCGGCGACGGAGAACGCGAACGGGAAATTGCTCGAGCCGAACACGACGACGGGGCCGAGCGGGCGGAGCATGCGACGGATGTCCGGACGCGGAAGCGGCTGGCGATCGGGCAGGGCGCGATCGATGCGGGCGTCGACCCACGAACCCTCGCGAACGAGTTGAGCGAAGAGACGGAGTTGTCCGGTGGTGCGGGCGCGTTCGCCGGTGAGGCGGGCCAGAGGCAGGCCGGTTTCGGCGTGGGCGCGTTGGAGGAGGGCGTCGCCGAGCGCCTCGATTTCGGACGCGATCGTATCCAGAAGTTTGGCACGCTCGGCGGCGGGCTTGTTGCGATAGATGGCGAACGCGGCGGCGGAGGCGTCCATGGCCTGCTGCACCTCGGCGGGCGAGGCGGAGTGGAAGGCGGGCTCGAGGTCTTCGCCGGTGGACGGGTTGGCGGCTTTGAAGGTTTTGCCGCCGGTCTGGCCGAGGGCGCCGGCGATGTAGCTTTTTCCGTGGAGGGACATGATCAGGCGATGGTGTTGATGAGGGTGCCGACGGGTTCGATGGTGATGCGGACCTCGTCGCGGCTGCGGAGCGTGAAGTTGTCGGGCGGGACGATGCCGGTGCCCGTCATGAGGAAGCAGCCGTGCGGGAAAGTCTGGTCGCGGAAGAGCCATTCCGCAAGGGACGGCAGCGGGCGTTTGATGCGACCGACGGTGGTTTCGCCGGAGAAAACCGTGGCGTTGTCGCGACGGATTTCGATGGCGATGGCGGTGTCGGGGGATGGCAGGTCCGGGGTGACGACGATGGACGGGCCGAGGGCGGAGGAACCGGCGTAAACTTTGGCCTGCGGAAGGTAGAGGGGATTTTCGCCCTCGATGTCGCGGGAGGACATGTCGTTGCCGACGGTGTAGCCGAAGATTTTGCCGGCGGAGTTGATGGCGAGCGTGAGCTCGGGCTCGGGGACGTTCCACTTGGAGTCGGCGCGGATGCGGACATCGCGGCCGGGAGCGGCGGTGCGGAGGGCGTTGCCTTTAAAGAAGAGTTCGGGGCGGTCGGCGGAGTAAACGCGATCGTAGAAAGTGCCGCCGCCGGCGTCTTTGGATTCCTCCATGCGGGCGGTCATGCTGCGGAGGTAGGTGACGCCCGCGGCCCAGATTTCCTGGGAGGCGATGGGGGCGCTGAGTTCGGTGGGCGCCGACGCGGGCGTGCCGGAGGAGAATGCGGTCGCGATCGCGGCGTGCGGATCGGCGGAAGCGAAGAGTGCGTCGATCGTGAAGGACGCAGGAGCCTGGCGATAGGTGCCGGCGGATTCGAGAACGAGGCCGGAAGGCGTGGAGAAGAGACGGATGGGGGTGGGCATTGGTGCGGCTAGTCGAACCAATGCGGGCGGAGGTGACAGCTTTTATTTTTGCGAAGGGTGTCAGTGCGGGCGGACGTCGAAAGGAAGGTGAGTTGCGCGGCGAGCGCGCAACCTACGGGGTTACAACGGGGCCGGCCGTGCTTTATTGCGCGGGCACGATTTCGATGGCGTGGACGCGCGGGAGGTTCACCTGCGGGATGAAACGGAGGGAGATCTGGCCGTTGGTGACGGTCGTTTCTTTTTCGAGTGTGAGGGCTTTGTTGCCGCCGCCGGCGAGGACGAAGATGTCGACATCGTCGAAGGCGCGCTGGTTTTGGATCTCGATATCGAAGACGCGTTTACCGGGCGCCTTGTTGGTGCCGCTGGTTTCGGCGGTGAGGAGTCGGACGAGATACGTGCCGTTGGGGATATCGAAGGTGTAGATGAGGTCGGGCAGGTTGGGCTTGTCGTCGAAGCGCAGGGTTTTGAAGAGCTGCGGATCGGGTGTGCCGGTGACGGTGGCGGAGTCGGTGGAGGATTTGCCGGCGTTGTATCCAAAATCGGCGGACCACGTGTGGCCGGCGGAGTCGACGTAGGCGGGGCCGCCGGCGTTGACGCGGATGCTCGGAAGGTTTCCGCCGGCAGCGGGCGTGACGATGTTTCCGGTGCGGGGAGAGGAGAGGTTGTCGGCGGCGTCGAAGGCGACGATGGAGTAAGTGTAGTTGGTCGACGGGCTGACGGTGGTGTCGGTGTAACTCGTGCCCGCGACGGAGCCGAGGACGGTGCCGTTGCGGGAAACGACGTAGCCGATCACGCCGACATTGTCGGTGGCGGCGGGCCAGCTCACGGTGACGCTCGAAGGCGTGACCTCGCTGAAGGCGAGCGGGCCGGGAGCGGACGGCGGTTCGTCGTCGGCGGAATCGAGCGAGAGGATTTCGAGCGCGTGGATGCGCGACACGTTGACCTGCGGGATCAGCTTGATGGCGATCTGGCCGTTGGTGACCTCGGCTTCGGATTCGAGGATGAGGGCTTTGTTGGCGCCGCCGGCGAGGACGAAGATGTCGACGTCGTCGAACGCGCGAAGGTCTTGAATATCGATGTCGAAGATACGTTTGCCGGGGGCTTTCGCGCTGCCGCTGGTCTCGGCCATGTGCAAGCGAACGAGGTAGTCGCCGTTGGGAACATTGAAGGCGTAAACGAGGTGCGGGGGCGCGACATCGTCGAAACGCAGGGTCTTGAAGAGTTGCGGATCGGGCGTGCCGGTGACGGTGGCGGCGTCGTTGGAAGCCTTGCCGGCGTTGTATCCAAAATCTGCGGACCACGTGTTGCCGGTCGAGTCCACGTAGGTGGGGCCGCCGGCGTTGATGCGGAGGGCGATATTGGGCGCGGGCGGGGCGGGGTCGGTGGTGACGGAGCCGGTGCGCGCGGTGGAGACATTGCCGGCGGCGTCGACGGCGACGACGGAATACGAGTAGGTGGTGTTGCTGGCGACGGTGGCATCGGTGAACGACAACGTGGCGGTGGCGCCGATCTGGGTGCCGTTGCGCGAGACGCGATAGGCGGTGACGCCGACGTTGTCGGTGGACGCGGTCCAGTCGAGGGTGACGCTGGTGGCGCTCACGTTGGTGAACGCAAGCGGGCCCGGTTGGGAGGGCGGCTGGGTGTCGGCCGGCGTGCCGCCGGTGGGGATGATTTCGATCGCGTTGACCTTCGGGTTTTCGACCTGGTGAAAGAAATCGATCGTCAGTTTGCCGGACGACACCGTGACGGTCTTTTCGAGGGCGACGGCGATGTTGGCGCCGCCGGCGCGGACGAAGATGTCGACATCTTCGAAGGCGCGCGCGCCCTGGATATCGATGTCGAAAACGCGCAAGCCGGGGCCCGACGTGTTCGCGAACGTCTCGGCCATGTGGAGGCGAACGAGGTAAGTGCCGTTGGGGACGTTGAGATCATACGAAAGCTCGGGATTGGGCGTGGGGTCGTAGCGCTCGCTGCGGAACAGGACGGGATCGCTCGTGCCGCTGACGGTGAGCGTGTTGGGCCAGGCTTTGGCGGTGCCGGTGTTGTAGCCGGTGTCGGCGGCCCACGTGTTGCCGAAGCTGTCGGTGTAGGATCCGCCCCCGGCGTTGATGCGAATGGCGTTGGGGGTGGGGGCGCTGGCGGTGGTGATGCTGCCGGCGCTGGGGGCGGAAGCGTTGTTCACGGCGTCGATGGCGACGACCGAGTAGTCGTATTCGGTATTTGGTGACAGATCGGCGTCGGTGAAGGTGAGGGCGGACGTGGTGTCGAGCAGCACGCCATCGCGCGAGATGCGATAGCCGGTGACGCCGACGTCGTCGGTGGCGGCGGCCCAAGTAAGCGTGACCGACGTGGCGGTGACGCTCGAGAAAGCGAGCGGGCCGGGCGCGGATGGCGGTGTGGTGTCGTTGCCCGAAGGTTCGAGCGTGGTGGCGCTCAGCGCGGCGGGCTCGGAGAAGTTGCCGGCGGCGTCGCGAGCGCTGACCTCGTAGTGATAGGTCGTGTTGGCGGCGAGGCCGGTGTCGGTGAACGAGAGCCCGGAGACCGTTTGAACGACGATGCCGTCACGGGAAATCTGATACCCGGTGACCCCGACGTTGTCGGTGGATTCATCCCATTCGAGGCTGATGGCGCTGGCGGTGATGTTGACGGTGTGGAGATTGCCCGGGGTGGACGGCGGGATGCTTTCGGCGGGCGGGAGCGCGATGACCTTGATCGCGTTGACCTGAGGATTGCCGGTGACGCGGTCGAAGTGGATGTTGAGCTGACCGTCGGCGACCGATGTGGTCACGGTGGCGATGACGGCGGTGAACGGCGCGCCGGCGCTGGCGAAGATGTCGAAGTTGTCGAGCGCGAGGACGTCCTCGAGGAAGACGTCGAAGAGACGTTTGCCGACGGCGGCGTTGGCGGTGTCGTTTTCGGAGAAGAAGAGCTGAACCTCGTAATCGCCGTTCGGGACGTTGAACGAATAGATCAAGTCGGGCGCGGAGGCTTGGGAGTCGAGGCGGCGGGTTTTGAAGATCGTGTCGTCGACGGTCCGATCGATCGATTGCGTGGTGCTCGACGTCATGCCGGTGTTGGAGCCGTGATCGGCGGCCCAGCTGGCGCCGAAGCTGTCGACGAACGACGGCCCGCCCACGTTGACGCGAAGCGCGACGTCGCCGCGGGGAAGGGTGGTGGCGGACGTGGTCGCGGCGGGAGAGGTGTTGCCGGTCGGGTCGCGCGCGACGACGGAGTAGTTCACCGCGGTGTTCGGATCGAGGCCGATGTCGGTGTAGTTGAGCGCCAATACGGTGGTGAGCAGAGCGCCGTTGCGCAGCACGTCGTAGGCGACGACGCCGACGTTGTCGGTCGATGCGGACCAGCTGAGAGACACGCTGCGGGACGTGACGCTCGACGCGGCGAGATTGCCGGGCGCGGTGGGCGGCTGGGTGTCGCCGCCGGTGAACGTCGGATCGTAGCGCGCGATGAGCGTGCGTGAAGCGGGACCCTTGATCGTGCCGGAAGCGAGCGTGGCGGTGATCAAGTTGTAGCCGGCCTTGAGCTCGGTTTGCGTGAGCGTGACCGGGATGTCGATGTAGCCCGGCTCGGCGATCACGGCGGACTTTTCGGTGACCTTGATGATCGTGTTGGTGTCGTAAGGCTGAACGTTGTAGCCGCCGCCCGGGACGCCGCCGAGGTAGAGACCGGATTCGAGGATCACGAGCGAGACGTTGAGGCCGGGAGGGCCGAAGACGCGGACGGTTTGGGCGGCTTGGTTCGTGGTGAACGGCGACGTCTGGCCGATGATGGCGAGGGAAGGTTGCGGCGGTTGGTCGGCGCGAAGCCAGCCGTAGGCACCGTCGACGCTGTTTTCGATGCGGGCGAGACGCGTGCGGAAAGTGGAGCCGTCGTCGAACGTGACGGTGGCGGTGGCGCCGGCGAGTTCGAGGCCGGAGACGCTGGCGGAGTCGCGTTCGCCGGGTTGGGCGACGCCCTTGACGTTGTTGGGATCGATATCGATGGAGAACGTGAAGACGCCGTTCGCGGGGAAAGCGGAGAAATCCATTGTGACGGCGTCGAAGCCGTCGTCGGCGTCGACGCCATTGTGCGGTTGCGTTGCGCTGCCGCTGGCGAGAACGACACCGCCCGTTGCGCTGTTGGGTGTGAAGTCTTTCGCGACCGGATCGCCGGCGGCGCCGTTGGTGTCGAATACCAGATCGGGCAGCACGGCCGTGCCGATATCGATGTGGACGTGTTGAATCTGCTGACCGCCGGTCGAGAGATTTTCGATTTTGAAGGAGCCGGTGTTGAACGTGCTCGACGTGGCCATGTTGGAGCCGGACGGGTCGACGGTGATCTTGGCGATGGCGGTCGACGAGATCGGCGAGACATCGAAGTAGTCGAATGTGGCGGGGAAGGCGGGATCGCTGCTGCCGCGATTGGCGAAGGCGCCGATCGCGAGCGGGCTTGGTCCGGCGATGGCGTCGAGGAGCGAACCCTCGACGGCGATGGGCGAACCCAGAGCGGTGAGGGCGGATTCGCCCTCGAGTTGATAAAGCGGAAGGATCGTGCCGTTGGCTGGATCGATCTGGAAGAAGACATCGACGATCGAGGACGCGTCGAGTTGGGGGAAAGGATAGATGGTTTCGGCGACGATGGATCCGTCGGATTCGTGCACGACCTCGATGCCGCCGGCGCCGTTGTTGGCGTGGAGGGCGATGGAGACGTAGTTGTTCTGATCGCCGTTGCCGACGTAAACGCCCTGCCGCTGCGAGCCGGTGGGCGTGCTGCTGAAGAACGGGCCGGCGAGCCGAATGCTGACGAGGTAAGGCGGCGTGTAGGCGTTGGACGGGATCGCGAAGTGGTAGGCGTCCTTCTGGGAATTGTCGGAGCCGCGCGGCGTGCCGGTGCCGGCCTGTGCGATGGTGAAGAGGCCCGCCGTGCCGCCGGCGATGATGTTATCGGGGCTGCGGCGCTGGAGATAATTTTCGCCCGGATTCATCATGAGCCCGGTGAAACCGACGCCGTAGAAGCCGACGCCGTAATCGTTGAAGAGCTCGTAGTGGAGTGGCGTTGCGAGATTGATGCCGTTGAACGGATCGACCGGGAAGCGATCGTGCAGGTCGGGGATGCCGTCGTTGTCGTCGTCGGGATCGAGCAGATCGGAGACATTGTCGCCGTCGAAGTCGGGCGGACGAATGGCGCCGGAGCACGGATCGGAGTTGTTGGCGATTTCGTCGGCGTTGCTGAAGCCGTCGCCATCCTCGTCGACGTCGAAGGAGTTGATGCCCGTGCAATTGGAGCTGCCCGGCGAGTCGAAGTCGGCGGGTTCGAGGATGGTGATTTTGGCGGGCGAGTAGTGGACGACCCAGATGGTGCCGACGAAAGGTGCGCCGTGGCCGGGGTCGGGGGCGGTGACATCGAGCGGTTGGTTGCCGAAACCGGTGGCGAGGAATTCGACGCCGTTGGTGACGGAGTTGCCATCGGCGGAGAGCGCGATGCGGAGGAGTTTGCCGTCGTAGCCGGCGGCGATGAGGTTGCCCTGCATTTCGCCGTTGAAGTTGGTGGCGACGTATTCGGTGAGACCGTTGGTGGACTCCGTGTAGGTGAGGAGCGCGCCGTCGGCGACGCCCGGGAGAAGGAAGTCGCCCTCGACGGGGTTGGCCATGGAAACGGGAACGGCGGGCCAGTCGGATGTCGGGGTGAGCGAAAAGATTTTCTGCGAGCCGGGTGGCTGGGATGAGTCGAAGTGGAACCAACCGGCGCCCGCGGGATTGGCGCGGAGAGGATTCGGGTGGCCGCGATAGAAGCCGGGAGTGACGCGGTAGAGGCCGTCCTTGTCGTTGACGATGCCCGGTTCGCCCTCGACGTATTCATTGGTGACGGTGCCGGCGGGACCTTCGTTTTTCGGATAGCCGCCCCAGCCGACGTTGGCGCCGTTGTCGAAGGAATACATGCGCCCCTCGCGGCCGGGAGTTTTGGTGATGACGAGATCGTAGGGATTGCGCCAGCCCGGGGAGTAAACCTGGACAGGACCGCCGGGAACGAGCTTCGCCTGGTTGAGACCGTCGTTGCCGCCGAACGGATCGTTGACGTCGGAGCCGTCGGGATTGTGCGCGCGGGACGGGTTGGGATCGTTGAGCGTGGGAAGATCGTAGAGGTATTTTTGGCCGTAGGGGTCGGTCTTGATGGGGAGCGCTTCGATCGCGTTGAGATCGACGGACAGGATCGCGGCGGCGAGGGCGGTTTCGCCCATGTAGGCGAAGTTGATGGAAGGGCCGCCGGCGTTGGTGTTGCCGCCTTGGGCGACGTAGAGCGTGTTGGTGACCGGATCGAGCTGCAGGCCGTTGTTGGCGTGATTTTCTTCGGAGCGGGGAAGGCCGCGGACGATGTCGACCTTGGTCCAGGAACCGTTCACGCGCGTGAGACGCGAGATGATGCCGGAGTTTGTATCGAGATTGAGGTCGTTTTCGCCGCCGCTGCCGCCGCCGATGCGCGGATCGCTGGAGCTGACGTAGATGATGGGATTGTCGGCGGTGCCGACGACGAGGATGCCGGTGACCTGGCGCTTGTTCAGGGCGAAATTACGGATGCCGCTGTCGTCGTAGTTCGGGATATTTTTGACCAGCTCGATATTCTCGGTGGCGGTGACCTGGTAGTTGTTGGGCCCGAGACGTTGGATCGTGAGCGCTTTGATCAAGCCGTCGACTTGGGAAACGTAGAGCCGGTGATCGGGGCCGAATTGGAGGGAAGTGGACTGGGTGAGTGTCACGCCCTGCAGCTGGCTCAGAGAGAAGTTGTAAGCGGAAGCGGTCGCGGCGGCGAGGAAGGCGACCGCGGCGACGAAGAAGCAGCGGAGATTCATTGTAAGGGAAGTGAAAGAAGCGGAGACATCCGAACGGTTTGCCTGATGGACAGGGATGCTCCGCGAGGGATCGTCGGCAGGGCGTGCTCTTTTCCCTGATCGAATGAGAGAGGAAGGGGCCCAATTGCGGATCGCGCGGGAACTCTCCTCATTCGTCTGGGACTGCGGGCGGGTGTGGCTGGTTGAACACGCCCGCGGGCTTGCGTTGTGAGATGGCACAACGCGTGAGATGAAGAAGCGGAACCGAACCGGCGGGTGCGGCCGCGGCGGGAAAAGTGAAGTCATTGAAGCGGGCGTGAAGAACCCGCGGCGCAGACGGAGAACGACAGGTGTTCGCCGTGCGCAGCGGACCATGAATGTTCTAACACGGGCGCATTACCGGGGGTATAAGGCGGGTAACCGCTCGGACTCGCCTCAGGGATTCCCTAAGGAGGCATCGGTAAGAAAATGCCCTGCCGGAAGGCGCACGCGCAAACGGCTGATGCGCATTGGGCAGCGGGGAATTTGCGGCGCGCGACCAGTTGGCGGTCGCCGCGTCGGGGTGTGCTTATGTGCAGCGCGAGAGTTGCAGCGGCTCCCATCTGGCGCGGTTTCGCGCGGAGAGATCTTCGGCGAGAATCTGGCGAATGGTGGCGATGTTGCGACGGGCGCTGACGAGCGGTTCGCGTCCTTGTTCGATGGAGATCAACAGGTCGGCCATGGGGCCGCAGAAGCTGTCGAGAAAACCTGCCGGCGCGCAGTCGAGCACGCGAGGTTCGGGGCCGAGACGATCGGAGCGCAGCGTGAGCGATTTTCCCCACAGCAGAAAACTGAGCGTGCCCTGGTCGCCCTCGATGCGAACCTCGTTGGAGTTGAGGCCGCCGCGATGCAATTCGTTGTGCACGATCAGCGCGGTGCCCTCGGGGCCGAAGTCGATGAGGCTCGTGAGGAAATTATCGGCCGTGAAGGCCTGTTGCGGCATGCGGCTGGTGCGAGCGAGCACGCGTTGCGGGTCGCGAGACATGAAGCCGCGGACGAGATCGGCGAGATGGCTGTTCCATTGCACGGTGAGAAAATCGCGACACGTGCTATAGAACGGGTGCTCGGCGAGGTCGCGGTCCTGCGTGCCGTGAAGTTCGATCTTGGCGAAATAAGGCTGGCCGATCCAATCGGCGCGGATCAGGTCGAGGGCGGCGAACGGGGCGGGCAGCCAGCGGTAGTTTTGGCTGACGGCGAACGGAAGGTGGGCGGCGGCGGTGGCGGCGATCATGCGCTCGCAGGCGGCGAGATCGAGGGCGAGCGGTTTTTCGGTGAGGAGCGGTTTTCCGGCGGCGGCGCAGGCGGCGACGATTTCTTCGCGCACGCTCGGTTGCGTGAGGAGCGAAATCACTTCCACGCGCGGATCGTCGATCACGGAACGATAATCCTCGTGAAGTGAAGCGATGCCGAAGTCCTGGGCGGCGGCCTCGCGTTGAGCGGGATCGAGATCGGATGCGGCGACGACGTGCCAGCCGGCGGCGCGGTAGGCGGGCAGGTGGGCGCGGGAAATGCCGCCGAGACCGATGACGCCGAGGCGCCAGTCGCGGCGTTGAGGGAGCGGCAATTGGGATGGGAGGCCGAGCTCGGAGAGTGTGATGGATTTCATGATACGGGAGAGCGCGGGAGTTTGGGATCGAGATGGCCTTCGCGTTTGAGTCCGCGCAGGGGGCCTTCGGCCCAGAAGTAAACGGTGTCTTCGATGATCTCGACGACCTCGTGGACGTCGCCCATGCGCGTGACGAGCACGTCCTTGGGTTCGAGGATGTAGTCGATCCCTTCGGAGCGCATGTGCATGCGACCCTCGATCATGAAGACGTATTCGTCGCAGTCGTGAAAATGCGGCTCGGTGATGTTGTGTTCACCCTGCTGGAAGCGGGCGAGGCCCCAGTAGGTGAAATCGTTGGCGGGACGGTTGGCGTTCTTTCCTTGGATGATGGGCATGGCGGGCGATGAATAGAATTTTTCGTCGCGCTTGGTTGATTATCAAGCAGCGTCCCATGGAGGAAAGCGGCAGAAGCATGGAAAAAACGATCACAACGGTGAAGGATTTGATTGGCTGGCTGGATCGGCAGAGCTCGGTGCCGCTGGTGTTTGCGGAAGCGGAGCAAGCGGACGTGTTGCAGACGGAGCCGCGGGCGCTGCTGGAGTTGGTGCTGGTATTGCGCGGGCGATTCGTGCTGCACGTCGGGAAGAGGGAGCGGGAATTGGGGACGGGCGACGTGGCGTGGATCAATGCGCATCACGGGAATCGCGCGGAGCTGGCGGGAACGGGGGCGAAGTATGCGTGTGTGTCGCTCGATGTCGGAGGACGGGAGGAATTTCGGCGATGGGGAAAAGGGCCGGTTTTGGAGGTGATGCGCGGGCCGAGTCTGGAGTGGAGTGCGAACGCGTTTGGCGAGGCGGTGCGATGGCATCGCGCGACGGCGGATCCCTTGCGAACGACGATGTTGAAGGCGTCGCTGATCCGGTTGTTGGGGAATTTGTCGCTGCCCGGAGAAACGCCGGACGGAGCGACGCGGCCGGCGCGGTTGCGGCGGGCGCTGGACGTGATCGATGCTCGGTCGGCGGATTCGGGAATGACGATCGAGGACGTGGCGAGAGCGGCGGGGATGTCGAACTCGACCCTGCGGCGGATGTTTGTCGAGCACCTGAAGATGACGCCGATTCGGTATTTGCAGGAGGTGAGACTGGCGCGGGCGAGGGATTTTCTCGCGCGCGGGACATTTGGCGTGAAGGAGGTGGCGGCGAGAGTTGGCTATGCGGATCCGCTGTATTTTTCGAAGGCGTTTCGGAAAAAATTCGGGCGCGCGCCGAGTGACTACGGACTGTGGACTACGGGACCACGGACCACGGACCACGGACCACGGACTACGGGACTACGGACCAGGGACTGCGGGGCTACGGGGTTAGGATGCGCGAAGCGGTGGTGAGGGACTGTTCGGTGAGTTGTTCGAGTGAGCCGGGGGCGAAGGGGGTTTGCCAGACGGAGTATTGATTGCGGTCGTAGTGGGAGCGCGGCGGCAGGTAGCCCGCATAGCCATTGGTGACGTTCAGGACGACGACGGGTCGGGGCGCGAGTTGAGCGCGGAGTGCGTGTTGGAACTGTGAATACGCTTCGTTGGGCTGCGCGAATACGAACGCTTCGCCGATGCGCCAGGTCCAGAGCGGCATGGCGGACGTGGGGCCGTCGCCCACGATGCGGCGGATCGCGCGCTTGCGCCAGAGACGTTCGCGGAGAGCGCGGTCGGTGCAGGCGGAGAGTGCGGCTTCGATGTCGGCGATGGACTCGGAAGGTTTCAGCGGCAGCGGGACGTCGCGGAGATCGGCGACAAGCGCGGAGGAGGTGGCGGGAGGAATGGGATGAGCGATGCCGAGCGGGGCGCCGGATTCGACGATTTGGTCGACGGTGTGCAACGCGTCGGGCCAGCTTTCGAGAATGCTGAGCACAGCGTAACCGAGACGACGACCAACTTGGTCGGCGACAGCGGGATCGTGACCGTGTTGCGCGGCGGGGCCGAGATCGCCGGAGGCGCCTTGGAGGAAGAGGCATGGAGCGTGCGTGACGGGTTCGATGAGGTCGCGCATCGCGCCCGGGAAATCGGGCGACAGCAGGCGGTTTTTCCACGCCAGCGTGGTGGGATGGCAGGCGTAGTTGACGAGTATGGCGATGGTGTGGCCGGTGGGCAGAGCTTCGACGCGACCGACGAGAACGGTGTCGTCGGCGGGTTCGAGCGGATTCCGACCGACGATGAACCGCGGTTCGGACGGGTGCGGCAGATCGCGATTTTGGGCGAGGTCGCAGCGACCGTAGCGCCACGAGAGGCGGGCGGGTTGGCGGTGCGCGAGGGCGTCGCGGGAGGTTGCGATGAGACGATCGCGGAAAGTGACGAGGTAAGGCTCGATGAATTCGCCGCCGGGTTGGTTGCGATCTTCGCGATAGAGATTCGGGCCGGCGTGGGTGTGCGAGAGCGAGAGCAGGACGCGGGCGGGATCGAGTGAGAGCGCGTCGAGCAGGGCGCCGCGGACGAACATTTCGTCGTCGCGGCTTTTCCACCAACCGAGGTCGGCGGCGATGAGGAGGAGAGGTTGCGGGTCGTCAGGAGACGAAAGCGCGAGGATGGTGGCCGTAAGCGGACGATGGATGCCCTCGGCAACGTCGTGGATGGCGGCGCCCCAGTTGCGGGCGTTGATGGCGAGAGGCGGGGTGATGTCGACGCGGGCGATGCCGATCTCGCCGACAAACGCGGTGGTGAGCAGCGGATGCGGCGCGCTCATGGTGATTAGACGGCGTGCACGAGCGAAAGTCCGCCATCGAGAAGCAGCACGGCGCCGGTCATCTGGCGATTGTCGGGCTGGCACAAATACGCGACGCCCTCGGCGACTTCGGCGGGATCGAGGAGTGAGCGCAACGGAACCCCGGCGCGGGCGCGCTCGCGGAATCCGGGAGTTTGGTCGAAAAGACGTTTGCTGAGACCCGCGTCGACGCGGCCTGGGGCGACCTCGTTGACGAGGATGCCGTGCGGCGCGAGCTCGAGCGCGAGGCATTTCATGGCCATGCGCAATCCGGCTTTGGCGGCGCAGTAGGCGGCGATGTTGGGGTGAGGCGCGTGCGCGGCCCAGGAGCCGACGAAGACGATGCGGCCGTGGCGGCGGGCGGCGACGAGACGTCGGGCGGCGAGTTGCGCGAGGAGAAAGGCGCCGGTGAGATTGACGTTCAAAGTGCGGTCCCAGGCTTCGGGGGACGTGTTGAGTGCGCTGCCGAGTTCGACGACGGCGGCGTTGGGAATGATCAATGTGGGCGGACCGAGATCGCGGGCGACGCGGGCGAGCCAGGTGTCGATTGCGTGGGTGTCCGCGACGTCGACCTCGGTGTAGTGGAATTTTGAGACGCGCGAGCGGATTGTGCGGGCGGGAAGGATATCGCCGAGAGCGACGCGGGCGCCCTGGGCGTGCAGGCGGCGGGCGATGGCGCGGCCGATATCGCCGGCGCCGCCGCTGATGACGGCGACCTGACCGGCGAGGAGGCGATCGCGTTTCATCACTTGGGGGAGCGCAGGTTGAAGAAATCGGCGGGCAGGCCCCGCGGGCCGGGCGTGACGGAGAAGACGCTGCCGGCGAGCGGCTGGGCGGCGCGATCGGAGGAGGAGAGACCTTCGTGCGAAGTCGTGATGAAGAGCGTGGCGAGATCGGGACCCCCGAAGGCGCAGGATGTGACGCGTTGCGCGGGGAGGTGAATCGTCGCGAGCGTGGCACCGGTTTCGTGGTGAATGCGTCGGACACAGCCGCCGTCCCAGAAAGCAACCCAGAGATGGCCATCGCGGTCGATGCACATGCCGTCGGGCAGGCCGTGGCTGTCGGGGAAGGAGGCGAGGGTGGAGCGGTTGTCGATGTCTCCGCGGTCGGGATCCCAACGGAAACGATCGATGCGATGCGTGAGTGAATCGATGAAGTAGAACTCGCGGCGCGCGACGCTCCACGCGAGACCGTTGCTGCAACCGACGTCGCTGAGCACGCGTCGGGGGGCGGAGGAAGTTTTCAGGGAGAAGAGGGCGCCGGGCGGTTGGGCGTCGGGGTTTGTGGACATGGTGCCGGCCCAGACGCGGCCGGTCGGGTCGCATTTGCCGTCGTTGCAGCGGAACGGAGTGTCGGGCGGCTCGAGTTGAGCGAGCGGTTCGATGCGGCCCGTGTTGAGATGGAGCAAGGCGAGGGAACTCGCGATGCCGGCGACGAGGACGTTGGGATCGTCGGTTGGTGCGACGAAGCCGAGCGGCGGCGGGACTTCGAGCGTGTGGCGTTTGCGCGCGTCTTCGTCGAGCCAGTGCAGCTGGCCGTGAACGATGTTGACCCAATAGAGCCGGTGGAGTCGCGAATCCCAAACGGGACCCTCGCCGTGTTGCGAGATGCCGGCGGCGGGGAGGGCGAGAGGATGAAGTTCGGGTGGGGGCGGGTGCACGGGGATTGAGGAAAGCGAGTGTTGGGGAAGAGGAGGATCAAGGGATGGTCGGATCATCCCGGTGAGCGTGGGACGGTGCGCGTCGGGGTTGGGTCATCGGGATGAGTGGGCTAGCGGTTGAGGGAAGGTTGTGGCAGGCTTGCTTAGCGCGAACCCCGACGGGCCGCCCCTGGTTTCAAGACCCGTCGAAAACAACGCATGAGTGCTTCTGTTCCCTCTTTGGCTTCCGAGTCCGGTCAGCGCCCGATCCAAGTCGGGCTGGTGGGCGCCGCCGGGCGTGGCGGAAATTTTAGTGCGGCGTTCGAAGCGAGTGGCGCGCGGATCGCGGCGATTTGCGATGTGAGGACGGAAGCGTTGAACGAGTGGCCGGATCGGGACGTGGAGCGCTACACGGATTTCGAGGAGATGCTCGATCGGGCGCGAGTGGATGCGGTGGTGATCGGCACGCCGCAGCATTTGCACGCGCGGCAGGCGATCATGGCGTTGCAGCGGAATCTGCATGTGATGAGCGAAGTGCCGGCGGCGGTGGGACTGGAGGAGGCGCGCGAGCTGGTGTTGGCGGCGGCGGCGAGCCGAGGGATCTATATGCTCGCGGAGAACTATTGTTATTGGCGCGAGAACCGGTTGATCGCGGAACTCGCGCGGCAGGGAAAGTTCGGGGAGTTGTATTATGCGTATTCCTCGTATCTGCACGACGTGCGGCACCTGATCCCGCACACGCCCTGGCGGCGGCACTGGCAGATGGGCATCGATGGGAATACGTATCCGACGCACAGCCTTGGTCCGGTGCTGAAGTGCCTGGTTGGGCAGCGCATCGTGCGCGTGGCGTGTGCGGGCAGCGGGAAACATCATCGCGATGCGGAAGGAAAATGGTTTCACGAAGACACGACGGTGACCCTGTGCAAAACGGACCGCGATGCGTTGATCGATCTGCGGTTGGCGCTGGTGTCGCCGCGACCGTATGAGACGCATTACGAGCTGCAGGGCACGACCGGGGCGTATCACAACGGACGCCTCTGGCTGCCCGAGCTGAGCGAGGAGCCGAAATGGTTTGAGGTGGATGAGCTGCTGACCCGGCCGGAGTTCGCGGAACGCTATCTGCCGGAAGAGTGGCGGAATCCGCCGGCGGAGGCGTTGAGCGCGGGGCATGGCGGAGGAGATTTTTTTGTAGTGCGGGACTTCGTGCGCGCGGTGCGCGGGGAGATCCCGCCGCCCATCGATGTTCATGCGGGGATGGACATGACGTTGCCGGGACTTGTATCGCAGCAGTCGATACTGCGCGGCGGAGCGTGGATGGACGTGCCGGATTCGCGCGCTTGGTTGAAGCCCTCGCGACCGCAGTTGGAGATGATCTGGCCGGAGACGCGATTGGCGGCGCTGCCCGAGGTGTCGTTGAAAAACGATTACGTGCTTCGGTTGCTGGAACGACGCGATTATGCGGCGTGGAGCCGGTTGATGGCGGCGGTGGGATTTGGCGAGTGGCCGGTGGAGCGGATCGAGGCGCACCGGCGGGGCGTGTTGCCGGGCGGTTTTTTCGTAATCGAGCATCGAGCGACGGGCGAACTCGTGGCGACCGCGAATGCGAATCATGCGCCGAACGAACGGCATCCTGAAGGCGGGGAGTTGTCGTTTGTGGCGGCGCTACCCGGGCATGCGGGGCAGGGACTCGGGCGAGCGGCATCGGCGGCGGCGGTGCGGCGGTTTATCGAGGCCGGTTATCGCCGGATTTATTTGAAGACCGATGACCATCGGCTGCCGGCGATCAAAGTTTATCTGCAGCTCGGTTTCGAGCCGTTGCTCTTGGACGAGCGGATGGCGGAGCGGTGGGCGGCGGTGAAGCAGGAACTTGGGTGGAAAGAATGAAAAAGCGGCTGCGAGTCGTTCACGTGGGATGTGGCAGCATCGCGGCGGTGTGGCTGCAGGCGGCGGCGCAGGTGGCGGGAATGGAGTTGGTGGGGTTGGCGGATGTGAACGAAGAAGCGGCGCGGGCGCGGCGGGATGAGTTTGCGCCGGGAGCGAGCGTGAGTGCGGATGCGGCGGGGCTGATCGGCGAGATGAGGCCGGATATTGTTTTCAACTGCACGACGCCGGCGGCGCATCATGGCGTGTCGCGGGCGGCGTTGCGGGCAGGAGCGCATGTGTTGTCGGAGAAGCCCCTGGCGGCGACGCTGGCGCAGGGGCGGGATCTGGTGGAGGAGGCGGCGAAGGCGCATCGGCTGCTGGCGGTGTCGCAGAATTATCGATACCGCGCCGCGCCGCGCACCGTGCGAGCGGTGTTGATGTCGGGCGCGATCGGGCACGTGACCACGATGACCTGCGATTACTTCGACGCGCTGCATTTTGGGAATTTTCGCGACACGATGGAGCACCCGCTCCTGGTGGAGATGGCGATTCATCATTTCGATCTGGCGCGTTTTTTTGGGGCGGATGAGCCGACGCGTGTGGATTGTTGCGAGTGGAATCCGGCGGGATCGTGGTATCGTCATGGAGCGAGCGCATTCGCGACGTTCCAGTTCGCGAGCGATCTCGTTTTCAGTTATCGCGGCAGCTGGTGTGCGGAAGGCTGTGCGACGGCGGGAAACGGCGAGTGGCGGTTCGGTGGGACCAAAGGAACGCTGATCTGGGATGGAGCCGAACGAATCGTGGTGGAGACGGTGGCGCGCGCGGGCGGGTTCAAGAGCGAGCATGCCTCGCAGACGATTCCGGTCCGGGCCGCGCCGGGCCGAGACGAGTCGTGCGTCAGCGTGATGCGGGAGTTCGTGGAGTGCATTCGCACCGGGCGACAGCCGGAGACCGCGGCGCAGGACAATGTTCGCAGCCTCGCGATGGTGAGTGCGGCGATGGCGGACGTGAAGGCGCGTCGTGGGCCGCGGCGGATCGGCAGTCAGGCCGTGGCGAGTCTCGCGTGAAAAGAACCATGAAGGCGGAGATTTAGATGAACCTTCGGATGAACGAACGCAGCGCGGACATCGCGATCGTGGGCGGCGGCATCATTGGGATGAGTTGCGCGTATGAGCTGGCGCGGCAGAGCGGGTTGAGGATCGCGGTGTTCGACAAGCAGCTGCCGGCGACGGGGACGACGGGCGGGTCGGCGGGCGTGATCTGCCTGCACGACATGGGGGAGATCTACGCCTATTTGACGCTGCTCGGATTTGCGCGCGTGCAGGAGCTGAGGCGGGAGCATGATTTCGGATTTCAGCCCTGGGGAACGCTGCTCGCGCTTTATGGCGAAGGGAAGCTTCCGACGGAGCCGGATGTTTATATGCGGCGATTCGGGGGGCAGCCGAACGGCATCTATGAGAGGGAGGCGCTTTCGCGGACGGAACTCGTGCGGCGATTTCCCTGGATCAAGGAAGACGATCTTCGCGGCGGCCTGTATTATCCGAATCAAGGTTACGTCGATCCCACGGCGTTGACGGCGGTTTATGAGAAACTCGCGGTGGCGACCGGGCGCGTGACGGTGATGCGGAACACGCCGGTGCTGCAGATGCGAAGGGACGGCGGCCGTATCGAAACATTGGTGACGCGTCGCGGCGCGTGGAACGTCGGCACGGTGCTGAACGCGGGCGGACCGTGGGGAGCGAAGATTGCGGCGCTGGCGGGCAGCGAGCTGGCGTTGACGCCGCAGCGGATCCAGGTGTGCGTGGCGACGGCGTTTGACGATGGGGCGGAGCGGGCGCCCCTGACGCCGCTGCCGCAGGAAGTGAACGGCGAAGGCGTGTGGTGTCGCGGGGAGTTGGGCGGCACGATGTTGTTCGGGCAGCATCATCACACGACGAAAGCGGGCTTCACGGTGGATCCGGATTTCGTGAACAAGGTGAACGATGCGAAGTTTCCCGGAGCGGTGGAAGCGGTGGTGCGGCGCTACTGGCATTTGCCGAAGACGACGTTTTTGAATGGGTGGTGCTGTGTGTATGGGACGACGGAGGACGGATTTCCCATCGTGTCGCGGGACGAGCGGGTGGAGAATTTCGTTCATGCGGTGGGGTTGAACGGCCACGGGATCACGTGTCATGCCGGCATTGCGCAGATGGTGGCGGAGCTGATGTTGCGCGGGGGGACGACGCTCGACGTGAGCGCGGTGATGGGGCGGGAGGAGCGGTTCGATTTCTCGCGATTGGATGCGGGGCGTTTTGCGCGGCGTGAAGGGCTGAACTTCGAGCTGAACGGATGAAGAAGATCGAGACACACCACGCGAAAGTGCCGTGGAGCTGGGTCGCGTGGATGATTTTCCCGTGGGCGTCGCTGACGTATTTCGGCAACTGCGGCGGGGCGCCGCTGGCGTTCACGATTCGGAAGCTCGTGGAGAGCCCGGCGATCGTGGCGCTGTTGAGCAGCATCAATTTCGCGATGGTGTTTCTGGTGAGCGCGTGGGCGTCGTATATGAGCGACCGGATGTGGACGCGCTGGGGAAGGCGGCGACCGTTGTTGATCGTGGGTTGGACGGGCGGAGCGATCGCGATGTTTTTTGTGCCGCTGGCGGACAACGTTTGGACGCTCGCGGCGCTGATCATCATCTTTCAGTTCTGCTCGGACGTCGGCTCACCGTATGAGCCGCTCTATAATGAAGTGATTCCGCCGTCGCAGCGCGGGCGCGCGTCGACGATGCGCAACATCATGCAGAACATGACGGGCCTGTTCTTCAATGGCGTGATGCTCGCGCAGTTCGATCGGCAATACGATCTCGGTCGGGTGAACGACTGGCTGCGCGTCGATGGGGAGCGGCTGCTTTATTGGGTCGGGAGTGCGGTGGTGCTGGCGGCGTCGGCGTTTCTGGCGTTCAAGGTGCGCGAGACGCCGCCGCCGGAGAGCATTCGGCGGGAGCGATTTTCGGTGATGGGATTTTTCCGCGACGTGTTTGGCAATCGTCAGCAGTGGATGGTGTATCTGCTCTATGTGAGCCCGTATCTCGTGATCGGCGGGATCGGGTCGTTCATGGCGTCGTCGTTTGGCGCGTTTGTGACCCTTTTCACGACGGAGCAATTGGGATTTTCGAAGCAGCAAATCGGGTGGGCGGCGGCGACGATCGGGATCGTGAACATGGCGGTGTTCGTGCCGATGTGGGGATATCTGGCGGATCGGCTGCCGCGGCTGAAGCTGTTTCACTTCGCGTTGATCGTGCCGGTGGCGATCAATCTGACGCTCTGGCTGGTCGTGCGATTCGGGACGGATTACTCGCTGTCGTTTTCGGCGTTGCTGGCGTTCGCGATTTTGAGCGAAGGCACGATGTCGCTGGTGATGGTGTTGTGGGGACCGCTGGTTTACGACTATCTGCCGAGCAACAGCTATGGGACGGCGGGCGCGGGATTTTCGTTTGTGGGCGGGTTGACGAATTTCCTGTTGATCAACGGAGCGGGGTTGTGGGTGCAGGGGTTTACCTACGTGTTTGGGGCGGCGGGGAAGAGCGCGTTCGATTACTCCAGCGCGTTTCTGTGGCAGGCGATGGCTGCGGCGGTGGCGTTTGCGGTGGTGGGATTTTTCGCGCGGGAGGTGAAGCGCGGGCGCGTGATCGCGCATGCGCGGATGGAGTTCGGAGCGGCGAAACAGGAAGGGCGCGCGGCGGAAGGCTCGTCGGCGAGCTGACGGGATTGCGGCGAGATCAGGAAGCGGAACGCGTGGCGGTCGGCTCGAGCAGGTGGGCGAGCGGAGTGAGATTCGGGGCGGAGGCGTTGATCGAAGCGAGTGAGATGAAGCGGGGGCGGAGGCTGGAGGAGGGCGGCTGACGATCGGCAGTCTCGGGCCGATTTCGGCATCGTTGCTGCCGCCGGTGCTGGCCGTGTTTCGCCAGAAATTTTCGCGGGTTGAAATCAATCTGCGCGATTTCGCGATGCCGCATCAGCTCGAGCGTTTTCAGAAAAACTATAGCCGTATAGGTGAACCACAGAGGCACAGAGGCACGGAGAGATCCCGTGGCCTTCCTCTGTGTGCTCGGTGCCTTCGCGGTTCAAATCGGGTTTCCGATTCGGCCAACGGCTATGACATTATTGAATAGGCTATCGCGGCGCTGCGCCGGGGGGATATTCAGCTGAGCTTGTTGAGGAGCCAGAGGCGGACGGGCGGGTGAGGGTGGAGTCGCCTGCGAGCAGGCTCCTACATGAAGAGGTTTCAGGGAGGCGGGAATGCGGCGGTGAGGAAGCGGAGCATTTTTTTGCCGGAGTGTTGGTAATAGGCGCCCGGGTCGTGAGCGACGTGGGCGAGGAGCTCGAACGCGAAAGGGAATTTGGCGGCGACGAGGTTGTGGAGGACGGGGCTGTGCGCAGGTAGCGTGCTGTCTTCCGTGCCCACGACGAGCAGGAGCCGCACGCGGCTGGCGAGCGGCTGCAGTGCGTCGACGGAGTAAATGGGCGGAAGGGTGTTGTCGGGATGGGTGCGATACCTGAATGCGCCGGCCCAGGCGCCGGCGGCGGAAAAGAGATTGGGATAAGTGAGTGCAAAGCGAACGGCGCCGGCACCGCCCATGGAGAAGCCGAAGATCGTGCGAGCTTCGCGCGTCGGCTGCGTGCGCAGTTCGCGATCGATGCGCGGAAGCAATTCTTGGATGATCATCGTTTCGACCTTTTGGTTCGAGTCGGGATGATCGCGGTATCCGCTGCGCGGGCCGCCGTTGGGGAAGACAACGATGACGGGCGGGACTTTGTTTTCGCGGATGAGGCGCGCGACGAGGTGTGCGACGCCGGCGGCGTCGGAGTTTTCGTTTCCGGTGGCGCCGTGCAGGAAGTAGAGGACGGGATAGCGTGTGTCGCGCTGGGCGGGGTCGTTGTAGTGGGGTGGTAAATACACGTTGTAGCCGACCTCGGTGCCAATCGACGGACTGTGAAAGCTGCGATGTTGGAGATTCGGGCCGGCGGGCGGGGTGGGAGCGGGGTTGTTCCAGACGATGGGTGGGTGAGACGATTCTCCGGCGAAGGCGGAGAATGACATCGAGAGGAGGATGAGCGGGAGGAAGTGTTTCATCGTTGGAGCCTGACGTCTCGTTGGGCTGGGTTGGGCGCGCGGTAGGTTCAAAGCCCGACGGGTCGGGCTCCACCTTGAGGTGTTGTGTTGACTCAGAATTCCACGCGGGCGGAGAGGCGCCAGATGCGAGCGGGGGCGAGGCCGAAGGAGCCGGTGATGTATTGGCGATCGAATACATTGCTGACGTTGAGCTGGAATGTGGTGCGCCGGTTGAAGACCTCGGTTTGGTAGGCGAGCATCGCGTCAAATTTCCAGAAGTTGCCCGCGATCCAGCCGCGGTTGCGCGATTGATCGCCGGGGGATTCGCTCTCGTAGTTGCCGCCGAAGCCGGCGCTGAGTCCACGGAAGCGGCCGTCGGTGAAGGAGTATTTGCCCCAGAAACTGAAAAGATGCTCGGGGACCTGCGCGAGTGTGCGCCAGTTGAAGTCGCGGCCGTCGTTGAGCTCGGGATCGTAGAGGCCGCCGTTGACGACGTTGATGACGGAAGGGTCGTCGACGAGCACCTCGCGCGTCCAGAAATTCGAGTAGCCGGCGAGCAGCTGGATGTTGGGTGATGGGGTCCAGATCAGGTCGAACTCCGCGCCCTCGACCCGATGCAAGCCGGAGTTGCGGCGGAGATTGTAGTCGGCGACGGAGCCGGTCTCGGAATCGACCCACTGGGCGGTGCCGGCGAGGGTTTCGTCCTCGAGGCGGGCGTTGGTGAGCGCGTCGTCGAGGACGACGCCGCTGCGGTCGAGACGGAAGATCGAGAACGTGCCGGTGAGGCGATTATCGAGCGCCTGGACCTTCACGCCGAACTCCATGCCCTCGCCCTCTTCGTTGTCGAGTTTGTCGCCGCCGATCGTTTCGCCATTGAAGGTGTTAACGAACGTCGGATTGCGGGTGGTGATGGCTTTGAAGCTTTTGCTGTAGCTCGCGTAAACGATCGTCGATGGGGTGATGTAGAAGTTGGCGCCGACGGTCGGCGTGGTGGCGGAGGATTTGGTCCAGCCTGGGTCGGCGAGCTGGCGGCCGTTGTTGTCGAGCGGCACCGTGGCGAATTCGGTGTAGCGCGCGCCGCCGAGGACGCGGAGGCGGCCGTCGAGGTAGGAACCCTGATAGCTGCCGCTGACGGCTTTTTCGATGGATTCGCTCGAACTGCCGGGATTCACGAGATTGCTCCGGCCGGTGATGAACGAGCGGAAGTTGGGCGGAACGAAATTGGGATCGGTGACATCGCGATACATCGTGCCGAACGCGCCGGGAAAAAAGTTCCAGTTGGGAATGCCTGGATCTTCGAACGTGCCGACCACGCCGCCCGCGGCGACGAACGCTTCCTCGTTGAGTTCGAAGCCGTATTGGCGGTGCTCGTCGTTCACGTATTCGCCGGAGACGACGAACGTGTGCGTCGCGCCCAGCGCTTCGAGTGTGTAGGTGAGATCGGCCTGGAAGGAGTCGACCTCGTTGACGTCGGCTTGCGAACCCGGGACGACGAAACCCTCGTCGGTGCGCCAGGCGGGCGCGACGAGGAAGCCGTAGTTGACGTAGGTCGGAGTGGGGGCGGCGTTGTTGAAGTTGTTGGGGCTTTGGTGCGGGTCTTGGTTAATGAACCAGGACGTTTCGAAGTCCGCGTGCTGGCGGCTGTAGGCGCCGCGGAGATCGAGACGATCGACGATCGTCCAAAGCATCTGGGCGTCGAAGACGCGCGACTTTCCGTTTTCGAAGGAGCCGCTGCCGTTGCGATTCCAGTTATAGCCGCGCGGGAACCAGTAGCCGGTGTATTCGCTGGGGAAGAGTCCGGTTTCGCGGAATTGGCGCGGCTGCCACTCTTCGTAGTAGAGCTCGGGCAGGCCCGGCATGATTTGCGAAGGGAGAAGCCGGCCGGCCTCCCAGTCGGCGATGTAGTCGAGATTCGCGACGAGGGCGGGCACCGGGCCGCCGTCGCGTTGTTGATCGGCGTATTCGTAGGCGACGGTGAAGGTGAGGCGGTTGGTCGGGCGGAAGGAGAGACCGCCTTGGAAGAACGTTTCGTCCCAGTGCGTGTATTGCAGCCAGTCGTCGCTGTCGCGTTTCGAGGTGACGATGCGGTAGCCGAGTTTGTTGTCGGAGACGGTGCCCTGGTGATCGAGCAGCGCCTTGTAGTAGGCGTGACTGCCGCCGGTGAGTTGGAGGGTGGTGGCGTCGGTGAACTGCGGTTTTTTGCTCGTGTAGTTGATGATGCCGCCCGGTTCGGCGCGGCCGAAGAAAAGCGAGGCGGGACCTTTGACGACCTCGACGCGATCGACGCCGTCGAGGTGAGTGTTGGCGTATTTGCGGAAGCCGTCGCGGTAGATCACGTCGGTGGGCATGCCGCGGATGCGGACGTTGCCGGTGTTGAGGATGCTGAAGTCGTAGCTCGACTTCACGCCGGCCGAGTAGTCGAAGACGGCGTTGAGGCTGTCGACGGCGAGGTCGTCGAGGAACTCGCGCGAGATCACCTGAATGTTGAGTGGTGTATCCGCGATGCTGACACCGACGCGCGTGGCGGTGGCGGTGTTGAAGCGGCGGTAGCCGGAATCGCGCGCGGCTTCGACATTGAAGGGGGAAAGACGGACGACGGAGTCGTCGGCGGGATCGGTGTCGGTGGACGCGGCGGGTTGAGCGGGGAGGAGAGGAACGACGGCGCACGTGAGGCAGCTCAACAAGGCGGACGTCGGACGGAGACGAACGAGCACGTTCATGAGGTTCGGTTTCCTTTCAGGGGGTTGGGGGCGGTCAGGAAACCCGGCGAGACGCAGGGGGACGCGTCGCCCGGGGTTGGTGACGAAACGTGGTCGCGACCGAAGAGAGCGGTCAAAAGCCGGCGCGATCATCTCGATGACCCGACGGGCGGAGCGGAGCATCGGGATTTTTCCGACGCTCGAAGAGTCATCAGGATGACTGGAGAGCGGGGTCGCGGCGGTTTGCCCGCCGATGATTTTAACTCAAGCTACACGCGGTTATGCCTGAGTCGCTTCGGATTACCCACAAGGACATCGCCGTTCGGTTCGGCTGCGACAAGTCGACGGTGTCGCTGGCGTTGAGCGGGAATCCAAGGATTCCGGAAGAGACCCGGCGGCAGATTTGCGAGTTGGCGGAAAGCATGGGGTATCGTCCGGATCCGGCGCTGGCGATGCTGGCGCGACATCGCTGGGCGCGGAGCGATGCGGAGACGGGGGCGACGCTGGCGTATCTGGTCGATCGCAGCAATGCGGGCGCCTACGAGCAGCAGCGGAATCAACTCGATGCGGCGGTGGAGCGGGCGCGGCAGCGCGGCTACAAGTTGATGGAGTTCGATCTGGCAGAATATCGCAGCATGGAACGCGCGAGCAACGTGCTCTACACGCGGGGGATTCAAGGGCTGATCCTGCCCTACATGCCGCAGGGCGCGGATGCGCGATTGAATGGGGCGGAGTGGAATCGGTTTACGGTGGTGTGTTGTTCGTTTGGCTGGGCGCGAGCGCCGTTCAACGTGGTGGCGCCGGATATTTTCGAAGGCACGCGGCGGGTTTGGCAGCAGGTGGTGGCGCGCGGATATACGAGGATTGGCGCGGCGATGTTCCGGCATACGCCGGTGG
Source organism: Verrucomicrobiota bacterium (assembly GCA_023426435.1). Classification (GTDB taxonomy): domain Bacteria; phylum Verrucomicrobiota; class Verrucomicrobiia; order Opitutales; family Opitutaceae; genus Opitutus. Next base: position 32,983 of record JAFAAS010000107.1, on the reverse strand, counting down.
CGCTCGACGATCATAGCCGGCTCGGAGCGTGCATGGTGGAGCAGAGCGAGCTGGTGCCGGTGGCGCGGCATATTCCGATTTTGCAGAGCGATCCGAACGACAAGGCGGCGTTTTTGCGTTGGGTGAAACAGCATCGTCCGAATGTGATCATCGGCTTCATCAACCGGGTGTATCACTGGCTGGTGGAGGCCGGTTATCGGGTGCCGGAAGACATCGCGTTCGCGTGTTTGAACGTGTGGCCGAGCGAGCCGTTTACGGGGATGAGCGTGCAGCATCCGCAAGTGGCGCGCTCGGCGGTGGATTTCCTGATCAGCCAGATGCATGAGAACCAGTTCGGAGTTCCGCCGGTGCAACATTGTTTGCTGCTCGAGCCGAACTGGGTTGAAGGCTGCACCTTGCCGGATCGGGTGACGTCGTTGACGGCGACGAGCCGCTAAGTCGCAGAACTTTGGATACAGCGCGCTCACCGGAATGACCGGAGCGCCGGTTGCGCGACCGGCGAGGGGCGTGCGAGAGGTGCGGCGTGTCACCGCCGCGCGAAGTGCGGGGCGGAGTCCTTGCTGCCATGTCTTCTCCCGGATTTCCCGAGCCTGTTTCCATTTATATCAACTGGGCCGCCTACGATTTGTTGTCGGATGCGGTGCCGTTGACCGAAGAGCTCGCGCTGGCGCAGCTCGAGCATCTGGTGCGTCTCAGGCGCCACGGCGTGCGGATGGATTATTATCTGATGGATTGCTTCTGGTTCGATCCGGAAGGCGGCTATCGGATGTGGGACCGTCGCTACTGGAGTCCTTCCGGCGGGGAGCGCTGGATTAAAGCGTGCCAGGACAACGACGTGCTGCCGGGCTTGTGGGTGGCGACGAACGCGCTGGCGACGCCGATTTTTAAACACCTCGAGGCGGTGCCGGCTTGGCGCGATTCGCTGACGCCGAATGGCGAAAGCGCGTGCATGTTTCACGGCGGGTTCATGGCGGACTTCGTGGCCGTGCTGCAGGAGTGGGTGGATCGCGGAATCCGGTTGTTCAAATTCGATTTTGCGGATCTCGATGCGGCGCCGCGGGAGATTCAGCGCGCCTGCCTGCCGAGCGAAATTCGCCGGCGGAATGCGGAGGCGCTGCGGACGGCGCTGTGTCTTTTTCGCGAGCGGAATCCAGAGGTGAGGCTGCTCGCCTATAACGGACTGATGGAGCCGGGCACGCCACCGCCGATGGCGGGCACGAGTGCGCCGATCCGGCGATCGATCGATACGCGATGGCTGGAGGTGTTCGACGCGGTGTATTGCGGGGATCCGCGACCGGCGGATGTGCCCTGCGCGAATTTCTGGCGCTCGAAGGACATTTATTCGGATCACATGGTGCGCACCTTCGAGGCGAACGGGTATCCCTTCGCGCGGATCGAGAATTCGGGATTCATGATCGGGACGACGGGCACCTGTTACGGCCGGCGCAAGCAAGCGTGGCGCGGGATGCTGGTGCTCTCGCTCGCGCGCGGCGGGTGGGCGAACACCTACTATGGAAATCTCGATCTGTTGACGGACAGCGATGCGCGCTGGTTTGCGAAGGCGCAGAAGTTGTTCTTCGAATTGCAGCACACGGCGCGGTTGACGACCTTCGGCGCGATTCCCGGCGAAGGGGAGCCGTATGGATTTTGGGCGCATCGGGCGGACGGTGATGTGGTCACCGTGGTAAATCCGGCGGCGACGCATCGGACCTTTACGCTGCCGGCTCGCGGGGAGCGGTTGCTGTTCAGCGATGCGGGGTTCGAACCGGTGATCGAAGGGCGAGAGATCACGCTTGGGCCGGAGCAACTCGCGGTGGTCGCGAGCGGGCGATTTGCGGCAGAGGAATTTCTGCTCGGCAAGGAGCCGGATGTGATCATTCCCCAAACGGTCGAGCGCGTGCCGGCGGAATTCGAAGCGGCGGGCGGAAGCAAGATCGTCGCGAGCATCGAGCGTCCGGAGCAAGGAAGGACGCTGCGTGTGATGGTGCGGCAGATGCGGGGCGGGTTGGCGCTGCGGAGCTCGGGCGGGCCGCCGCCGGACGGCGTGACGCTGGCGAAGATTCTGCGGATCGAGGTGCGTCAGGGGGCGCGCACGCTTCCCGTGCGAGTGAACTATGATCTCGCGATCTGGAGCGGGCTTTCGTGGGCGGTGGGTGAGATTTCCCTCGACGAGAGCGACGCGACGGGGCGGCTGAGCATTGCGTGTTCCACGACGGAATCGGCGCCGGTGCAACTGGTCGCGGAGGTGTATTCAATTTCCTGACATGCCTGCCGCCTTTCGGCCGTGCGCGTTGCGGACGGAGTATCGCGTCGAGCCCCTGGGGATAGACACGGCGGTGCCGCGGCTGAGCTGGGAGTTGATTCCGCTCGTCGCGAATGCGCGCGGATTGCGCCAAACGGCGTGGCAAATCCTCGTCGCGACGACGAGGAAAGCGCTCACGTTGGGAGAGGCCGACCTTTGGGTGTCGAGCGAAACGGAATCGAGCGAGACCGTGCACGTGGATTACGCGGGCCGGGCGCTGCGATCGCGTTTGCGTTGCTGGTGGTGCGTGCGTTGTCGCGACCAGAGCGGCGATTGGTCGGAGTGGAGCGAGCCTGCGAGTTGGACGATGGGTTTGCTCGAGCCGCGCGAGTGGGAGGCGAAGTGGATCGGCACGGGCGAGTCGCTGGAGAAAGGCGAGCCGGTCCGGGCGTGCAACAACACGCTGGCGGATGCCTGGCTGCGACGGACGATCGAACTCGAGGCGAAGCCGACGCGGGCGACGGCGTTCGTCGCGTCGGTGGGATTTCACGAGCTTTACGTGAATGGAGTGAAGGCGGGCGCGGCGGTGCTGGTGCCGAACGTCACGGATAATTCGAAGCGTGCCCGCTATGTGGCGTATGAGATCGGGACGTTGCTGCAGGCGGGGAAGAATGTGATCGGCATCTGGCTCGGGACGGGGTGGTCGATTTTTCCGAAATTTGTCACGGCGGATAAACCGCGCGCGCCGATCGTGCTCGGTCAATTCGACATCGAATGCGAAGGCGCAACCGTGCGACGCGTGATCACGGACGCTACGTGGAAGACGCACGCAAGCCCGAGCATGCTGTTGGGATCGTGGGATTTTAAGGATTTCGGCGGAGAACTTTACGACGCGAACAAGGACGTGCCGAATTGGAGCGAGCGTTCGCTGGATGATGAGAGTTGGCGGCCGGCGGTGGAGTATGCGCCGAAGATTGCGGTGTCGGCGGACAATGCCGAAGGGAACGAGCGGATCGAGGAGCTGCGTTCGCTGGCGGTGCAGCGAATGGATGATTCCTATCGTTTCGACCTGGGCCGAAATTTCGCGGGGTGGATTGAGCTGAAATTCCGCGGGGAGCCGGGCGATCGGATTGAGATTCAGTTTTCGGAACGGGCTGATCGTGCGATGACGCATGAATTGCGCAGCGCCTACATTGTGGGCCCGGCCGGAGAAGGGGTTTTCCGGAATCGGTTCAATTACGGTGTGGGCCGATGGATTACGGTGAGCGGGCTGCGCGAGAGTCCCCGGCTCGACGATTTGCGCGGCTGGCTGGTGCGGCCCGGGTATGCGCGCGCGGCGCACTTTTCGTGTTCGCTGCCGCTGTTGAACGACATTTATCGAACGGCGCTGTGGACCTTCGAGAACCTCACGCTCGGCGGCTATGTCGTGGATTGTCCGCATCGCGAGCGCATGGGGTATGGCGGCGATGCGTATGCGACGACGCTGACGGGATTGGCGGCGTATCGGTTGGGGGCGTTCTATACGAAGTGGTCGGAGGATTGGCGGGATGTGCAGGGGCGGACGCCGACCTGGGGGGTGGGGATTCCCGTCGGGCAGGCGGGAGCGGACGGTCATGAGGAGGGAAACATTCCCTATACCGCGCCGACTTACTGGGGCGGCGGCGGGCCGGCGTGGAGCGGGTTCTGCGTTTATTTGCCGTGGGAAGTGTATCGGAGATATGGAGACGAGCGAATCCTGCGGGCGAATTTCGCGACGATCGAACGCTGGCTCGCGTTTCTGGAAACGAAAGCAGAAGGAACGCTGCTCGAACGTTATGGCGGATTGTGGGATTTCCTCGGGGATTGGATGTGGCCGGATGCGCAGGATGTGAATGGCGACACCCGCGAGACGCTGTTTTTCAACAACTGCTACTGGATCTACAATCTCGACACCGGAGCGAGGATCGCGGGCATCGTGGGTCGTCCGGATCTGCAGAAAAGATGGGAACGGCGGGCGGAAGACGTGCGGGCGGCGGTGCACGCGGAGTTCTTCAATCCCTCCGATGCGAGCTATGTGAACGGATTTCAGGCGTATCTCGCGATCGCGCTCTTCGCGAAGGTGCCGCCGCGGGAGCTGCGGCCGGCGGTGTGGAGGCGGCTGGAGCACGAGATCCTGGTGGTTCGTGGCGGGCATATTCACGCGGGCATTACGGGAGGATCGGTGTTGTTCCAGCTGCTGATGGAATCGGGGCGGGACGATTTGATCCTGGCGATGGTGAACCGCGCGGATCCGCCGAGTTGGGGCGCGATGTTGCGAAGCGGAGCGACGACGTTTTGGGAAGCGTGGAGTGCACGGTCGGATTCGTGGTTGCACAGCTCGTTCCTGTTCGTGGGAGCGTGGTTCATCCACGGGGTGCTCGGCTTGCAGATTGCGCCGGACGAAGCCGGATTCGGGCGCTTCGTCGTTCGGCCGGGATTGTTGAATGGCCGCGATCTCGATCGAGCGGAGGGGTATTACGACAGTGTGCGCGGAAGGATTGAGATCGCGTGGCGGAGGCAAGGAGGGGAGTTGGAACTCGATCTGGTGGTGCCGCCGAATACGCGTGCGACGGTTTATCTCCCGGTCGGCGATCCGGCGGTGCTGCGCGAAGGCGGGCATGAGCTGGAGCACGTCGAGGGCGTGGAGAACGTGAGGAGCGAGGGCAACGGTGTCGTGCTCGAAGTGGCGTCGGGCCGGTTTCAGTTTTCGTGTCCGATGAATGTGTCGGTGGAAACGACGCATCTGCAGGAGAAAGCGCGCTGATCGGTCGCGGTGGGGCGGGCGAGGGGGTGGCGCGTTTTGCGCGCGATCATCGGGATGATTGAGAGCGGGCATTGCCCGCGGCGACGTGCGGCACTCGATACGCGCACGTCGTGAGCGTTTCACGAGCCAGCTTCGGCGATCAACCCCCCAACCCCTGCTAACCATGATCCTTCGCTCTGTTGGTGCGCCAATCGCAGATTGGCTTGCCGCCGCCGTCTCGACGCTGTCGCGCGGTCGCCGCTTGCTTTTGTTGTCGATCAACCTGCTTCCGGTCGCCTTGTCGGCCGCTGTATCCGTAGATCCTTACGGCTGGACCGTCGTGACGCGGAGCGCGGACTCGCGGGTCGTTTACGTCAGCAGTTCGCAAGGGAACGATGCGAACGACGGGTTGTCGCCGGAAACGCCGAAGGCAACGATCGCGGGCGGCAATGCGCTGATTCGCGATGGATTTCCCGATCATCTGCTGTTGCGGCGCGGCGATGTGTTCGAAGCGGACGGCTCCACGCTTTACCGCTGGAAGAATGGCCGCGGCGCCAGTGAGCCGGTGGTGCTTGCTTCATATGGCGACAGCGGGCCACGACCCGTGATCAAGGTGCCGGATGGGTTCATCGATCACAACGGGCAGACGAGGAATTACCAGGCGTTCATCGGTTTGGATATTTACAAGTCGAACAGCGATCCGGCGTCGCCGGATTTCACGAATGTGAGCGCGGCGGAGTGCATGCGCTTCGTCGGTGGAGGAGCGAGTCTGTTGATCGAAGATTGCCGCTTTCGCTTCCTCGGCATCGTGGTGCAGAGCTACGACGCAGGGGTTTACACGAATGTGAGGCTTCGCCGAAACATTATTCTGGATACGTGGAGGCACGGTTCGTTCGCGAATGGCGGCTCACGCATCCAGGGCCTCTTCATGAGCGAGGTGGACGGCTATTTGATCGAGGAGAACTTCTTCGATCACAACGGCTGGAGCGAAGTGGTGCCCGGTGCGGGGGCGAACATGTTCAATCACAACGCCTACATCCAATACGACAATCGCGCGGGCGGAATCATGCGCGGAAACATCTTCGCGCGCGGGGCGGCCCATGGGTTGCAAGCGCGGTCCGGCGGGGTGGTGGAGCGGAATCTCTTCGTGCTGAATGCGGTGTCGGTGAACGTCGGAGGCGTGGCCGATCCCACGTATCCGGAAGTTCACGATTTCCCGAATGCCGTGTTGGACAACGTGGTGATCAACGGACGCACGATGCACCCGACGGACCTCGAGTATCCCCGCACGGCGGCGGTGTGGGCGATTTCCGTGCCGGGGTTCATCCAGGACGTGCTGGTGGATGACAACATTGTGGCGAATCGCCTCAACGATGCTTCGAACGCCGCGTTCGAAGGTTACGAGAACATGAACTTCGGCTCGAACATCTCCTATCAGTGGGACCCGACGTTCGACACCGTCGATGCGACGTGGTCACATCCGGATGCCGATCTGGGTGATTATTTCGTGTCGGTCGGCGGGAGCGATTCAACGACCGATTACCTCAACTGGCTGCGCGAGCGGCCGCCGCAGCAGCTCGAGTGGACGATGACGGCGTATGCGGCGATCAACTACATCCGGGCCGGTTTCACCCGTCCGCCAGTGCTTGGCTACTATGGCTACGAGGGAAATCCGATGCCGGTGGTGAGCATCGAAGTCATCGATGGTCAAGCGGCCGAACCGGTAAATGCGGGAGCGTTTCGCATCACCGCGATGCCTGTTCCGGAATCGCCGATCACGGTCGGCTTAGCGGTGGGCGGGCTTGCCACCAATGGCGCGGACTACACGTCGATTCCGTCAACCGTGACGATCGGCGCCAGCGGCACGGCAACAATCAACATCGCGGTGGTGAATGACTCGACTCCGGAGGTGCCGGAGACCGTGATTCTCACGCTGCAGGATGGGGAAGGCTATTTGGTGGGAGGCGCGTCCGCGGCGACGCTGAGCATTGCCGATAACGATTCCGCAGGGCTGTCGGTGATCCGGATCTCCGCGAGCGATCCCGATGCCGGAGAACCGAACGACGATGGCGAATTCCTCGTGACTGCCACGCCGGCGCCGCGCCATCCGATCCAGGTGGATATTGCGGTTTCTGGAACAGCGGAGAGTGGGAAGGATTTTCGGAAGCTGAAGAAGAAGGTGAAGATCGACCGAAGCGGACAGGCGACGATCGAAGTCGAGATCAAGGAAGACGCCTTGATCGAAAGCACTGAAACGGTGGTGGTCACCCTCGAGCCGAACAAGAAGTATCTCGTCGATCCGGAAGCGGCGTCGGCGGTGGTGTCGATCTCGGATGACACGCCGCAGTTGTCGATTGTCGCCAGCGATGCAGAAGCGTCGGAGTCGGGGGACGCGGGACAGTTCGCCTTGGTCGCTGAACCGGCTCCGCGCAGCCCGATCGCGGTGAACATCACGGTCAGTGGCAGCGCCACGAACGGAGTCGATTACGCGAACGTGCCGGCGAGTGTCAGTGTCGGAACGAGCGGCACGGCGACGATCGACCTGAACGTCATCGACGACTCGGCGCACGAAGGGAACGAGAGCGTGGTTGTCGCGCTGCCGTCGGGGCCGCATTACACGATCGGGACTCCGGCTTCAGCTGAAGTGGTCATCGATGACAACGAGGACGATCTTCCGTCGGCGTGGACGAGCAGCGATGTGGGAAGCGTGCCGCTTGCAGGTTCGGTGAGCTACGCCGCCGGCACGTTTACGGTTGAAGGCGCAGGTGCGGACATTTGGGGCGGCGCGGATCAGCTTCACTTCGTGCATCAAGCCGCGAGTGGAGACTGCGAAATTGTTGCGCGCGTTGTGAGCATCGAGAACACGAGCACCGACGCGAAAGCGGGGGTGATGATCCGGGCGAGTTTGGACGCCAATTCAACGCATGCGTTGATGGAGATCATTCCGAACAACGCGGCGGAGTTCATTTATCGCTCGGTGAGTCCCGGCAACAGCGGCTATGCGCCGGGTGGTGCGGCGACGGCGCCACTCTGGGTGCGTGTAGTGCGCAGTGGAAACACGTTCACGGCGTATCGCTCGCCGGATGGGTCGACGTGGACTCAAGTCAGTTCGACGACGATTGCCATGCCGGCGGATGTTCGGGTTGGACTCGCGGTGACGAGCAACACGAGCGCACAACTCTGCACGGCGGTTTTCGACAGCGTCACGGTGACGCCCTAACGCGGTTTGAAAACGAGGTATCGCCGTGGCCCTGCGGAGGGCGGGGTTCTGTCGTTGCCGTTACGGGTAACGGTGCTGGCGGAGCAGCGCCCTCCGGCAATGGGCGGAGCGGCGGTGGTGGAGAGCCGTCCATGACTATCGAGCGCCGGTCTTCGGACCGGCGCTTTCTTTTCGGCGAATCGCGACGAACTGCGGGCGGATCGCAAATCAACGAGATGACTTTTTCGTGCGATTGCATTGCGAGAAACCGGCTTCAGCCGTGTCGCGACATTGCGGCGGGCTCCCGTTGAGGGGAGCGGCGGATGTCATTCCCCTACCCAACAGGACAGGAGCAATATGAAATCGCTGCTTCGGGCCCCGCACATGGGCCTTCAATCGTGTGCAATCCTCGCCGGGCTTTTCGCCTCGGCTTTGTGCGTGTCGGCAGGCGTCACGCGCGATGCGAACGGATGGACCCAGGTTACACCCAGCTCGGACTCGCGCCTCGTCTATGTGAGCAATGCGGGCAACGACGCGAATGATGGTCTTTCGCCTTCGACAGCGAAAGCAACGATTGCCGCGGCCAACAGCCTGATCCGCGACGGCTATCCGGATCATCTGCTTCTGCGTCGCGGCGATACGTTTGTGTTGAGCGGTGGGCTCGGTGCGTGGAAGAGCGGACGCAGCGCGACGGAACCGATTGTGTTTTCTTACTACGGGTCGTCAGGTGCGCGGCCCGTCGTTAAGATCACGAACGAGTTCATCAACCACAACGGCAGCGTGCGGAATTATCAGTTCTTCAAGGGAGTTGATATCTACAAATCGAACAGCGATCCGTCGTCGTCGGACTTCACGAATACTTCCTCGACGACGGCGGTGCGGTTTGTCGGCGGCGGCGCCAACCTGCGGATCGAGGATTGCCGGTTCCGATTCCTCGAAGTCGTGATTCAGAGTCACGAAGGTGGTGTCTATACAGACGTCGAGTTCCGGCGGAACATCGTCCTGGATGCGTGGAGGCACAACACCTACACGACGGAGGCGAATATTCAGGGGCTCTTTGTGATGCTCGTGGACGGGTATCTGATCGAAGAGAATTTCTTCGATCACAATGGGTGGAACGAAAGCGTCTCCAATGCAGGGCCGAACATGTATAACCACAACATCTATGTTCAGTATGATAATGCCGAAGGCGGGATCATGCGGGGCAACATCATTACCCGGGGAGCGGCGCATGGGTTGCAGGCGCGTTCGGGCGGAGAGATCGACCGGAACCTTTTCGCGCTGAATGCGATTGGGTTCAACATCGGCGGCGTGCAGGAGCCCACCGATCCCGACGTGGAAACGTGGCCGAATTTCGCGCACGATAACGTGGTGCTGAACGGACGGAAGATGGGCCCGTTTCTCGATCGCGTTCGAACCGAAGCGATATGGGGCATCTGGGAAGACCGCTTTGTCCAAGGCGCCTCGGTGGACGGCAACATCGTGGCGAACCGGTTGGAGAGCGGGCAGAATGCCTCCTACAATGGCGTCGAGAACATGGATTTCGGTTCGAATATTTCCTACAACTGGGATCCGTCGCTCGATACGAACAACCCGGCGTGGCCGCATCCGAACGACGATCTGGGCGACTATAACGCCTCGATCGGCGGCACGAATTCGACGACGGCTTATTTGAACACACTGCGGAACCGCGCGCTCGGTTCGCTGCCGTGGAATCTGACGGCGTATGCGGCGATCAACTACATCCGCGCGGGCTTCCTCATGCCGCCCATCGGGGGAGTTTACGCGTATCCCGGAGGCGACACCACGCCCGTAGTGACGATCGCGGCGACGATCCCGTCGGCGGCGGAACCATCGACGAACGGTCGCTTCACGCTCACCGCGAGCCCCTCGCCGACGTCGTCGATCACGGTGAGCCTGAACCGCAGCGGCACCGCCACGAACGGGCTCGATTATCAAACGATCCCGGCGACGGTGACGATTGGCACCAGTGGCACTGCGATCGTCAACGTGACCGTCATCGATGACGCGCTGGTCGAAGCAGCGGAAACCGTGCTTCTGGGCGTGGCGGCGGGGTCAGGTTACACCGTGGGATCACCGAGCTCGGCCACCGTGACCATCACCAGCAACGATTCGGGTGGCGGAAGTCTGCTTTCGTATGGCACCTTCGAGCCGAACCAATCGACGGTTCTCGCGGACATGCCGACGACCTACACCGTCGGGAGTGGCGTGACGAGCAAGTGGATCGGGCGCGTCGGCCCGGTGAGCTCGCAGAACACCACATATCAGACATCGGGTTCCAATCACTACGTGACCATCGGAGGCTCGGCGAACACCAACGGCGCTCTGCAAGTCGTCACGTGGCCCGGATCCGGCACGCGGCAGGTGAGCTTCAAATACCGTGGCAACGGCTCGCAGGTTCGCATCTACGGCGCCAATACCGGCAACACGATCAACAAGTTCGACGGCGGCAACACGCTGACGCTGCTCCACACCATCAGCAACGCGAACGCCTCGGCGTGGACGACGAAGACGCAGAACGTGACCTTGAGCGGAAGCTACAACTATCTCGTGATCGCGCTGCGCGGCGGAGATTTTGACGATGTGAGCATCGCTCCGTAGCGTTTCCTTCGACTTCGAAGATCTATACAGCTGGGCCGGATCGGGCGTTCTCCGATCCGGCCTTTTGTTTTTCGAGAGGTGTGTCGGCGTTCATCACCGATCACCGGGATGACCGTTCCATCCGTTGCGAGTGAGGGGCATGCGGATTCCCAACAGGAGGATGCCGGACGACTGCCGGCACTCCTGTTAGCCCCTGCAAACCGAGATACGTCTTCCCCTATGAACCACCTGACCCCTCGCATGCTGGCGTTGTTGTTGTGTGCAACTGCCGGCGTTTCCGTTTCGGATGTTCGTGCGCAACCGGCTGGAACTCCCGGGCCTGACCCGACTGAAACCAACGATCAACCGATCGTGCTTTCGCCCTTTGAAGTGCGATCGGAAGCCGATCGCGGCTACGTCGCCACCAACACCCTCGCGGGCAGCCGCATCAACACCTCGCTGCTCGATACGCCTGCGTCGATTTCGGTGATGACGAGCGAATTTCTCAGCGACATCGGAGCGCTCGATCTCAGAGGCGCGATGGAATACGCGGTCGGCGCCGGCAATCACGCTGGAGAAGTTACGGGCAATGGGCTGATCCAAAATGCGTTCAATATTCAGATTCGCGGTTATCGCGACACGACGATCACGCGTAATTATTTCACGACGGAGATTCCCGGCGATGTATTCAACATGGACCGCATCGATGTGGCGCGCGGGCCGAACTCGATTCTCTTCGGCATCGGCGGGCCTGGTGGCGTGGTGAACATGACGACCAAGCAGGCGCGCAGCGATCAGTCGTTTGGCGCGGTGAATCTCATTGTCGGCGATTGGGGCCTGCGACGCGCGGGCGTGGATTTCAATCAGCCGCTGTTGGACGACCGGGCGGGGGTTCGCGTGAATCTGATGACGCAGCGTGCGGACGGTTACTATGAGTTCGAGGAGGACGATCAGGACCGGGCGGCGTTTGACGCGGTGTGGCGCGTGACGAACAACACGACCGTGCGCGTGAACGGCGAGTTCGGGGATTTGCACCAGAATCGGGCGCGGCCGTTTCTGCCGTATGATGCGACGATGAGTTGGAAAGTGTGGGGCCGCCATACGGTGCCGTGGGGCATGCCGCAGAATCCGGGCAGCGTTCCGGGTGACGACTACTTTTCGCAGACCAACGGATCGCCGCCCGATCCGGCGACTGGTTTGCCGATGAATCGCACGGCGGGTCACATCATTGGCAACAAGCATCAAGACGGCTGGCTCACGATCATGGACGGCCCGCTCGCGGGGAAGGTGGTTTATGCCGGCACGGGCGGCGAAGGCACGCGTTGGTATCGCACCTCGGGCAACGAGAATCAGCCCGGTTTCAACACGCCGCCGCAGTTCGATGACGAAAGCGTGTTTCCGCGTTGGGGGAATATTGCCGGGCCGGGACAGTTTACCGATACGAAATATTCGACGGTCGGTTTCACGGTCGAGCAGCGGATCGGGCAGGATCTCAACATCGAGTTCGCGGCGAACCGCGCGAAAACGGAAGGCCACCGGCAACAGGTGCATGGCTATGGTCAGAATTATATTTTCTTCGATGTGGTCACGACCTTGCCGACCTTCAATGCGCAAGGCCTCTACGAAGGCACGATTGGCAGCGCGACGGGCGAAGCGCTTGCGACCAAGATGGGGATTCCCTACGTGCCCACGGAGCAGGGCCGCAATGCGCTCAATCTCGCGAATCCGATCGAGAATCCGAACGTCGGCCGGCTGATGGCTTACGCCGACCCGTCCTACAACGATTGGGAGTCGGAGAGTGAGGATTATCGTTTGAGCGCGAGCTATCACCTCGATCTCGGGGCATTTGGCGACCACATGCTGCTTGCGGTGTTGAGCCGGAATGAAGGCGAGTTCGAGAGCCAGAATTGGGCGTTTGGCAACGTGCACCCGAATCGCGTGAACGCGTATCATTTCCGCGGCGTGCTGCCGCAGGTTTATCACATCGACCCCTTCTCGCCGAACAAGGAAGAGCGCGGCATTCGGAATCCGTTCGATCGCAGTAGTCCGATCTTCCAGCAGCAAACGGTGGCCGGGTTGCCCGGCGATTCTCCGTCGGGCGGCGCGTTTCAAGGCGGATTTGTGCGCGACGACTGGACGTGGGGCCGGAGCAAGAATGACAGCGGCACGATCGCGACGCAGAGCCGCTTCTTCGACAACAGCATCGTGCTCACCGGCGGTCTGCGGCGCGACACCATCGAGTCGTGGTCGGGCGACGATCTTTTGACGACGGACGAGGAAACCGGAGCGGTGACGGGCGTGACCCGGCACTCGGACCCGACGCTCGATGTGAGTGAGAACACTTACACGCTCGGCGCGGTATTGCGCTGGCCAGGAGTCGATTGGGTCAGCGTCTTCGGCAACACGTCCACGAACTTCCGCGGGCAAGGCGACGTGGAGCTCTTCGAAGACGAGGCGCTGCGGCCCTCACGGAAGCTGGGGCCGTTGACCGGACGCGGACGCGACTTCGGGGTGAAGTTCAGTCTGATGCAGAACCGGGTGAATGCGACGATCACGCGTTTCGAAGTGTCGCAGGACGGCGCGAACGCGGGCAGCATGGATGGAAACATCTTCAATTACATCAATGCGATCTGGACGACCATTCGTAATGGAGGTCCGGATACGGTGATCACGGACCAGGACGACCCGAATGGACATCGCTTCGGCGGTGTGGACACCCGTTCGCAGAAGTCGGAAGGTTACGAGTTCGAGCTTACGGCCAACCCGACGCCGAACTGGCGGGTGAGCTTCAACGTCAGCAAGACCGAAAACACCATTTCGAATGTGGGCGGAGCGCTTTCGGCGTATATCGAGAAACATCGTTCGACCTGGGCGGCGCAGTCGGCGATGGCTTACGACACGAGTCGCGCGCCGGGGAATCTGAGCAATGCCGGAGGGACGAACAACATCGGCGCGCTGGTCACGGGACTCGACGAAATCCTCGGCTACGCGCAATCGGAGGAAGGGCAGATCGAAGTGAACAATCGTCCCTGGAATGCGAATGCCTACACGGCCTACGATTTCACGAGCGGTCCCCTCAACGGACTCACGTTGGGCGCGGGTATGAACTATCGCGGCGATTCGATTCTCGGCGTGAAACCGGCGGAAAACCCGAACGAGAAGTCGCAGATGTTCAAGGGTGGAGACTACTATCTCTTCAACGCGATGGCGGCGTATAAGTTCAAGATTCGCGGCCGGTATGACGTGAGATTGCAGCTCAATGTGGACAACCTCTTCGACAACGACGATCGGCAGGTGCTGGCGTCGGCGTGGAATCCGAATGCCGGCGCTCTCGAAACCCAATATTATTATTTCCGGCCGAGGAATTATCGGGTGAGTGCGACGTTCGAGTTTTGAATTTGGCGGCGTTGGCGCCGCTCGAGCCCGACGGGGACGTCGGGCTCCACCTTTGAAGGATTTCGTGCAAGGTCTTCTGTCATGAATGCGTTCAACGGGCTTGGGTTGCATCTGGGGAATTTGTCGCGGCTTTCGAGCGCTCGCACGCGTTCGATCAGCGCGGAGAATTTCACCGGAACGAAAGGAGCGGGTGGGAAGGCGACGGAAGGACTTAGCGCGAAGTATGCGGAAGGTCTTGGCGCGGGATGGAAGATTTCGCCGGCGGTGGAGATCAAGCCCGGTGAGACCTTTACGGTGGCGGACATCGAAGAGAGCGGCGCGATTCAGCAGATCTGGATGACGCCGACGGGGCATTGGCGGTTCAGCATCCTGCGGATCTATTGGGACGATCAGGAGCAGCCCGCGGTGGAGTGTCCGATCGGCGATTTTTTCGGTGGAACGTGGTCGCAGTATGCGCCTTTGGTTTCGCTGCCGGTGTGTGTGAATCCCGGGAGCGCGTTCAATTGTTATTGGGAGATGCCGTTTCGGAAACGGTGTCGGATCACGGTGAGCAATATCGCGGAAGAGACGATGACGCTCTTCTTCCAAGTGAATTATACGCTGACGCAGGTGCCGGAGGATGCGGCGTATTTTCACGCGCAGTTTCGCCGGGTGAATCCGCTGCCGTATAAACAAGTTTATACAATTCTCGATGGCGTGCGCGGGCGCGGGCACTACGTCGGAACGGTGATGTCGTGGGGCGCGAACAACGGCGGTTGGTGGGGCGAAGGTGAGATCAAGTTTTATCTGGATGGCGACGGCGAGTGGCCGACGATCTGCGGGACGGGCACGGAGGATTATTTCGGTGGGTCGTATTGCTTCATCAATCCATTCACGAAGAAATACGAAACCTACTGCACGCCCTACGCGGGCATGCATCAGATCGCGAAGGCATCGGGAGCGTATCCGGAGTCGTTTCCGTGTCCGAATCGTTTCGGACTTTATCGCTGGCACATCATGGACCCGATCCGCTTTGAGCGGGATTTGCGCGTGACGATGCAGGCGCTCGGCTGGCGTTCGGATCAGAAGCGTCCGCGGTATCTGCCATTGCAGGACGACATCGCGTCGGTGGCGTATTGGTATCAGACGCTGCCGACGGCGCCCTTTCCGGCGCTGCCGGAGAAGGATTACTTGGAGATTGTTTAGAGCGTTTTCAGAAAAACTATAGCCCTTAAGGTGAACCACAGAGGCACAGAGGCACGGAGAGATCCCGTGGACTTGCTCGGTGTGCTCGGTGCCTTGGTGGTTGAAATCGGGTTTTCCGTTTCGGCCAACGGCTATGACGTTATTGAATATGCTATAGCGTTTGCGGCGGAGAGGCGCGGCGGGCGGGAAGAAAAAAGCCCGGCGGGGGACGCCGGGCTTCACGTGCTCTTTAGAGCATGGGGATGTGCGGTTCGACGTCGGCTTCGTAGTCGATGCCGGACACGCCGAAGCCGAAGAGTTTCAGGAACTCGCTCCGATAGCCGGCGATGTCGGTTTTCTCGACGAGGTTGGCCGTGGTGACGGTGGGCCAGATTTCGCGCACGGCGGCCTGGACCTCGGGGCGCATCTCGAGGTCGTCGATGCGGACGCGGCCGGCTTCGTCGAAACGCGGCGTGTGGCCGTTATACATGTGGGTGGCGAAGAGGCGTTGGATTTGCTCGATGCAGCCCTCGTGGGTGCCCTGCGCCTTCATGATCTTGTAGAGGATCGAGATGTAGAGCGGGACGACGGGGATGGCGGAGCTGGCCTGGGTGACGAGGGCTTTGTTGACGGAGATGAAGGCGCGGCCGCCGCCGTGGGCCTTGAGGAGCGTGTCGAGGTTTTTGGCGGCGCGCTCGAGGTCGTTTTTGGCGAGACCGATGGTGCCGTTCTTGTAGATCGGCCAGGTGACCTCGGGCCCGATGTAGGAGTAGGAAATGGTTTGGGCGCCGGGAGCGAGGAGGTTGGCGTCCTTCAGCGCGTGGATCCACATCTCCCAATCTTCGCCGCCCATGACGGCGATGGTGTCGGCGATCTCGGCCTCGGATGCGGGCTCGATGGTGATGTCGGTGACGATGCCTTTGTCGGTATCGACGGTTTTGTTGGTGTAGGAGACGCCGACGGGTTTGAGGGTGGATTTGTGAACGGCTCCGGTCTTGGGATGAGCGCGACGAGGCGAGGCGACGGAGTAAACGACGAGATCGACCTGGCCGAGGTCGGCGCGGATGACGTCGAGCGCCTGGCGTTTGATGTCGTCGGAAAAGGCGTCGCCGTTGATGTTGCGGGCGTAGAGGCCGGCGGCGCGAGCGGCCTGGGTGAAGCCGATGGTGTTATACCAGCCCGGGGTGGCGGGACGGCCCTCTTCGGAGGGACGCTCGAAGAAGACGCCGAGGGTGGCGGCGTTGGAGCCAAACGCGGCGGTGATGCGGGAGGCGAGGCCGAAGCCGGTCGACGAGCCGATGACGAGGACCTTCTTGGGACCGTCCTTGATCGGGCCTTTCGACTTCACGTGGTCGATCCACTCCTGCACGTGGGCAGCGCAGCCGGTGGGATGGGACGTGACGCAGACGAAACCGCGAACGCGGGGCTTGATAATCATGGGACGGGAAGGTTTTGGGCCCGGGCGAATGCTGACAAGTTTCAATATCGCAGGTGTTGCGCACGTGTGAAACGGGCGTGACGGGGCCGCGGGTGCGGGCAAACGGACGCCGACGAGGCGGCGACGGGGCGGCGTTCCCCAGAAGGGGTTAGCGGAAGGCGGGACGCATGCCGCCGGTGACGAGAGCGAGAGTGATGAGCGAGTTGATCGGCATGATGACGGCGGCGACGATCGGATTCATGTGACCGGCGACAGCGAGGCCGACCGCGAGGGCGTTGTAGGCGACGGAGAAGACGAGGACGGTGATTTGCGTGCGGCGCCGGAGAGCGTTGACGGCGAAGAGCGAGCGCAGGCCGCCGATGCCGCGGCCGAGGTAGTAGAAGTCGGCTTTGCGCTCGAGGACGCCGCGGTGGATGACGGGCGTGCCGCGGCACCAGGCGCGGTCGAAGGCGAGGGAGTCGTTGGCGCCGTCGCCGAGCATGAGCGTGTCGCGGCGATCGTGGCGTTCGAACCAGGCGGATTTTTCGGCGGGAGTGAGCTCGCCGTGCGCGTGGTCGGAAGGGAGGCCGAGTTCGGTAGCGAGCGCGGTGACCTTGGCGGTGCGGTCGCCGCTCAGGATGTGGGTTGAAAAACCGAGGGAGCGGAGAGCGGAGATTTCGTGGCGGGCGTCGGGCCGGGCTGTATCCGAAAAGTGGAAACACGCGAGGACGCGGCCATCGCAGACGAACTCGGTGCCGGAGGATTCGGCGGAGTGGGAGAAGTTGTCATTTAATGTATGACAATGGGTCGAGGGGACGGGGCGCCAGCCGGGGCGGCCGAGGGACCACGTGTGGCCGTCGGGAGAGGTAAAATGGACGCCTTGGCCGGTGGTTTCGTGAACGGACGGCGGCGGAGCGTTGTAATATAATGTATGACTAGTTGGCTTGGGGGTGGGGAGGGAAAGAAGGGATTCGAGGAGGCATTGGCTGACAGGGTGAGGGGTGTCTTGGACGAGGTGGAGGAGGGCGGCGCGGGCTTCGGGCGAGAGGGCGGCGAGGGTGTCGGGGTTTCGGAGGACGGGCGTTTCGAGCGTGAGGGTGCCGGTTTTGTCGAAGATCACCTGACGGACGCGGGTGAGTTTGGGCCAGAGGGCGGTGTTGCGGACGAAGACGCCGCGGCGGCGGAGGGCGATGGTGGCGATTTCCTCGGCGAGCGGAAAGGCGAGACCGATGGCGCACGGGCAGGAGACGACGAGGACGGCGGTGACGACGGACCAGGTGCGCAGCGCGTCGTGCGTGGAGAACCACCAGGCGAAGCCGGAGATCACGGCGACGGCGATGATGCCGATGAGGTAGCCGCGGACGACGCGTTCTAGGAGCGGGTGGGGCGAATCGGCGGAGTTGGCGGCCACTCGCTCACGCTCGTAGCTACTGGTGGAAAGGAGTTGGGCGAGGAGGGATTCGGACCAGGGCTGGAGCGCGGTGAGTTGGGTGTCGGTGCGGGCGAGGTTGACGGCGCCGGCGGGGATGCGTTGCCCGAGGCGGTAGGTGCGCGGCTCGGCTTCGCCGTTGATGGACGCG
Organism: Verrucomicrobiota bacterium; assembly: GCA_023426435.1. Lineage (GTDB taxonomy): Bacteria > Verrucomicrobiota > Verrucomicrobiia > Opitutales > Opitutaceae > Opitutus. The sequence goes on along the minus strand of JAFAAS010000107.1, from coordinate 14,623 downwards.
AGGGAAAAATCGGCGGAGTCGGAATCGAGGCGGGACTCGACCGGGACGATCTGGCCGGAGGCGGCGAAGTAGGATTGGCCGGCGGTGAGTTGTTCGGGCGCGGTGTCGGCGCCGGAGATGAGGCGGATGCGCTGCGGTTTGGGTTGTTGGGCGAGGAGGCGGCGCTGGTTGCGCTCGACGGCGGCGGTCTGAGCCCAACGGCCGACCAGCATGAGCAGGATGAACGTGCCGACGAAATCGAAGTAAACGAAGTCGTGTTTGCCGGCGAACCAGCCGTAGAGCGAGCCGAGGTAGGCGCCGAGGATGCCGATGGCGATCGGAAGGTCGATGTGCATGGCGCCCTGACGAAGGGCGCGGAATGCGCGGGAGAGAAAGTAGGTGCCGCCGACGAGAAAGCTGAGCGTGCCGAAGCCGAGGGCGAGGAGATCGAAAAGCCGCGCGTATTCGAAATCTGGCGACATGCCGAAATACGCGGGGAACGCGAACAGCATGATGTTCATCGAAAACGCGGCGCAGAGGCCGATGCGTTTCACGAGACCGCGCGATTCGGGAATGGCCTGGGTGTCGCCCGGAGGTCCGAGCAGATAGCCGAAAGCCTGGAGCTTGCGGGCGAAATCGACGGCGGAGAATTCGCCCGGGATCCAACGGAGCCGGAGCTGGCCGAGCGGGGCGTTGACCTCGATGTCGCGGGCGCCGGGTTGTTGTTGGAAGAGGCGTTCGATCAGCCAGACGCAGCCGGCGCAGGAGATGCCTTGGATGGAGAGGGCGAGTTCGGGGATGGAGGTCGGAGCGGCGGGGTCGGGAGACGGGGCAAGCCCGACGGGGACGTCGGGCTCCACCTGTTTCTGCAAGGATTCGAGCCAGGTGAAGTCGCGGGGTTGGAAGACGACGGAGTCGGCGGGTGCGGTGACGTCGTCCTTGATGTTGTAGTAGCTCGCGAGCCCGTGCTCGTGGACGAGACGGAAGACGTAGGAGCAGCCGGCGCAGCAGAAGCCGGATTCCTGCATGCGGGTGTCGAGCAGCGGGGCGCCGCAGTGGCGGCACGCGGGCGATGAGCGCGCGGGTTTTTTGGGGCGGGGTTTTGAGTTTGGAGTTGGGAGAAGGGTGGTGCTCATGGGCTCAGTGGCAGAGGAACGTGGAGGGATCGGGGCCGTCGAAGCCGAGGGTGGCGCGGAGGCGCCAACTCAGCGTGAAGGCGGTGACGAGCGCGAGGGCGAGCCGCGTGCGGTTGAGCCAGAGCGGAGAAAGTTTGCGGCGGACCCAATGAAATTGGGATTGCGCGAGCCAGAGGAGCGGCACGGTGCCGAGGCCGAACGCGAGCATGAACTCGATGCCGCGTATCGAAGAACCGGAGACGAGCGCGAGGGCGATGACGAAGTAGAGCGGGCCGCAGGGGAGAAGCGGCGTGGCGAAACCGAGGGCGGCGGCGGCGTGGACGCGGGAGCGATTGCGCGCCCAGAGATTGAGGCGGAAAGTGAAACGGGCGAGGAACGCGGGCTTGGGAATGTGGCGGTCGAGGCGAAACGCCATCGCGACGAAGAACGCGACGAGGACCCAGGGCGTCCATTGGAGCGCGGAACGCGAGACGAAGGTGAGAGGAAGCGCGCCGAAGCCGCCGGCGAGTGCGCCGAGGAGCGTGTAGCTGGTGAGCCGGGTGAGGTGATAGGTGGTGCTGACGATGGAAGCGTCGCCTTGATCCGCGCGGACGGGCATGATCGCGCACGCCAGCGGTCCGCACATGCCGGCGCAATGCAGGCTCGTGACGAGGCCTGCGATGAAAGCGGCGGCGGGGGAGTTGATGGCGGAAAGGTCCATGAACGGATTTTCGATTTTCGATTTTGGATTTTCGATTTTGGGCTCAGCGGGAGGAGGTGAGGGGGACTTCGGCGACCTTGTGATTGGCGGCGATGGTGAACCAGGCGGTCCAGGCGGCGGCTTGTATCAGGAAAGCCGCGACGACCCAGAGGAAGAGACGGGATTTGCGAGGGGGTGGCATGAGCAGCTTGAGAGGTGGAACGACGTTGTGGCGGGAGTAGCCCGACGAGGACGTCGGGCTCCACCGAATGCGGCGGTGTTAATCTTCGCGGAGGAGGACGGGGTCGGGGCCGAGGAATTCGATGTCGCGTTCGAGGGTGAATTCGTTGGCGGTGTTGGAAACGTGGACTTCGAAGTGGAAAGGGCCGTTGTAGGTGTCGCGCGGCTGGCGGAGGACGAGCGGTTGGACGACTTCGCCGAGAGGCGGAACCTCGACGGCGGTGGTGAAGCCGGTTTGGCGGAGGGTGGCGTCGTGTTGAACGCGCAGCGTGAACTGCTGCGGTTCGGTGCGCTTGTTGACGATGCGGACGAGGAATTGATTTCGGACGGCGTCGGCGTCGACGATGTAGGGAGCGCCGGTGATGCGGGTGACGCTGAAGTTGGCGGGTTTGACGGTGGAGAGCGCCCAGGTGGCGACGCCGGCGCCGATGAGGAGGAGAATGCCGTAAACGATCGTGCGCGGGCGGAACCAGTGAGTGGGTTTGCCGGCGAAGGCGTTTTGGGAGTCGTAGCGGATGAGTCCGCGCGGGCGGTTGAGGCGCGTCATGACGTCGTCGCAGGCGTCGATGCACGCGGTGCAGCCGATGCACTCGAGTTGAAGTCCCTGACGAATGTCGATGCCGGTGGGGCAGACGGTGACGCAGCGGTGGCAGTCGATGCAGTCGCCCGCCTTCGCCGAGGCTTCGGCGGGCAGGCCCGCGGAGGACGTGAGATCGTTTCCGGCGGTGGAGCGGGGTTTTCCGCGAGGTTCGCCGCGGGCGGCGTCGTAGCCGACGACGAGGGAGTGGTCGTCGATGAGGGCGGACTGGATGCGCCCGTAGGGGCAGATGACGATGCAGAGCTGTTCGCGGAACCAGGCGAAGTTGAAGTAGAGGATGCCGGTGGAAATCGCCATGAAGCCGAACGCGCTCCAGTGTTCGGCGGGAGCGGAACGGATCATCGACCAGACCTCGGGCAGCGAGACGAAGTAGGCCAGGAAGAGGTGGGCGATGATGGCGGAGGCGAGGACGTAGAGCCCGTGCTTCAGGGTGCGCTTGGCGATTTTCGTGAACGAAAGCGGGGCGGCGGCGAGTGCGCGGCGTTTTATGGAATCGCCCTCGATGAGCCGTTCGATGCGGCGATACACGTGATCGAGGAAGACGGTATGTGGGCAGGCCCAGCCGCACCAGATGCGTCCCAGCAGCGCGGTGACGAAGAAAAGCGTGAACCCGAGCCCGGTGATGACGAAGAACAGGAGCCAGAGATCCTGGAAAGCGAGGGTGAGCCCGAAGAGATGAAAACGTCCGCCAGCGATGTCGAAGAAAGCGGCGGGGTAGCCGCCGATCTGGATCCAGGGCAGCGAGAGATAAAATACGATCAGCGCGAGGGCGGACCAGCGACGAGCGCGGGTGAAGCGCCCGTGGGTGTCGGCTGGATACAAGAACGGTCGCGAGCCGTCGGCGCGGATCGTGGTGACGGAGTCGCGGTTGGGAGCGGGCGTGGAAGGAAGCTTGGGGTTGCGGTAGGTGTAACGCGTGGAGCTGGACGAGTTTTTCTTCGGGGGAGGAGGAGTGGGAAGGGCGGAGGACATGAGCTGCGGCGGGCTCGCTCGGCTGACACACCCCGCCCTTCGGGCACCCCTCTCAAGAGGGGACTTCGGCTGGGAGGCGTCGAAGGCGTTCGGTGCGTGTGGCGGCGTAAACGTGGTTTTAAGAGAAGGATCAGGAGGTGGGTGGGACCCAGGTGTCCTGCTTTTCGATCGGAGCGCCTTCCTCGTGCTGGCTCATGATGTAGGCGACGACCTCGGAGACTTTTTTCGGGCCGAGGACGGGACCCCAGGCGGGCATGCCCTTCATGAGGACGCCGTCGGCGATGGTTTTGTAGGCTTCGGACGGCGTGCCGCCGTGTATCCAAAGATTGTCGACGAGGTTGGGACCGATGCCGCCGGTGAGCTTCTCGTGGTGGCAGCTTGCGCACGTGGCGGCGTAGGTGGCCTTGCCGGCTTCGACGAAGACGGGGTTGCGGCTCATTTGCCAGAGGCTCGCGTCGTCGATGGACGGCGCGGAGGCGAGTTTGGCGGCCTCGATTTGGGAGAGCTGCTGTTCGAGAAGGGCGGTGTTGGACGGGCCGTCGGCGTGCTCGTAGTAGAACCAATAGCCGACCCAGAAGACGATGGTGGCGTAGAAGGTGAACAGCCACCAATTGGGCATGCGTTTGTCGTATTCCTGGATGCCGTCGAAAACGTGCGGACGGATCGGATCTTCGGACGGCGGTTGAGGCTTGGGAGTGGCCATGGCGGATTACTTTTCGAAAGGAAGGCGGGCGAAGCGGTCGGATTGGGCGCGGCTCATCCGGATCGCGCGCCAGACGAACGCGGCGAAGATCGAAGAAGCGGTGACGAACGCGATCGTGAGACAGACCGCGAAGCTTTGTTCGAGGAGGAGGCGCTTGAACATGAGTTGAGAGTTGAGGGATGAGAGTTGAGAGAGCGCAGGGAAGTGGAAGGCGGCGTGCTCGTGATCTTACTCGTGATCGTGCTCGATGAGTTTCTGAGAAGGCGGACGGTTGGTTCGGGAGCACGATCGCGATTACGAGCAGGAGCACGAAGGGATCAGTGGGCTGTGACTGAGTTGGCGGCGGCGACCTTTTGGACGGGTTGCGATTTGCCGAGGGCCTGGAGGTAGGCGGTGAGGGCGATGATTTCCTTCTCGGGTGCGACGTAGGCGCCGGCGGCGCGGAGGTCCTTGGAGATGGCTTTGGCCTGTTCGTTGACCTGGTCGAAGATCTGCTGCGGGCTGAGCGGGCCGTAGGGGACGCCGAGGACGCGCTGGACGTTGATCTTCGACGGGAGCGCGGCGACGTCGGTGTTGTTTTCCAGCAGCCAGGGATAGGACGGCATGTTGGACCCGGCGGACGTCGAGCGCGGATCCTCCATGTGGCGGAGGTGCCAGATATTTGGATACTTGCCGCCGACGCGAGCGAGGTCGGGGCCGGTGCGCTTGGAGCCCCATTGGTAGGGGAAGTCGTAGATGGATTCGCCGAGGCGGGAGTATTCGCCGTAGCGCAGGACGTCGGGCACGAGTGTGCGGATCATCTGCGAGTGGCAGTTGTAGCAGCCCTCGCGGACATAGATGTCGCGGCCGGCGAGCTCGAGCGGCGTATAAATATGCTGGATACGGTCCTCGACGTTTTGGGCGCGCTCGATCGCCACGGTGGGGACGATCTGGATGAGACCGCCGGCGGCGACGGCGATGAACGTGAGGACGGTGAACGGCAGGGCGTTCAGGAGAAGTTTTTCATACCAGTCGGCCCAGATCCGGGCGCGGGAGGAGAAGAGTGCGTAGCCGGCGATGAAGCAGACGATGGCGCCGACGAGACCGAGCACGCTCACGAGATCGCTGCCCAGCATCCACATGGTGCCGAAGCCGACGCCGAGGAGGCAGAACAGCGTGGGGGCGTTGAACCACGTGCCGCGGAAGCCGAGGCGTTCGTCGGCGCGGACGGGTTCGGGGAAGACCTCGATCGTGCCGTTGACCGGCTGGGCGCCGCGGACCGTCTGCCACATGTTGTAGGCGAGGAGGAACCAGCCGACGAGATACATCCCGCCGCCGATCACGCGCATCAGCATCATCGGACGGATGGTGTTGAGCGTGTCGATGAAGTTTGGATACGCGAGGACGGTGCCGCCCTCGGTGGTGGCGTTGAGCATGAGGCCCTGCGTGATGCCGCTGGTCCACATGGCGGCGACGTAGAAAAGGATGCCGAGCGTCCCGAGCCAGAAGTGCAGATTCGCGAGCGGAACGGAGTAGAGCGGCTTGTTCCAGAGGCGCGGGAGGAGCCAGTAGATCATGCCGGCGGCCATGAAGCCGTTCCAGCCGAGGGCGCCGGCGTGGACGTGACCGATGATCCAGTCGGTGTAGTGCCCGAGGGCGTTGACGGATTTGATCGAAAGGAGCGGACCTTCGAACGTGGCCATGCCGTAGAACGTGATGGCGGCGGCGAAGAACTTGAGGACGGGATCGGTGCGGAGCTTGTGCCAGGCGCCGCGGAGCGTGAGGAGGCCGTTGAGCATGCCGCCCCAGGACGGGGCCCAGAGCATGAGCGAGAACGTAATGCCGAGATTCTGCAGCCAGCCCGGGAGCGACGTGTTGAGCAAGTGGTGCGGACCCGCCCAGATGTAGAGGAAGACGAGGGACCAGAAGTGGACGACCGAAAGGCGGTAGGAATAGACCGGACGCTCGGCCGCCTTCGGCACGAAGTAATACATGATGCCGAGGATCGGCGTGGTGAGGAAGAACGCGACGGCGTTGTGGCCATACCACCACTGGACGAGGGCATCCTGGACGCCTCCAAAAACTGGATACGAGTGGAGGAGCGACGTCGGGATGGAGAGGTGGTTGACGATGTAGAGCATCGCCACGGTGATGATCGTCGCGATGTAGAACCAGATGGCGACGTAGAGCGCCTTTTCGTGGCGGCGGGCGAGGGTCCAGAAGAAATTGACCGCGAAGACGACCCAGATGAACGCGACGGCGACGTTGATGGGCCAGATGAGTTCGGCGTATTCCTTGCCGCGGCTGAAGCCGAGCGGGAGGGTGATGGCGGCGGCGAGGATGATGGCCTGCCAGCCCCAGAAGTGGAGGGATGAAAGGAAGTCGGACGCGAGCCGCGCCTTCACGAGACGCTGCGTCGAGTAGTAGATGCCGGCGAACATCATGTTGCCGACGAAGGCGAAGATCACCGCGTTGGTATGGAGCGGGCGGAGGCGCCCGAACGTGAGCCACGGCAGGTCGAAATTGAGCCGCCAGAAATTGAGCTGCGAGGCGACGAAGACGCCGACCAGCATGCCGACGGCGCCCCAGACGACGGTGGCGAAGAGGAACTGGCGAACGATTTTATCGTTATACTCGATGGTGATTTTTTGCGCGGACATGGGTCGGGAAATCAGTTGAGCGCCGCGGGCTGAGAGTGGAGAGCCCAGCGCCCGGAGCAGGAGTGAAGCGGCGGATGGGGCGGCTTAGTCGCGCGGCGCGGTGGAGCGGCGGGCGAGGTGCGGTTTCTCCTCGGAAAGCGGGAGAAGGGAATCGCGTTCGGCGCTGCTGAAGCGGCGGCCGTTTTCACGAACGAAGAAAACGATGAACGTGAAGACCAGGCAGAGACTGATCGTGAGCGTGAGTGGAATGACGGACATGGGAGTGGTGTGCTTTTTCTGCGCGTGACGAGTCTATGCGGAGGGGGAGGGCGTCGCTCCGCACGCGTTGCCAAGGGCTGTGCGTTTCTTGTCACGACGGCGCGGAGAGTGCGCAGCGGTTGTCCACCAAAAGACGCGCACGCTTGGGCAACGCATGCGGTGCAACGCCAGCGGATCTCGCGTAAGGTGGGGGTGTGCAGGAGAGCCTACTGAACAGCCTCTGTGCCCGACGGTTCGCCATTCACGCGCGGTGGGACACGCTGTTGCGGACCGAGCGGGTGACCAGTCCGTTGGCATCGCCCGACGCGCTGGTGCACCTGATCGAATGGGCGCTCGATCAGATCTTCACGGTGTTGCGGGATCCGACGGTGAGGAAACGCGCGGAGCATGCGGGCGGGCGCGGGATGGCGCGGCCGGTGTGTCCGTGCGGGCGCAGTCCGCTGCTGGCGTTTTTCCTGGCGGGAGAGCAGGCGCTGCTGGAGGCGCTCGTGCTCGAGCAAGCGGCGCATCTGCCGATCGATCCGGACGAACGCGATGCGGCGCTCGGGGAGTTGTATTATGTGGTGAGAATGCTCGCGCGGCGCGAAGTGGATGCGTTTTGCGCGGTGTGCCAGCACCGGAACGAAAGCGAGGCGGACGCGGCGTGTCACAGCCCGGCGACGGCGGAGTTGAAGCGATGACAGGAACTGCGCGGTGAGGGCACCGCGCGTTGACCGGAGGCGAAGCGGACGATTACTTGTCCAAGCCGTGGAGCCGTTCGCGGTAGCGGCTGGGAGATTCGCCGGCGATTTTGCGGAAGACGCGGTTGAACTGGGAGAGCGACTGGAATCCGGCTTCGTAGGCGGCTTCGCTGACGCGTTTGTGCGGATTGAGCAGCAGGTTCTTCACCTTCTCGACGCGGACGCGGGCGAGGTAGTCGGTGAACGTCATGCCGGTCGCCTTCTTGAACGTCTTGCAGAAGTAGAACGCGCTCATGTTGACGGCCTGAGCGACCTCGCTGAGCGAAAGATCTTCGGTTTGGTGCTCGTCGATGAACGCGCGGGCGCGGGCGATCACGGGCGACTCGACGGTCTCCTGGCGGACCAGCAGCTGATTGCTCAACGAGGACAGGTGCTGGGCGAAAATGGTGAGGAGGCGGAGGATCGACTCGTATTGTTTTTTTGTGACAACGCGCGTCTGAAAATAGGCTTCCTCGAGCCGCTTCACGTCGATCGCGGTGCCCCATTTGAGCAGCTGGCGCGTGGTGCGGCGGAACTGCGCCTGCGTGGGCGCGTGAAGCATGATTTGTCCGGTCTGGAGGAAGGCGACGAGGTTTTCGCCGACGCGCACGGGGACGGCGGAGTCGCAGAGACCGGCGAAGCACTTGAGCGTCATCGGCTCGTGCTGCGAGAGCTCCTCGACCTGTTTCTGCTGTTGGAGGCAGGCGGCGCACGAACGGTTCGTCGTGGCCATCAGCATGCAGAAAGGGTTTTCGTTGGGATCGCCGTGGTGGGGAAGGTTGAAGGATTCCGTGGTGCGCAACGCGATCGGGAGGCCGGTGGTTTCGCGAAACGCGGCTTCGTAGTCGCGATAGATGCGCGACTGGCGCAGCTGGTCGACCATCGCGCGAGCGTCGGGGGCGACAGTGGTTTCCATGCGCGGCAAATTATGCGGCGGGGTGGAGCAAGCAACGCGGAAGCCGGCGCGGAGCGCGCTCAGAAGGGCAAACGTTGCGGATTAGTAGCGCGTTTTTTGATACAGGCAAGAAACGCGCTATAGTCACAAAGTGTGACGGACGTGTAGAGGATTCTATATAGCGCGGTGGGGGCACCGCGCCTCCATGGGCGTGGGGGCTACTTGATGCGGACCTCGCGGCCGGTTTTTGCGGACGTGTAGATGGCGTCGAGGATCTTTTGCACGGCGAGGGATTCCTCGGGTTTCACGTAGGGCTCTTCCTTGCCGAGCAGGACATCGACGAAGTGCGACATGCGGTTTGGGTTCACGAGGGTCGTCGACGTGGCGATGCTTTCGACGGCGTAACCGTGCTCGGTTTTGCGGAAGAGCTGGAGGTTCGGCATGAGCGCGCCGGCCTCGGTGCCGAAAAGCTGCGTGCCGTTGAAATCGGCGAGCGGTTGATGCGCGGCCCAGGAGGATTCGAGAAGAACGGTGCGGCCGCTGCGAAGTTTGATGAGGGCGACGGACATATCTTCGACGTCGAACGGGCGGCCGGGGGCGATTTCGCTTTTGCCCCAGGTGCCATCGCCGAGGCCGCGAGGACCGAATTTCGCGTAGGTCTGGCCGCTGACGGCGACGGCGTCGAATTCGCCGAGCAAATACAAGCAGCGGTCGAGGGCGTGGACGCCGATGTCGTAGGTGCAGCCGCCGCCGGCGTATTTGGATTGGGTGAACCAGGAGCCGATGCGCGGGATGCCGCCGCGGCGGGTCCAGGCGGTTTTCGCGTGATAGACCTCGCCCAGCACGCCTTTGAGAATGAGTTGTTTCAACGTCTGCACATCGGGCGTGAAGCGATTGTTCTGGCCGATCATGAGGAGCCGGCGGCGTTTTTTTGCGGCGGTGACGAGGCGTTCGGCGTCGCGCGCGTTGGTCGCCATCGGCTTGTCGAGCATGACGTGCTTGCCGGCCTGGAGGGCGGCGAGGGCGACGGGAGCGTGGAGGTAGTTGGGGAGGGCGATGGAGACGATGTCGATGTCGCGCCGGGCGATGATCTCGCGGTAATCGGTGGAGACATCGGGAACGTTGTGAAGCTCGGCGGCGGCGCGGGCGCGTTCGAGGGAGGTGTCGGCGACGGCGGCGAGGCGAACGGCGGGATGCGTTTTGAAGGAGCTGAGGTGATCGAGGCCGATGGCTCCGGTGCCGAGAACGGCGACGTTGAAGGATGATTTGGCGGGCATGGGATTCAGTTTAACGACGGATGGACGCCGATGAATTGGGGGGGGGAAGGCGCGGGGAGGTGGAGCCGCGAATGGACAGGAATGAGCACGAATGGCTGCCGGGCCGAAAGGTGGGTGGGCAGGATGGTCGAGAGAGGATCAGGCTTTGCCCCAGCGTTTGAGTTGTTCGAGGCAGAGGCGGATGGATTCGAGCGGGGCGTGATTATATTTTTCCTGTTCGACCACATACCACTCGGCGGCGCCGATGGATTCGACGGTGGCGAAGATGCGGGGGAAATCGACGGGGCCGAGTCCGAGTTCGGTTTCGTCCTTGAGGTGGATGAGCTTCACGCGCGCGCCGTGGTCGCGGAGGAATTTTTCGGGAGAGTAGCCGCCGATCTGGACCCAATAGACATCGACCTCGGCGGCGAGGTGGCGGGGTTGGGACGCGGCGAGGAGCCAGTCGAAGACGGGGCGACCCTCGAGGAGTTGGAATTCGGCGGCGTGATTGTGAAAGCTGAGTTGAAGGCCGGCGGCGAGGATCTGAGCGCCGAAGGCGTCGAGCTCGGCGGCGATCTTTTCGACGGCGGCGACGGAGGAAAATTCGGCAGGCGGCCAGTGCGGAACGATGACGTGGCGCGTGTTGAGGAGCTTGGCGTCGGCGATGACCTTGGCGAGATCGGCGCGAAGTGCGGCGATGCCGACATGCATGCCGGAGACGGCGAGGTTGGCGTTGGCGAGGGCGGCGCGGGCGCCGTCGGCGTCGAGATTGCCGAAGCCGGCGAGTTCGACGGCGGGATAGCCGATGCGAGCGATTTCGGCGACGGTGCCGGCGAAATCGCGGCGCATGTCATCGCGGACGGACCAGAGTTGGAGGGAGATTGGAATGGGGTTCACGCGGGCGGATCTTGGCGCGGGCGTGAGGCGGGGTGCAAACGAAGTTTCGCGGCGCGTTGGTCAACGCGGTGAGTCGGGGCCAATGTTGCGCGACGAGCGCGCAACCTACGATCAGAGCTGCGAGCGGAAAAGGCCGCAGAATCGGTCGAGGAGCTTGATGTAGCGCGGGCGGGATTCGTGCTCTTCGAAGGTGTAGGGGCGGGACTCGGTGAGATCGTGTTCGAACATCCGGCGATGCGCGGCGGCGAGGCGGGAGTCGATGACGTTGAGGGAGATCTCGTCGTTGATGCTGAAGGAGCGGTTGTCGAAATTGACCGAGCCTACGGTGACGAAAGTGTCGTCCACGGCCATGGTTTTGCTGTGGAGCATGGCGGGCTCGTAAAGGTGGAACTCGACGCCGGCGGCGAGAAGTTGGTCCCAGCGCGAGCGGGCGGCGGCGCGGCCGAAGCGCGAGTCGTTGATCGCGGGAACGACGATGCGGATTTTCACGCCGCGTTGCCGGGCTTCGAGCAGCATCTGGACGGCGTAGTCGTCGGGGATGAAGTAGGCGTGTTGGATGTCGATGGACCGGCGGGCGGAGGCGATGGCGAGCATGTAGGACATGCGGGCGGCCTGTGCGCCCTCGCCTGGGCCGCTTTGGAAGCATTGGGCGATGGTGTCGCCGGCGCGTTCGAACTTGGGAAAATAGGATTCGCCGAGGAGAAGGCGTCCGGTGGTTTGGAGCCAGTTGGTGGCGAAGATGGCCTGCATCTGGCGGACGGCGGGGCCCTCGACGCGGACCTGGGTTTCGCGCCAGACCTCGGGGGATTCGGCGTTGCCGAGCCATTTGTCGTCGATGCACATCCCGCCGGTGAAGCCGATGCGGCCGTCGACGACGAGGATCTTGCGGTGGGTGCGGTGATTGATGTTGGGCTTTATTTCCCACCAGTGCTGGCGGCCGTATTTGTAGATCTCGACGCCGGCGGAGCGGAGGCGGTCGCGGTCTTCATCGCGAAATTTGAGCGTGCCCATGCCATCCAGAAGAACGTGAACCTGCACGCCGGCGCGGGCGCGTTCGGAGAGCGCCTCGATGAACTCGTCGCTGATTTTTCCCGGGGCCCAGATGTAGGTTTCGAGGGTGATGGATTTCTCGGCTTCGCGGATGGCGCGCAGCATGGGCGGGAAGAAGCCGTCGCCGTTGAGAAGCAGTTCCACGTCGTTGCCGGGCGTGTATTCGGCGCCGAGGAGCGGGCCGAGGGTGGCGGTGAATTCGGGATCGTCGGGCCCGTAGTGGAGACGGACGGGCTCTTCGAGAATGCGCGCGGACGTATACCAGAAATACGCGGCGAGCAGCATGGCGATGCCGAGCGCGACGAAGGCCCAATGCCAGCCGAGTTCGTTGCGATGACTGCGGCGCGGACGCGGTTGGAAAATTCGCGTGCGCGGACGAAGCCGGGCGAGCTTCTGCGAGAAGGCGGACATCAGGGAAAGGCGCAGGCACAAGGGGTTTGGGCGTGCGCGTGGCGCACACGACAGATTTGGAGCGGAGCGGTTCCGCGGTGGGAATTGCGTCCGTGGTGCGCGACAGCGCTTCTGCAAACGCGCTGAATCAGTGGAGCGCGGGGTGGGGGCACCCCGCCTCCATTGGCGGGTCTGGAGGGGCGGACGAATGAGACGCAAGAGCACAAAGACGATGCGTTGGAGTCTGCTGGCGATCGCGATCGTGGTCGTGGCGGCTGTAGCCGCGTTGTGGATACGCGGTGATTTCGACTGGCGGGAAATCACGGCGCGGATCGCGGCGTTCGATGCGGTGGCGGTGTTCGCGTTGATGGCGACGCTGCCGATCGTGGGGTTTTCGGTGTCGGTGACGTATCTGGTGGCGGGATTGAAATTCGGTCCGGTGCTCGGCGGCGTTGCGGTGGCGGGGGCGACGGCGGTGCACCTGCTGGCGACGTATTGGATTTGTCAGACGATGTTGCGCGGTCCGATCGAGCGGATGTTGAAGCGGCGCGGGCATGCGTTGCCGCATGTGCCGAAAGGGGAGAACGTGAGCGTGGCGGCGATGGCGGTGCTGGTGCCCGGGCTGCCGTATGTGGCGCGCAATCTTTTGCTGGCGCTGACGGACGTGCCGCTGCGCGTCTATTTCTGGGTGTGCCTGCCGCTGTATGTGGCGCGGTCGTATGTGACGATTTTGCTGGGCGATCTCGGGATGGAGCCGGACCGGCGGACCTTCATGATTCTTGCGCTCGTGTATGTGCTGAAGCTGTCGGTGTGCGCGTATCTGATCTGGCGGATACGCCGCCGGATCGTGGAGCGGAAGCGGGAGGAGCGTTCGAACCCGGGGACGGCGGAACGGTCTGTATCGACGTGAACCTGAAGCTCAAGCGGCAGTGGGAGGTGTTGAAGCGCGGGAAACCCGGGCGACGCTTCGTCGAGCGGTATCAGTCGGCGCAGCGGAAAGAGAATCGCGCGACGCTCGCGACGCGGATTGTGCGGTTCGCGATCGCGACGGTGGCGATTGCGCTCGGGCTGGTGTTTGCCGTGATCCCGGGGCCGGCGATTTTGTTTTTCGCGCTCGCGGGGGCGTTGCTGGCGTCGGAGTCGCGGGGAGTCGCGAAGTTTCTGGACTGGTGTGAGGTGAAGATTCGCGCGGTGGTGAAGTGGGCGCTGCGGATCTGGAAGCGGCTGCCGTTAGCGGGGAAAGTGGCGATGTTGATCGTGGGCGCGGCCGGGAGCGTCGGCGTCGCGATGGCGAGCTATCGGATGTTCGCGGGGTAAGGCGAACGCGCGCGGCGCGGAGAGATGCTGAGCCATTCTTCTTTGGCGCGGAGGCGGCGGGGTCGGGAGACCCCGCCCCACATCTCGAGCTATAGCATATTAAATAATGTTATAGCCGTTTGCCGAATCGGAAATCCCGATTTGAACCACGAAGGGACCGAGCACACAGAGGAAGGCCACGGGATCTCTCCGTGCCTCTGCGCCTCTGTGGTTCACCTGAAGGGCTATCGTTTTGCTGAAAACGAGCTAGTGTCGTGTCCCGCAGGAAACCTCGATAATTCGGGGCACCTAACAGCGGTTGTCATTCTGAGCGCAGCGAAGAATCCACGTGTGCGTCCGCGGCCGATCGTCGCCCTGGATTCTTCGCTACGCTCAGAATGACAAACCGCTGTTAGGGTGTTTCAAGTAGAACTGTAGCCGTTCAATCTTCAGCAAACCGCGCGGTGTTTTGAACAGAAGGAAACGACGGGGACGAAGAGGGAGAACCGCGAAGGACGCTAAGGGACGCGAAGAGTGAGAGGACCATGGATGACAGACTAGCTGTGTGGGCTCCTTGTTGTCTTCGTTTTCTTCTGTAAAACGGTTGGGGCGGATTCGTTTTGAACAGAAGGAAACGGAGGGAACGAAGAGGGGGAACCGCGTGGATGTCTAGCCAGCCTTCGGCTAGGCTTCGCGAACGTGGCCCTGGATTCTTCGCTTCGCTCAGAATGACAAATACGGATCGAGCGGTTTGCTTAAAGCGGGACGGCTACACTTCTACTTAAAATGCTCTAGTATCCCGTAACAGCTATAATTTCGGATAGAGGCGAGTGAGTTTGATTCGTGCGTCAACCGCGGTGAAGCGCCAGTTCACCGGTGCGCCGCGAGTGTTGCGGTCGGATTGCCAGGCGGCGAT
>JAFAAS010000091.1 GCA_023426435.1 Verrucomicrobiota bacterium | reverse complement strand
ATCGCCGCCTGGCAATCCGACCGCAACACTCGCGGCGCACCGGTGAACTGGCGCTTCACCGCGGTTGACGCACGAATCAAACTCACTCGCCTCTATCCGAAATTATAGCTGTTACGGGATACTAGAGGGCGCGGATGAATTCGGCGTGGGCTTGGTCGATTTTTTCCATCGCGTCGTGCACGGCGCGGGCGGCGATCGGGGAGAGTTTTTCGACGTCGTCGGAGATCGTGGCGAGCGTTGCGCGCACGATTTGAAGATCTTCGTCCAAGATCTGGGGGGAGAACGACGAGGGCTTGTCCATGCGGCTTTCGGACGCCTTCGTGCAGAATAGGTTTCGTTTAAATTCCGCGCCTTCGTGCTCCTGCTCGTAATCGTGCTCGTGCTCGCTCCGGCTGAATTTTCGATCACGAGCACGAATCAAGATCGCGAGCACGTGGGCGAGGGAGGGCGAAATTTGAACGCGAGGTGCGCGGCGTGGAGGAGTTTGTTCAACCACGAGTGGACATGAATGAGCGCGGTGGGGGCACCGCGCCTCCAAGGTGACGAGAGGCGAACAGCCCGACGGGATGTCGGGCTCCACCTATTTACGGTCGGCGTAGCCTTCCGGGTGGGTGGAGTGCCATTTCCAGGCGGTGGCGACGATGGATTCGATCTCGGGGAATTTTACGGTCCAGCCGATTTCGTTTTTCGCTTTCGAGGAATCGGCGTAGAGAGCGGGTGGATCGCCGGCGCGGCGGGGAGCGAAGGTGTGCGGGACGGTGCGGCCGGTGACTTTTTCGACGGCGCGAATGACTTCGAGGACGGAGGTCGGCGTGCCGGTGCCGAGATTGTAGAAGAGGGCGGCGCCGGGTTGAGCGAGTTTGTCGAAGACGGCGATGTGCGCGCGGCTGAGGTCGTCGACATGGACGTAGTCGCGGAGGCAGGTGCCGTCGGGCGTCGGGTAATCGTTGCCGAAGACTTGAAGGGCGGGGCGGCGGCCGGTGGCGGCGTCGATGGCGAGCGGGATGAGGTGGGTTTCGGGCGCGTGATCTTCGCCGATCGTGCCGTCCTCGGCGGCGCCGGCGGCGTTGAAGTAGCGGAAGGCGGCGAAGCTGAGGCCGTGGGCGTGCGCGAGGGATTTGAGGGCGTTTTCGATGTCGAGTTTGGTTTGGCCGTAGGGGTTGATCGGCGACTGCGGGAGATCCTCGGTGATCGGCATTTTGGTCGGAACGCCGAACGTCGCGCAGGTGGAGGAGAAAACGAATTTCTTCACGCCCTTCGCGAGCATGACGCGGAGGAGGTGGAGCGTGGCGACGACGTTGTTGAAGTAGTATTTCAACGGGTCCTGCACGGATTCGCCGACGTAGGCGAAGGCGGCGAAGTGCATGACGACGTCGATTTTTTCGTCGGTTAGGATTTTACCGAGGGCGGCTTCGTCGCCGAGATCGGCGGAGTAGAACGTCACATTGGGCGCGACGGCGGCGCGGTGGCCGAAAACGAGATTGTCGAGGACCACGGGGCGGTGACCGGCGGCGATCAGTTGGCGGACGCAATGGCTGCCGATGTATCCGGCGCCTCCGACGACGAGGACGTTCATAATGGGAAGAGAGAGCGAGAGGGATGTGCGTTAGGTGTCGGGCTGCAATGACAAAGGAAAGCGCGGGGCGTTCGGGGGAATTGTCGCGGGGCTGGAAGGCATCGGCGATTTTCCAGAATTGGAGGTGGGGCTCTCGCGGGGATTGCTTTCGACGGTCCGCGCGCTACCGATGTCCGTTTTGCCGAATCAATGAAGTCGTCGCGTATCGTGATCACAGGTGTCGGGCTGACCGCGCCGAATGGAAATTCGCTCGCTGAGTTCCGCCGCAACCTGCTGGACGGTGTCGCGGGGGTGGAACGGATGGAGATCCGTTACATGGGGACGCAACTGGCGGGCGTGTGTCATTACGATCCGTTGAAGTATCAGAAGAAGAAGGAGGTGCGGGTTGGGACGCGGGCGGGGAGCATCTCGATTTATTGCGCGCGCGAGGCGCTGGCGGACAGCGGCGTGAATTGGGAGGCGGTGCCGAAGGATCGCGTGGGCATCTACATCGGCTGCACGGAGCACGGCAACGTGGAGACGGAGAACGAGATTTATAACGTATCGAAGTTTAACTACGACACGAAGTTCTGGTCGCATTATCACAATCCCCGGACGGTGGCGAACAACCCGGCGGGCGAGGCGTCGTTGAACCTGGGGGTGACGGGGCCGAGTTATACGATCGGCGCGGCGTGTGCGGCGGGGAATCTCGGGTTGATCCATGCGACGCAGATGTTGCGGCTGGGCGAGGTGGATTTCGCGATCTGCGGCGGGGTGAGCGAAAGCATTCATACCTTTGGGATTTTCGCGGGGTTCAAGTCGCAGAATGCGCTGGCGACGCACGAGGAGCCGAAGAAAGCCTCGCGGCCCTTCGACAAGGCGCGCAACGGCATCGTGATCAGCGAAGGCGGGTGCCTTTATACCTTGGAGCGGTTGGAGGATGCGCAGGCGCGCGGGGCGAAGATTTACGCGGAGATCGCGGGGTATCACGTGAACTCGGATGCGAGCGATTACGTGCTGCCGAATCCGACGCGGCAGGCGGAGTGCGTGCGGGCGGCGGTGAAGCGGGCGGAGATGGAGCCGAAGGACATCCATATTGTGAATACGCACGCGACGGCGACGCCGTTGGGGGATATTCAGGAGTGCGAGGCGATTCGGGCGGTGTTTGGCGAGGAGTGTCCGGATACGCACATCAATAACACGAAGAGTTACATCGGGCATTGCATGGGGGCGGCGGGGGCGTTGGAGCTGGCGGGGAATCTGCCGTCGTTCGAGGATCTCACGGTGCATCCGACGATCAATGTGGATGAACTCGACCCGCAGTGTGCGTTGCCCGGGCTGGTGCTGAATCAGCCGCGGAAAGTTGCGAAGGTGGATACGATCCTGAACAATTCGTTCGGGATGCTTGGGATAAATTCCACGTTGATTGTTAAACGGTTTGTTTCCTAATCCTGCGCCCCAGATCAAATGACCAAAGACGAATGCAAGAAGGTGGTGCTCGACATCATCGCCGACATCGCCCCGGACGAAGACTTGAGCAATGTGAAGCCGGACGTTCGCCTGCGCGATCAGCTCCAGCTCGATTCGATGGACTTTTTGGACATCGTGATGGAGTTGCGGAAGCGCTACGGCATCGAGGTGCCGGAGAAGGATTACATGGAGCTCGCGTCGCTCGACAGCTCGGCGGAGTATCTCACGCCGAAGTTCAACGCGCTGCCGACGAAGAATTGAGTCGGGTGTTGAGGACGGATTTGACGGGCCGGGTGGAATGCCCGGCCTTGTTTTTTGTTTTTACAGGAGGCAACGGAGATAACGGAGCTAGTCGCTCGGTGACTCGGATCTCTGTTTTCTCCGTTTCCTCCTGTAAGAAACAGATGCCATGAACACGGCTTTGCATTACGATGTGGCGATTATTGGGGCGGGGATGTCGGGACTCGCGGCGGGGATCCGACTGGCGCACTTCGGGAAACGCGTGTGCATCTTCGAGCGGCATAATGCGATCGGGGGTTTGAATAGTTTCTACAGTATTGCGGGGCGGAAATACGACGTGGGGCTGCACGCGATGACGAACTACGTGCGGCCGGGGGTGAAAGGCACGCCGCTGACGAAGTTGTTGCGGCAACTGCGGATCGATCGGGAGGAATTTGCGCTGTGCGAGCAGAAGCAGTCGCGCGTGGCGTTTGGCGGGCGAGGCGAAGTATCGCTGCGGTTCACGAATGAGTTTGCGGTGTTCGAGAGCGAGGTCGCGGCGAAGTTTCCGGAGCAGATCGATGGATTTCGGAAGTTGGTGGAAGTGGTGAGGAGCTATGACGATGTTTCGCTCGATGCGACGGCGGTGTCGGCGCGAGAGATGGTGCGACGCTACGTGAGCGATCCGTTGCTGGAAGACATGCTGTTTTGTCCGGTGATGTATTACGGCAGCGCGCAGGAGCGGGACATGGAGTTCGGGCAGTTCGTGATCATGTTCAAAGCGCTGTTTTTGGAGGGATTCGCGCGGCCCTTTGAAGGCGTGCGGGTGATCCTGCGCGTGTTGCTGGAGAAGTATCGCGCGGCGGGTGGGGAGCGGCGGATGAAGTGTGGCGTGCGGAGGATTGTTTCGCGGGAAGGACGCGCGGTCGGGTTGGAATTGGACAGCGGAGAAACGGTGACGGCGGATGAAGTGATTTCGTCGATTGGGGCGCCGGAGACGGAACGGTTGATTGAGGGGGGCGACCGCGAAAACGGAGATATGCCGGTGGGGCGGTTGTCGTTTGTGGAGACGATTTCGGTGCTGAATCGGCAGCCGGCGGAGTTCGGTTGGGGAGAGGATACGATCGTGTTTTTCAACGATTCGGAGCGCTTCGATTATGTGCGGCCGGAGGAGCAGGTGGACGTGCGAAGCGGCGTGATCTGCATCCCAAATAATTTCGATTTTGGGGCAGGACGAATGTTGCCGGAAGGGGTGGTGCGCGTGACGTGTCTGGCGAATTACGAGCGTTGGGCGGGTTTGCCGGAGGACATTTATCGGGCGGACAAGGCGCGTTGGTTCGAGGCGGTGCAGCGGAGTGCGCGGCGGTTTTTGCCGGGGTTGCGCGACGAAACGGCGATGGCGAAGGCGACGGTGGCGACGGACATGTTTACGCCGCGGACGATCGTGAAGTTCACCGGGCATTTCGGCGGCGCGATTTACGGGTCGCCGGTGAAACATCGCCAGGGGCGGACGGCGTTGAGCAATGTTTACCTCTGTGGGACGGACCAGGGGTTCTTGGGAATCGTCGGCGCGATGCTGAGCGGAATCTCAATGGCGAACTACCATATCCTCCAAAAATCGAGCTGAGCGGGCGCTTGCAAAACGTTCGCCGCGGGGAAACGTCAGGCGCGTTATCCCCATGAAAACTTATCTGCTTCGTTTCGCTTTGCCCTTTGTATCGGTTGCGACGCTGGCCGTCGCGCAGACGGCGAATTTCAAGGACCACATCGGTCTGCAAATGTGGAGCCTCCGCGAGATCGCGAAGGAGAGCACGATCAAGG
The DNA here is from genome assembly GCA_023426435.1 of Verrucomicrobiota bacterium. GTDB lineage: Bacteria > Verrucomicrobiota > Verrucomicrobiia > Opitutales > Opitutaceae > Opitutus. The sequence continues at coordinate 5,655 of JAFAAS010000091.1, read as the reverse complement.
CGCTCGATCAGGCGAAGGCGTATGGTTTCAAGGAGATCGAGGCGGTGCGACCGGCGAACATGTCGGTGGACGAGTATGTCGCGGCGGTGAAAGAGCGCGGGTTCACGGTGGTGGGCGTGCATGCGAGCTACGAGCCGCTGGTGAAGGATCCCAGCGAGGCGATCGCTTTTGCGAAGGCGCTGGGTGCGAAGTATGTGACCTGCCCGTGGGCGCGTCAGGGCGACAAGCCGTGGACGGTGGAGTCGGCGAAGGAGATCGCGGCGAACTTCAACAAGATTGGTGAAGCGTGCAAAGCGGCGGGGCTGCAGTTCGCGTATCACCCGCACGGTTACGAGTTCGTGGCGACGGGCGGTGAGCGCGGCGAGACGGTGTTCGATGTTTTCGCGCGCGAGACGAATCCGGATCTGGTGAAGCTGCAGATGGACGTTTTCTGGGTGTTTCACGCGGGGCAGAGCCCGGTGAAGTTGCTGGAGAAATACGGCGATCGCTGGTTTTCGCTGCACGTGAAAGACATTCGCAAAGGCGCGATCACGAATCTTTCGACGGGACATGCGGCGCCGACGGACAATGTGGCCGTGGGAACGGGGCAGATCGACTGGGCGGCGGTCATCGGCACGGCGCAGAAGGTCGGCGTGAAGTTCTACATCATCGAAGACGAGACGCCGGCGCCGTTGCAGGCGATTCCGGCGAGTTTGAAGTATTTGCAGGGGTTGGAACTCTGAGGGGAGACATGGAGGTGGAGCGCGACGTCCTCGTCGGGCTTCGGAAACGTTATTCTCAAACGAGCCCGACGGGGACGTCGGGCTCCACCTGATGATTCCCGTTGCGCTTCGCGGGGCGGGAACTTCACTCGTCCGCTTCATTCATGGCTTACGACTGGCTGAAAGGCGTCGCGGACGAGTATGACGTTATCGTGATCGGCAGTGGTTTGGGCGGGCTGACCGGCGCGAATGTGCTGGCGAAGGCCGGTCATCGCGTGCTGCTGCTCGAACATCACTATCAGTTCGGCGGGCTGGCGACGTGGTTCACGCGGAAAGGCGGGCACATCTTCGACATCTCGCTGCACGGATTTCCGGTGGGAATGATCAAGTCGTGCCGCAAGTATTGGACGAAGGAGATCGCGGATTCGATCGTGCCGTTGAAGGACATCCGGTTCGTGAATCCGCAGATGGATGTCTGGACGACGTTCACGCGGGAGGATTACACGCGGGTGCTGGTCGAGCAGTTCGGGTTGGCGCGGGAGAAGGTGGAGGCGTTTTACGACTATCTCCGCGCGATGAATTACTACGACAACAACTCGGAGACGACGGGGGAGATGTTGGAGCGGTTTTTTCCGGGGCGGGACGATGTGAAGCGGTTGTTGATGGAGCCGATCGCGTATGCGAACGGGTCGACGCTCGACGATCCGGCGATCACGTATGGGATCGTGTTTTCGAATTTCATGGGCTCGGGCGTCTATACGTTCCGGGGCGGCTCCGATGTGTTGATCGAGAAGATGGTCGCGGAGCTGAAGAAGAACGGCGTCGAGCTGCGGAAAAAGGTAATGGTCGACCGGATACTCGTGGAAGAGCGCGACGGAAAGAAGGTCGCGTGCGGGATCGTGGCGACGAGCGGGCGCGTGATTCGCGCGAAGGCGGTGCTGTCGAACGCGAACATCAAGAACACGATCTTCAAGCTGGCGCGCCAGGAGAGTTTTCCGGCGGACTTCGTGGAGGTGGCGCGGGCGGTGCGGATCAATTCGAGCTCGTGCCAGGTTTATTTTGGTATTCGAAAAGGTGAGACGATCCCGCACATCGGCGATCTCGTGTTCACGTCGGACAACCCGAAGTTCAGCAGCCAGGAGCTGACGGATTTCCGGACGACGAGCCGGACGTTTTCGGTGTATTATCCGGAGACGCGTCCGGGTTCGGACCGCTACACCGTGGTGGTGTCGTTGAACGGCCAATACGGGGACTGGGACCAGCTTTCGCTGGAGGAGTATGATCGCGAGAAGGAGCGGTTGATCGAGGAGTCGCTCGTGGCGTTGGAGCGGTTTATCCCGGATGTGCGCGGCAAGATCGATTGGAAGGAGGCGGCGACGCCGCGGACGATCGAGCGTTATACGACGCACATGGGCGGAACGTCGTTTGGAACGAAGTTCGAAGGATTGAAAGTGTCGATGGAGCTGCCGGAGAAGTTGCCCGGTTTGTATCACGCGGGTTCGGTCGGGATCATCATGTCGGGGTGGCTCGGCACGATTAACTACGGCGTGATCGTCGCGAACAAGATCGACAAGGCGTTGTTCGATGCGAAGCGGGCGGCGGCGTCAGTTGTGGGCTGAATGGCATTTATTCGGAATGAACCACCGAGGCACAGAGACACAGAGGCTGAGGATTTTTCTCTGTGCCTTTGTGCCTCTGTGGTTCAACACACCTTAACCATGCTGAATGTAACCGATCTGATTCCGCACCGGCCTCCGTTTTTGTTCGTCGATGAAATCGTGGCGGAGACGCCGGAGAGTTTGACGGCGAAGCGGACGTTTCGGGCGGACGAGGATTTCTACCAGGGGCATTATCCGGGCGCGCCGATCACGCCGGGCGTGATTTTGTGCGAGGCGGTGTTTCAGACCGGGGCGCTTTACATGGCGCGGCAGGCGCAGGCGGCGGGACTGAAGCCGGGGGAAGGCGTGCCGTTGCTCGCGAAGATCAGCGACGTGCGGTTTCGGAGTCCGGTTTATCCGGGCGACACGGTGACGATCGAAGTGAAGAAGAAGGATGCGCTCGGCGGGTTCACGATGATGAGCGGGAGCGTGAAGAATGGAGACAAGCGGGTCTTGAACGTGGAGTTTTCGGTGGCTTGGAAGGCGCCGGAAGGTGTGGCGTAGGAGCGAAGCCGAAATGGTATTCGAACACGTGGATTCTTCGCTGCGCTCAGAATGACAGGCAGGGTGTAAATATGGCCGACTTTCTTCAGCTTAGCGGGAAGACCTTTGTGGTCTTCGGGGTGGCGAATCGGAAGAGCGTCGCGTGGTTCATCGCGAAGACACTCGAGGAGCAGGGGGCGCGCGTGGTTTATAGCGTGCGGTCGGAGACGCGGAAGAAGTCGTTGGAAACGCTGCTCGCGGGGAAGCCGGTGTTCGTGTGCGACGTGGAACACGAAGGTGCGGCGGCGAAGCTGGCGGGCGAGGTGGCGGCGGCGGGTTTGGGGCCGGTGCACGGGATCGTGCATTCGATCGCGTTCGCGAATTACAGCGAAGGGTTCAAGGCGTTTCACGAGACGAAGCGGGCGGACTTTTTGCAGGCGACGGCGATCTCGGCGTTTTCGCTGGTGGAGGTGGCGAATGCGTTCAAGCCGCACCTGGCGAAGAATGCTTCGGTGGTGACGATCGGGATTTCGTCGCTGGTGGTGACGCCGGACAACTATGGCTACATGGGGCCGATCAAGGCGGCGCTGGAATCGGCGACGCGGTTCCTAGCGAAATCGTTCAGCGCGGATTCGGAGGTGCGATTCAACGTCGTGGGCTCGGGGCCGTTGAAGACGAGTGCGTCGGCGGGAATTCCCGGATATCTCGAAAGCTATTTGTATTCGGAAAAAATGACGTTTCGGAAACGCAGCCTCAGCACGCAGGAAGTGGCGGATGTGGCGGTGTTTTTGTTGAGCGAACGGAGCAGCGGGGTGAACGGGGCGACGCTGGTGGTGGATGCGGGGCTCGGATCGAATTATTTCGACAAGGAGATCATTCGATTGGCGATGCGGCCGGAGACGGCGGCAGCCAAGGGCTGAGGATTCGGATGAAATTCGAGAACGTTTGCATCGAATCGATCGCGGTGGCGCTGCCCGAGGAGGTTTGGACCTCGGAGCAGATCGAGGAACGGCTGCGTCCGTTGTATGAGCGGCTGAAACTGCCGGAAGGGCGGCTGGAGTTGATGACCGGAATTCGCGAGCGGCGGATGTGGCCGGCGGGCACGCGTCCGTCGGATGCGAGTGCGGCCGCGGGACGGGCGGTGCTGGCGAAGTCGGGATTGCGCGCGGACCAAGTGGAGTTGTTTGTGCATGCGGCGGTGAGTCGCGACATGCTGGAGCCGGCGACGGCGTCGTTTGCGCATCGGAAGATCGGGCTGCCGGGGACGGCGCAGATTCTGGATGTGTCGAACGCGTGTCTCGGTTTTCTGAATACGCTGACGCTCGCGGCCGGAATGATCGAGAGCGGGCAGATACGCTGCGCGATGATTGTATCCGGAGAAAACGGACGCCCCCTGGTGGAGCAGACGCTGCGGACGCTGGTGGAACGGCCGCTGACGCGGAATGAGATCAAACCGTATTTCGCGAATCTGACGATCGGATCGGGTGCGGTGGCGGCGATGTTATGTCATCGCTCGCTGGCGAAAGGGCGGTCGCACCGGCTGCTGGGCGGTGTGGCGCGCGCGGCGACGCAGCACAGCGATTTGTGTCAGGGCGACACCTATGCGGCGGAGTCGCTGGTGATGCAGACGGATTCGGAACAGTTGTTGATCGCGGGCGTGACCCTGGCGAAGGAGACGTGGGAAGCGTTTACGGCGGAGCAGGGAAGCGGATTCGATCGATTCGTGTGCCACCAGGTGGGCAGCGTGCATCGGCGGAAACTTTACGAGACGCTGGGGATCGATCTGGCGAAGGATTTTTCGACCTTCGAGACGCTGGGAAACACGGGATCGGTGGCGTTGCCGGCGACGTTGGCCAAAGCGATCGAGGCGGGGGCGGTGAAGGAAGGCGATCGCGTGGGATTGTTGGGGATTGGGAGCGGGTTGAATTGTTTGATGCTGGCGCTCGAATGGTGAACGCGGGCGACACGATTCCGGGATGGCTGCGGAGGATGTATCCGTTCGAGCCGCGGGCGTTCACGACGCCGGCGGGAGCGCGGATGAGTTATTTGGACGAAGGGCCGCGGTCGACGCATGCGGTGGTGATGCTGCATGGGAATCCGACGTGGTCGTTTTATTATCGCGAGCTGGTGAAAGCGCTTATGCCGACGATGCGTTGCATCGTGCCGGATCATGTCGGGATGGGACTTTCGGAGAAGCCGCAGGATTATGATTATTCGCTAGCGCGGCGGATCGAGGACGTGAACGCGCTGTTGCGGAGCTGCGGGGTCGAGACCTTCGATCTGGTGGTGCACGATTGGGGTGGGGCGATCGGGTTTGGGGCGGCGGGGCGTCAGCCGGAGCGGGTGAAGCGCATCGGGATTTTGAATACAGGAGCGTTTCCGTCGCGGCATATTCCGGGTCGGATCGCGGTGTGCAAAGCGCCGGTGGTCGGGCCGGCGTTGGTGCGCGGGTTGAATGGATTCGCGTGGCCGGCGACGTGGATGGCGATGAGCCGGCGAAAACTGACGGCGGAGGAAAAGCGGGCGTATCTGCTGCCGTATGACTCGTGGGCGAACCGGGTGGCGGTGAGCAGATTCGTGCGGGATATTCCGATGGACGAGCGGCATCGGAGTTGGGCGACGCTGAAGGAAGTGGCGGACGGGATTGCGCAGTTTAGCGATCGGCCGGTGACGATTGTGTGGGGCGGGAAGGATTTTTGTTTCGACGACCGGTTTTTAGCGGAGTGGCAGAGGCGGTTGCCGCAGGCGAAGGTGCATCGGATCGCGGACGCGGGGCACTATGTGCTGGAGGATGCGCGCGAGGAAGTGGTGGG
>JAFAAS010000055.1 GCA_023426435.1 Verrucomicrobiota bacterium | reverse complement strand
TGGTAGCGGCGCCAGCCGAGGGAGGCGGGGGGCCAGCCTTGGACGGCGGGGTGGAGAAGATAAGTGGAGGCGCCGAAGTAGAGGGGGGCGATGGGGGCGGAATCGAGGAGGAGGGCTTCGGCTTGTTGGTAGAGCTCGTGGCGGCGGGCGGTGTCGGCGAGCGGCGTGGCTTCGGCGAGGAGGCGGTCGTAGTCGGCGTTTTTCCAGCCCGTCCAATTGTAGCCGCTGGTGGAGGTGAAGAGGCCGAGGAAGTTGGAAGCGTCGGGGAAGTCGGCGAGCCAGGCGCCGAAAGTGATCGTGTAGTTGCCGGACTGTTGATTCTCGAGCCAGGTCTTTTGCTCGCTCGGGGCGAGGGTGACGCGGATGCCGAGCTCGCGTTGCCAGGTGGCTTGGAGGGCTTCGGCGTAGCGCGGATGGATCTCGTCGTTGCGACATTGAAGTTCGAATACGGGGAGGCCGTTGCCGTTTGGGTGGCCGGCGGCGGCGAGGAGTTGGCGAGCGGTGTCGAAGTCGGTGGTGACGCGCGCGCGGGGGGTGTAGCCGGCGAGATGGGGCGGGGTGAGGGCGAAGGCGGGTGCGCGGGTGGATTGGAGGAGGGTGCGGCTGAAGGTGTCGCGGTCGATCGCGAGCGAGAGGGCGCGGCGGATGCGGACGTCGTTGAGCGGTTCGCGGGCGGTGTTGAAGCGGAGGAAATTGGATTGGGTGAGCGGATCGATGCGGAGTTGGGCGGGGGCGCGCTGGCGCCAGTCGGCGATTTTGGCGATGGGGAGGTTTTGGGTGGCGTGGACCTGGCCGGCGCGGAAGTTGCGCTCGTCGACGTCGGGATTGTCGGTGGGGAGGAAGATGATCGATTGGAGCGCGACGGAGGAGGCCTGCCAGTGATGGGGGGTTTTGCGGACGGTGACGTGCGCTTGCGGGCGCCAGTCTTCGAGGGCGAACGGGCCGCTGCCGACGAGATTGCCCGGGCGCGTCCAGGCGGTGCCGCGGCGGTGGGTGGCGTCGAAGGTGGCGAGCGTGCGCGGGTTGAGGACGAACGTCGGGACGGTGGCGGTGAGTTGGGCGAACCACGGCGTGGGGCGTTCGAGCGTGACGACGACGGTGCGGTTGTCGGGGGCGGCGACGCCGAGTTGGGAGAGATCGGTGATCTCGCCCGACGAGAGGGCGGCGGCGTGCTTTATTGGATACAGCAGGTAGGCGTTGTCGGAGGCGAGGGCGGGAGAGACGAGCCGGCGCCAGGAGGCGACGAAGTCGGAGGCGAGGACGGGTTCGCCGTTGGACCAGCGGAGATCGGAGCGGAGATGAAAAGTCCACGTGAGGCCGTCGTCGGAGGTTTCCCAGCGTTCGGCGGAAGACGGGATGGCTTCGAGGGATTCTTCGTCGAGGGCGGTGAGACCCTCGAAGAGGGCCATGTGGATGTTGCCGTCGGTGTAAGCCGTCATGAGTTGTGGATCGAGATCGGCGGGCTCGGCGGCGTTGCCGAGGATGAGTGTGTTCTCGCGCGTGGCTTTTTCGACCGCGGTTTCGCGCGGGGCGCAGGAGGCGAAGAAGGCGAGGGCGAAGAGAGGAGCGATCCAGCGAAAGGCGGGTGGCAGCGGAAGCATGGAGAAGAAAGGATGCACGGCGGGGAATCGCTGCAAGTTTGGGGGCGCGCGGCGGGATATTTCATTGCGTTACGGTGCAAACGCGGATTTCACCGACGCCCAGCTTCAACCCTATGGAATGGTATTACGCGGTCGGTGGACAGCGCGTGGGCCCGGTGGCTCCGGCAGAATTCGAAGCGCTGGTGCGCAACGGAGTGATCAAGACGGACACGCTCGTGTGGCGGCAAGGCATGGCGAACTGGCAGGCGTATGGCACGCTTGCGGGTGCGGCTGGTGCGGCGGTCGATGCGGGTGCGGCGGCGGCGGGCATCGACGACGGCACGGAGGTGTGTGCGGTGAGCGGGAAGCGTTATCCGCGTCGGGAGATGATTCAGTTCGAGGGGAAGTGGATCAGTGCGGAGCATCGCGATGGGTATTTTCAGCGGATGCGCGAAGGTGTGGGGCAGCCGGGGCAGATGCTTTATGGCGGGTTCTGGCTGCGGTTGTTGGCGAAGATTCTCGATGGGATCATCGTGAATGTGGTGTGCATGGTGGTGAACATGATGCTGGCGGTGTTGCTGCTCGGCTCGATGAACTACTTCACGGCGCAGGCGAATCCGGAAAACATCGGGCCGTTTCTGCTGTTTCAGGCGGCGACGATGCTGGTGAACATCGGGATCGGGCTGGGTTACATGATTTTCTTCGTGCGCAAATTCGATGCCACGCCGGGGAAGTTGGCGCTGGGCTTGAAGCTGGTGCGGGCGGACGGGGCGTCGTTGACGGTGGGGCGGATCGTGGGCCGGTATTTCGCGGAGATGCTCAGCGGAATCATTTTGTTTATCGGCTATATCATTGCGGGGTTCGATGAGCAGAAGCGGACGTTGCATGATCGCATTTGCGACACGCGGGTGATCAAGGCGAGGTGACATGGTTGCCGGACCTGCGCTGCCCTGTCCGAAGTGCCAGAGGACGCTCGAGGCGATCTCGTGGCACTCGGCGGAACGCGGGAGCTGTTGGAGTTGCAAGACGGATTTCGAGTTCACGGCTTTTCCGGCGTTGACGGTGGACCGGCCGAGAGCGGTGCCGCAGGCGGTGCTCGTGGCGGAGCATGCGGCGTGTTTCTTTCACGCTGAGAATCAGGCGGAGTGCGTGTGCGAAAGTTGCGGGCGTTTCGTGTGCGCGGTGTGTGCGATCGATTTTGGCGGGCGACGGATTTGTCCGCCCTGCATCGCGGCGGCGCGGGAGACGGATGCGCAAGCGGTGACGCAGCGGACGCTCTTCGATGGGATCGCGCTGGCGCTGGCGGTGCTGCCGCTGTTGATGTGGCCGTTGACCCTGGTGACGGGACCGGCGGCGTTGGTGTTGACGATCGTGGGGTGGAGAAAACCGCGCAGCCTGGTGGCGCCGCGCCGGACGAAGCTGGTGATCGCGGGATTGGTGGGAGTGGCGCAGATGATGGCGTGGGGTTTTGTGTTGGTGTCGTGGTGGGCGAAGTAGAGGAACATGGCGAAGATGCCCCCGCTTTACACCCGACTGACGCGAGCGACGCCGGCGATCGCGAGTTACAAGAGCCTGTGGCTCGCGCGGGATCATGTGCTGGTGCTGAACTCGACCGGGTATCACGAGGAGTATCGACGTATTCAGTTTCGTGATATCCAGGGCTTTTTCACGACGGCGTCGGAGCGCCGCGGATCGTGGGCGCTGTTCTGGGGCATCTGGGCGGGAGTGAGCGGACTGGTGATGGCGAGCGGCTTCATCATGGAGAGCGCGCCGGTGGTGTCGGGTGTGTTCTGCGGGATCGGAGTGGTTGCGTTGCTGTGGAATCATCTGCTCGGGCCGGGATGCGTGGTTTATGTCGTCACGCGGGTGCAGACGCAGCCGCTGCCGTCGCTCGTGCGAATCAAGAAAGCGCGCAAAGTGCTCGCGCGGTTGGCGCCCTTGATTGCCGCGGCGCAGGCGAATCTGGTGGCGGCGCCGGCGTCAGCGCCGTCGGCGGAAGCGAGTGAATTTGCGGTGGAGCCGCCGCGTCAGTCGTGAGCGAACTGCCGCCGATTCTTCCGGTGTCGGGTGGTGCGGCGGCGGTGCATACGCGCCGCTGTGTGCGGCATGGGCAGCGCGAGGCGGCGGCGCGGTGCCCGGGGTGTGGCGGATTTTTTTGTCGCGAGTGCGTGGTGGATCACGGCGGCCGCGTGTCGTGTGCGAACTGCCTGACGCGGGAGACGGCGAAGGCGCCGGAGCGGAAAAAAGTGGGGCGGGCGGCGATGCGCGGGCTGGGGCTGGCGTTGGCGGTGTGGGTGTTGTGGCTGACCTTTTACGCGGGCGGGCTGTTGTTGTTGCGGCTGCCGGAGGAAACGCATGCGGAGCGGGAGTGGAACCGGAGAGCGCCGGTGCAGGTGCGATGACGACGATGCGGAGAAAAGTCGCGGGACCGACGGCGATCGACGTGGTGGAAGAGTCGGTGCATTTGTTGCGTCAGGCGCCGGCGGGAACGCTCGCGATTTATTTCGCAGGAACGGCGCCCTTTGTGTTGGGCGTGGTGTTTTTCTGGGCGCGGACGGCGTGGTTTCGTCCCTCGGACGAAGCGGTGGCGTTGGCGGCGCTGGGATTGGTGGGCTTGTTCGCGTGGATGAAGTGGGCGCACGCGGAGTTTTGCGGGCGGTTGTTGCGACAACGGTTGGGCGAGGTGCCGGAGGCGTTTTCGTGGCGGCGGGTGGTGCGGGTGGCGGCGGCGCAGATGCGGTGGCAGGCGTGGGGCGTGCTCGTGTTGCCCGTGGCGCTGGTGATGTCGGTGCCCTTTGGCTGGGCGTATGCGTTTTTTCAGAGTGCGAGTGTGATTGGCGAGTCGCCGCGGCTGCGCGCGGAAGCGTCGGAGCAGGCGCAACTCTGGCCGGGGCAGAATCACATTGGGCTATTGTTGCTGTCGGTGTTCGCGCTCGCGGTGTGGGTGAATGTGGCGGTGGCGTTCTGGATGGTGCCGTGGCTGGCGAATCGACTTTTGGGGATCGAGAACATGTGGGGAATGGCGGGGTGGAAATGGTGGAACACGACCTTCTTTGTGTCAGTGACGATGGTGACCTGGCTGGCGGTCGATCCGGTGGTGAAGGCGTTTTATACCCTGCGCGTGATGTATGGGAGATCGCGGCGGACGGGAGAGGATTTGCGGGTGGAGCTGCGGCGGGCGAGGCGCGGTGGAGCGCGGGCGATGGCGGCGGCGATGGTGTTGGGCGGGATGGCGGTGATGGTGGTGCCGGAGTCGCGGGCGGCGGAAAACGAAAGCGAGCGGCCGGCGGTGGTGCGTGCGGACGAATTGGATACAGCGATCGAGGAAGTGCTGGCGGGGAGCGCGTTCGAGTGGCGGTTGCGTCCGTTGCCCGAAGCGAGCGTGGCGGGCGGGCAGGTGCAGGAAGGATGGGCGAAACGGTTGTTGGGCGCGGCGGCGGAGTCGGTGCGGAACGGTGTGCGCTGGGCGTGGAGGACGTGGAGGGAGTTTCGGCGGTGGATGAAGTCGATGTGGCCGGGGGGCGGGGGCCATGCGGCGGCGGGGGGCGGAGCGGTGGGACGGGCGGCGATGCAGGTGATGCTCTGGGTGGCGATCGTCGCGGTGATCGGGCTGGTCGCGAGTGCGCTCGTCCTGGCGTGGAAGCGCGGACGAAGGCGGCGCGGGGAGGCGATTTCCGCGAAGCCGGTGGCGGCGGCGATGCCGGATTTGCGGGATGAAGCGACGCAGGCGGCGCAATTGCCCTTTGCAGGATGGCTGGCGCTGGCGCGGGAGCAGCGCGCGCGAGGGGAGTGGCGGCTGGCGTTGCGGGCGTTGTATCTGGCGACGCTGGCGCGGCTGGCGGCGGAAGGTTTGGTTTCGTTGGCGAAGTCGAAGACGAATCAGGATTACGAACGCGAACTCCGACGGCGGGCGCTGGCGCGGCAGGATGTGATCGGATGGTTTGCGGGACGGCGGCGGGTGTTTGAGCGCGTGTGGTATGGACGCGCGGCGGTGGATGAGGGCGTGGTGAGCGACTGGTTGGATGAATTCGAAAGGAGCGCGGGGTGAGCGGGCGGATGGGAGCGATCGTTTTGGTGGCGCTGCTGGGGCTGACGGTGGCGGGCTTCGCGGCGCTGTTCCGGCTGCGGCTGGATCGCGGCGACAGTTTTCCGATGTATTCGTCGTTGCGGTCGGATGCGTTCGGGTTGCGGGCGCTGCACGACAGTTTGGCGCGATTGCCGGAGGTGACGGTGACGCGGAGCTATGCGCCCCTGGAGGAATTGGCGGCGGGGCCGGTGCGCACGATTGTGCTGGCGGGTGTGTGGCATGGTGAGTTGCACGCGATGCGGGCGGAGGAGGCGCGGGCGATCGAGGCGGCGTTGCGGGCGGGGTGTCGGGTGGTGATCGCGACGCGGGACGTTCACGATCTTTCGGACGTGGACGAAGTATGGACGGACGACGACGGCCAAGAGCCGGAGGAGGTGGCGAAAGAAAAAGAAGAAGAGAAGACGACGATGGATCTGGCGGGGCGGTGGGAAGTGCGGACGAACGTGCGCTGGCTGGTGCGCGATGCGTTGCCGGCGGAGCATGCGCCGGAAGGGGCGGCGGAGATGCCGCGGTGGACGAGCGATGTGTATTTCAGGTTTCCGTTGGAGGTGCCGTGGCGGGTGTTTTATCGCCGAGGGGGCGAGGCGGTGTTGATCGAGCGAGAGGTGGGGCGCGGGTCGGTGGTGTTGGCAGGCAGTGGATTTTTTTTGACGAACGAAGCGCTGCAGCGGTCGCGTTCGGCAGAGTTGTTGGCGGCGGTGGTGGGGCAGAATCGGCGGGTGGAGTTTCACGAAGGATACCTTGGCGTGATCGAGCAGCGCGGCGTGATGGCGTTGGCGAAAAGCTATGGGTTGACCGGCGCGTGGGTGATGCTGGCGGTGGCGGCGGGTTTTTTCGCGTGGCATCGGATGGCGTTGTTTGTGCCGCCGGTGTCGGAAGCGCGGGAAGTGGCGATGACGTATCGGCCGACGGCGGGGTTGGAGGCGCTGCTGCGCCGGGCGCTGGCGCCGCAGGAATTGGCGGAGGCGTGCGTGGCGGCGGCGCGGCGCTGGTTGCGTCCGACGGACGTGGAGCGAGCGGAGGCGGCGTTGAAGAAGGCGCAGGCGGAAGGGGCGTCGGCGGGAGAGACCTATAATGCGATCGCGCGCGCGTTGCGGCGGCGGTGAGCGAAAAGAATTTCATGACAACAAACCTCGAACACTTCGCTGCCACGCTGGCGGCGGCCCGGGCGGAAATCGCGAAGGTGATCATTGGGCAGGATGCGGCGATCGAGCTGGCGCTGGTGACGCTGTTGACGCGGCAGCATGCGTTGATCGAAGGCGTGCCGGGCGTGGCGAAGACGCTGCTCGTGCGCACGCTTGGGCGGGTGCTCGGAGTGGAGAGCGGGCGCGTGCAATTCACGCCGGATTTGATGCCGGCGGATATTACGGGCACGAACGTGTTCAACCTGCAGACGAATCAGTTCACGCTGATTCGCGGGCCGGTGTTCACGGCGTTTTTGCTGGCGGATGAAATCAATCGGGCGCCGGCGAAGACACAGGCGGCGTTGTTGCAGGCGATGCAGGAACGCGCGGTGACGATCGACCGGGATACACACGCGCTCGATCCGAGCTTCACGGTGTTTGCGACGCAGAATCCGGCGGATTCGGAAGGAACGTATCCGTTGCCGGAGGCGCAGAAGGATCGGTTTTTAGTGAAGATCAAAATGGAGCCGCCGGCGCGGGAGGAAGAGTTGGCGTTGGCGAAAAGGATGTTGGGCGGGCAGGCGCCGGAGGTGGCGTTGGCGGAAGGGGTGGTGCGGCCGGTTTTGGGGGCGGGAGAACTGGCGCAGTGGCGGGCGGCATTGGACGCGGTGTTGGTGCGCGACGAGTTGATGGCGTATATCGTGGACCTGGTGCGCGCGACGCGGACGCATGAAAGCGTGTTGATTGGGGCGGGGCCGCGGGCGACGCAGGCGTTGTTGTTGGCGAGTCGCGCGAAGGCGGCGCTGGACGGGAGGGATTTCGTGACGCCGGATGATGCGCGCGGGCTGGCGGGGCCGGTGCTGGGACATCGGCTGGTGTTGCGGCCGGAGTATGAGATCGAAGGGCTGACGATCGATGAAGTGCTGGCGCGGATACTGGAGCAGGTGGCGGTGCCGCGGTGAAAGGACGCGAATGACGAACGTGGGAGCAGGTTTGTTTTTGGTGGGGGTATCGCGTTTTGCGGCGGCGACGGGGCGCGGTCCTTCAGGTGGTGGGAGCAGGGTTGCGCGGCGAGCGCGCAACCTACGGGAGGGCGAATGAAGGTGGTGCCATCGATGCGGCTGGTGTGGTGGGTGGTCGGTGTGGCGGCGATGGCGGCGCTGGCGGGGCCGTTGGCGGAGCTGCGGGCGATTTGGGTGTTGGCGGCGGTGCTGCTCGCGGCGGTGGTGGCGGCGGATTTGGTGTGGGCCCTGTGGAAGGCGAACGTGCCGGAAGCTGCGATTCCGGACGTGGTGCGGCTGACGAAAGACCGCGTGGGAGTGGTGACGCTAACGTTGTCGAATCCGGGCGAGCAGGCGCAGCGGGTGCGGCTGGGGCTGGGCTGGCCGGCGGGGTTTGACGTGGAGAAGGAGGATGTGGCGGTGGAGTTGCCGGCGGGAGCGAAACGGGCGCGGGTGGAATTGACGTGCACGCCGCGGCGGAGGGGACGCTTTGGAGGGATGGTTGCGGCGGTGGAAGGGCGGTCTGTATTGGGATTTTGGATGCTGCGCGCGCGAACGGTGCTCGCGGGAGAAGTGCGGGTTTATCCGAACTTGTTTTCGGAGCGGCGTCAGGTGGCGGCGCTATTTTTGGCGCGGGCGCAGCAAGGCGCGCTGGCGCGGCGGGTGGTGGGGCGCGGGCGGGAGTTCGAGAAGTTGCGCGACTATCTGCCGGGGGATGGCTTCGATGAGATTCACTGGAAGGCGACGGGGAAGCGCGGGCGGCCGGTGACGAAGGTGTTTCAGGTGGAGCGGACGCAGGAGATTTATGTGGTGCTGGATGTGTCGCGGTTGAGTGCGCGGCCGGTGGTGTTGGACGGCGTGGAGCAGACGGCGTTGGAGCGGTGTTTGACGGCGTCGCTGGTGTTGTTGCTGGCGGCGGAGCGGATGGGGGATCGCTTTGGACTCGTGGCGCACGACGATCGCGTGCGGTTGTTTTTGCGCGCGGGGCGGGGCGAAGGGCACTACGCGGCGTGTCGTGAGGCGGTGCTCAACCTGGCGTCGAGCGAGGCGACGCCGGATCTGGCGGAGATCGTGCGGCATTTGCGGACGAATCTGCGGCAGCGGGCGTTGTTGTTTTTCCTGACGGATTTGACGGATCCGGTGCTGGCGGAGGATTTCGCGAAGCACGTGCGGGTGTTGTCGCGGCAGCATCTCGTGTTGGTGAGCCAGCTGCGCGTGCCGGGGGTGGCGCGGGTGTTTGAAGGCGAAGACGTGAAGGACGATGGCGAGGTTTATGCGCGGCTGGCGGGGCACGAACGATGGAGCGAAGCGAAGGCGCTGGCGCAGAAGTTGAAGCCGCTCGGAGTGACGGCGGCGATGTTGGAGAACGAGACGATGGCGGCGGAGCTGGTGACGCAGTATTTGGAGGTGAAGCGGAGGCAGGTGTTGTGAAGGGACTACGGGACTACGGACTACGGGACAACGGGACTACGGACCACGGACCACGGACAACGGACTACGGACAACGGACGACGGGACTGCGGACAATGGGACTGCAGGCGATGGGCAAATTTATGAGAGACTACAAAAAGATTGAGGCTTGGAAGTTGGCGGATGATTTGGCGGTGAGGGTGTATGAAATCACGCGCGGGTTTCCCAAGGAGGAGCTGTATGGGTTGACGAGCCAGTTGCGCCGGGCGGCGGTGTCGGTGCCGGCGAACATCGCCGAAGGGTCGGCGCGAGGGTCGAAGAAAGATTATCTTCATTTTCTCTATATCGCGCGGGCTTCGTTGACGGAGGTGCAGTATCTCCTCCACCTCGCAGGCAGGTTGGGATACGCGGTCCAGGGAGAAGACAGAGAATCGCAGGTCAGGAGGACATTCGCGTGCCTGCATGGGTTGATCCGTAGCGTTGAGGGTGAGGCGTCGAAGGTGAGCCGGATCGTCGCGGGGCTAATGAGTGCGTTGTGCTTGTGTGCGGCGCAATGGAGCGGGCGTGGTGTTTCGCTCAGTTGAAAGAGTGGTCCTGTTGTCCGTCGTCCCGTGGTCCTGTAGTCCACCGTAGTCCACTTTATTCATGATCGTTAATCTGGAAAAATTTATTGCGGAGGAGCGGCCGCGGTGGGAGCGGCTGGAGGCGGTGTTGAAGCGGGTGGCGGAGGATCCGTGGGGCAAGATGTCGGCGGAGGACGTGCGCGAATTGGAGCGGTTGTATCAACGGGCGGCGGCGGATTTGGCGCGGCTGGCGACGTTCGAGGCGGAGGCGGGGGTGCGGCGGTATTTGGAGAGTTTGGTGGCGCGCGGGCATGCGGAGATTCATGGCGCGAAGGCGGAGGGGACGCGGTTTCGGCCGTGGAAATGGATTTCGCAAACGCTGCCGCAGACCTGGCGGAGGCGGGCGGGCGCGTTCTGGCTGGCGTTTGCGTTGATGATGGTGGGGGCGGTGTTTGGCGGAGCGGCGGTGGCGTTCGATCCGGGGGCGAAGCGCGTGTTGATGCCGTTTCCGCATTTGATGATGTCGCCGGCGGAGCGTGTGGCGAAGGAGGAGAGCATGGACGCGGATGAGATGGCGGGGCATCAGGCGCGTTTTTCGGGGATGTTGATGACGCACAACACGCGGGTGACGCTGACGGCGATGGCGTTGGGGATGACGTGGGGCGTGGGCACGCTGGTGTTGATGTTTTATAACGGGGTGATTCTCGGTGCGGTGGTGGTGGATTATGTGGCGGGCGGGGAGACGGTGTTTTTGTTGGGGTGGTTGTTGCCGCATGGAGCGATCGAGTTGCCGGCGATGTTGGTGGGCGGGCAGGCCGGGTTGGTGCTGGCGGGGGCGTTGTTGGGGCGTGGGAGGCGGGAGACGCTGGCGATGCGATTGCGGGCGGCGGGGCCGGATGTGGTGACGCTGTGTTTCGGGGCGGCGGTGATGCTGGTGTGGGCGGGATTGGTGGAGGCGTTTATGTCGCAGTATCACGAGCCGATGTTGCCGTATGCGGTGAAGATTGCGTTCGGCGTGGTGGAGCTGGCGGGGCTGGCGTGGTTTTGGGCGCGAGCGGGGCGCGCGAGTGAAGGGAATTTCGAACGCGGACGTCGGAAGGGGAAAGCGAAGGCGAAAGGCGGCGGGTGATGGAAGCGGGTGAACGCGTGCACGTGTGGAAAGTGCGGACGCCGGAAGGCGTGGCGTTTTCGTATCGGCTGGCGAGTCCGCTGCTGCGGATGGCGGCGACGGCGATCGACTGGGCGGCGGTGTCGGCGGCGTGGTCGGTGCTGGCGGTGGCGGTCGCGATGTTGAAGCTGTTGAGCGTGGATTTCGCGGGGATGGTGGCGGCGGTGAGTTATTTCGGATTGTCGCAAGGTTACCGGATGGTGACGGAGTGGGCGTGGCGCGGGCAGACGTTGGGGAAACGCGTGGTGAGATTGCGGGTGGTGGATGAGCGCGGGTTGCGGCTGACCTTTGCGCAAGTGGCGTTGCGGAATCTGCTGCGCTTCGTGGACGCGTTGCCGGTGGCGTATTTGGTGGGTGGATGCGCGGCGTTGATGAGTCGGAAAGCGCAGCGGTTGGGCGATCTCGCGGCGGGAACGCTGGTGGTTTCGGAGGCCGAGGAAGCGGCGCCGGAGGTGGCGTGGTCGAGTGGCGGGAAATACAATTCGCTGCGCGAGCATCCGCATGTGGTGGCGAGGCTGCGTCAGGCGGTGAGCACGCGTGAGGCGCGCACGGCGGCGGCGGCGCGGGCGCGGCGGGAAGAGTTGGAGCCGGAGGCGCGCGTGCGGTTATTTGGGGAACTGGCGGAGCATTTCCGCGGGCTGACGAGGCTGCCGGAGGAGGCGGTCGAAGGGGTGTCGGATGAGCAGCTGGTGCGGAATGTGGTGGACGTGTTGTATGTGACGCGGGGGTGAGGGGGAGGACGGGGGGACTACGGACTGCGGGACTACGGGACAACGGGACTACGGGACTACGGACTACGGACTGCATGCGACGGGCGGGACTGGCCCGTTTACGGACGAAGCGCGGTGGGGGCATCGCGCCTCCAGCAGCGGACGAAAAAAAGCGAAGGCGGCCTTCGGGGAGAAGGCCGCCTGCGATTTTGGCGTTCGCGGTGGAGCGCGGTCAGGTTGACCGCGCTACGAACGCGTGGACGTGGCCGTGCGTTTAGATGGCGCGGGGTTTGCGAGCGATGACGCCGATGCCGATCAAGGTGACGACGCCGCCGGCGACCATGTAAACGACGTGCTTCGGTTGGCGGGCGCCGCCGTCGACGGCGTTGGCGATCTCGGTTCCGGCTTCGGAGGCGGCGCCGGCGATCGAGTCGCGACGGTTAAGGCCTTGCACGAACAGGAAGATCCCGAGGGCGATGAGGACGATGCCGATGATGTTTTTCATGGTTGGGGTTATAGGTTGGCGACCACGGACCCATGTTGGCAGGGGGCGTTCCGCGAAGGAAAGGCGCGAGCCGGGGCAAATCCGTGAGCGAACGGGTCGGCGTTTGCCTGAGGGGGGATGGGGCGGACTACGGCGAAGGGCGCGGCGATCAGCGGCGCAGTTGTTGGAGACGCTCGCGGAGTCCGGGAAAATTGGGATCGAGACGGAGCGCCTGTTCGAAGCGGGCGATGGCGTCGTTGCGACGGTTATCGAGCAGAAGGGCGAAGCCGAGTTCGGCGTGGAGGCTGGCGTCGTCGGGGAGTTGGGCCGAGGCGCGCTCGTAGTGAACGATGGCTTCGGCGAAGCGACCGCGACGCGCGAGGGAGGTGGCCCAGGCGCGTTGGATGAGGGGATTTTCGGGGGCGAGCGCGAACGCTTTTTCGAGGTGGGGCTGGGCGTCGGCGGATTGCTTGAGTTGTTCCAAGGCGCGGGCGAGCCCGAGGTGGGCCATGGCGGAGCTGGGATTGGCGGCGAGCGCGTGGCGGAAGTGGGTGACGGCGTCGGCGGGCTGGCGCCGGCTGAGCAGCGCGAGACCGACTTCGACCTGCACGGGCGCGAGGTCGGGGCGGAGCTCGGCGGCGCGGCGCAGGTGAGTGAAAGATTCGTCGGCGCGGCCGAGTTTCGTGAGGGCGAGGGCGAGGCCGAAGTGAGCGTCGGAATCGTCGGGAAAAGCGGAGAGCACGGCTTCGAAGTAAACGAGCGCGGCGGCGGCAAAGCCGGTGCGAAAATCGGTGAAGCCCTGGCGAAGGAACGATTCGCGGTAGGAAGGCTCCGCGGCGATGGCGGCGGTGAGGTGAGGAGCGGCTTCGTCGCGGCGATGCTGTTTGAGGAGGGCGAGACCGAGACGGAGACGCGCGAGGGAGTCGTGGGGACGGAGCTCGAGCACGCGTTGGAAGCCCGCGACGGCTTCGGCGATTTCGTCGCGACGATCGTGGATGGAGGCGAGCGTGAAGAGGGCGGTGGTGTTGGAAGGATTGAGCGCGAGCGAGCGGCGGGCTTCGGTCTCCGCTTCCTGGATACGCCCGTCGCCGAGGAGCGTGTAGGCGAGGAAGCCGTGCGCGGCGTCGCTGTTCGGACTGACCTCGGTGGCGTGGCGGAAAAGGGAGACGGAGTCGCGCCAGATGAATTGTTGGTCCCACGTGCGAACGATGCAGCCGAGGAGGATGAGGCTTGCGGCGAGGCTGGCGAAGACGCGGGCGGCGGGCCGGGTGCAGAGATGCGTGAACGAAGTGAAGAGCGCGAGTTGAAGGCCGAGGAGTGAGAGGTAGGTGTAGCGGTCGGCCATGGCTTGCATGCCGACCTGCAGGATTCCGATGACGGGCAGCAGGGTGATGAGGAACCAAAGCCAGCCGGTGGCGAGCCAGGGGCGGCGGGTGCGTTGGTGCCACGCGAGGAACGTGAGTGCGGCGAGCAAGGCGACGGCGCCGAGAACGACCAGCAGGGGCCAGGTGCCGGGATGCGGATAGAAAATAGCGAGATCGGCGGGCCAGAAAAATTTTCCGATGTAGCGGACGCAGGAGACGGCGGCGTTGGCGAGACGGGCGGCGAACGGCAGCGTGAGGGTGAACGCGCCGAAGCTCGTCTGCATCAGGATTGTCACTACAGAAATGATCGCCGACAGCGCGAAGAACGGGATTTTTTCGACGAGCAGCGGACGCCAGCGGTTGACGAGGGAGCGGAAGCGAGCGTCGGACGAAGAGGCGGCGGGGAGGCGTTGCAGCGGCCAGAAGTCGAGGAGCAGGAGAATGAGCGGCAGCGAAACGACCATCGGTTTGCTCATCAGGCCGAAGAGGAAGAGTGCGAGCGTGAGCGCGTAGCGGCCGAGCGCGCGGACGCCCTGGCGACGGCGGTCGGCGTAGGCGGCGTAGGCCCAGAGCGTGAGCAGGAAGAAGCAGCCGCTCATGACGTCCTTGCGTT
Source organism: Verrucomicrobiota bacterium (assembly GCA_023426435.1). Classification (GTDB taxonomy): domain Bacteria; phylum Verrucomicrobiota; class Verrucomicrobiia; order Opitutales; family Opitutaceae; genus Opitutus. The sequence continues at coordinate 4,892 of JAFAAS010000055.1, read as the reverse complement.
CGGTGACCCAGACGACGGATTCGATGCGGAGCGGATGCCAGGCAAAGAGCGCGGCGGCGAAGACGGCGGTCCAATAGGCGCCGGTGAGGCGGCGGAAAACGAAGAAGACGAGGACGGCGTTGAGCGCGTGCCAGAGGATGCTCGTCAGGTGATGTCCGAGAGCGACCTGGTCGTAGAGCTCCCAATCGAGCATGTGGGAGAGCCAGGTGAGCGGATGCCAGTAATCGGCGTGGCCGGTGAAGGCCCAGACGACGCCCGACCAGGCGAGGCCGGCGCGGACGTGGGCGTTGTTGGTGATGTAGCTCGGGTCGTCGTAGTTGAGAAACCCGTAGTCGAGCGAGCGGCTGAAAAGGAAAACGGTGCCGGCGAACAGGAGCGTGCAGACAAGGAACGTGAGCAGCGACGGGCGGACGTGGAGAGGACGGGTGGACACCGCGGGGGATTACGGGCGCGGGGAAAATGCGCGGCAATGTTTTTGGTGGCAGAAGAGCGCGGTGAGGGCACCGCGCCTCCATAGGAGGGAGATCAGTCGAACACGCGGTCGCGCGGGTCGATGATGAGCCAGCAGAGGGCGCCGGCGAGGAAGAGGCCGCCGATGGCGAGGACGGGGGCGTTCCAGTCGCTGTAATGCGCGAGAAGCGCGGTGACGAGCGGCGGGCAGAAGAAGCTGCCGATCTGGCCGGCGGTGTTCATGGCGGCGCTGACGACGCCGACGTGGCGGCCGCCGATGTCGAGGCATGTGCTCCACGTGGCGCCGAGCGTGAACATTGTGCAGGCGACGGCGAAAGAGATGAGGCCGATGGCGGCAATTGGGTGATGCACGAGAGCGGCGCCGATCATGGCGAGGCCGGCGCAGAGATTGCCGAGGCCGCTGACACCGGCGCGGCCGAGACGGAGGCCGAAGCGGCGCGTGGCGAAGTCGGTGGCGGCGCCGCCGAAGAGATCGCCGAGCACGCTGACGATGAGAGGAAGACCGGCGAAGAAACCGAGGGAGAGGGCGGCGAAGCCGTGTTTCTCTTTCAGATATGTGGGCAGCCAGGTGATGCAGAAATAGAACGCACAGCTGTTGGGAATGTAGGCGAGGCAGAGCGGAACGGTGTTGCGGTGGGCGAAGAGACGGCGCCAGTAGGCCCAGCCCTCGTGGGTCGAAGGCGTGTCGATGCGACCGGAGAGGATGAGGTTGTTTTCGGCGGCGTTGACGGCTGGGTGTTGGGCGGGGTCGTCGCGAAACCAGCGATGCCAGACGAGGCACCAGATGAGACCGATGGCGCCGAAGACGATGAAGACGCCGCGCCAGCCGACGAACGCGGCGAGGCCGACGGCGAAGACCGGCGTGAGACCGCCGGCGAGATGGGCGCCGCTGAAGAAGACGCCTTGAACGCGTCCGCGCTCGGCGAGCGGAATCCAGCGGGCGAATGTGCGCGCGACACACGGCCACGCGCCGGCTTCACCGGCGCCGAAGAGGAAGCGCACGATGAGCATCGAAATGAGGTTGAAGGCGGCGGCGGTCGCCATGGTGAACGCGGACCACCAAAGGACGATGCGGGTGAGGACGCGGCGCGTGCCCTGGCGGTCGGCCCACCAGGCGGTGGGGATTTCGAAGATGGCGTAGGAGAGGGCGAAGGCGCTGAAGACCCAGCTCATTTGCTGCTTCGAAAGATCGAGGTCGCGCATGATGTCGGGCGCGAGGGCACCGAGGCAGGCGCGATCGAGATACGTGATCATCGCGAGCGCGACGACGAGCGAGACGACGCGGAAGCGGACGCGCGTGGGGCGTTCGGAGGTCGAGGTGGAGGCGGGGGAGTTGGGAGCGGGGGCGGGGGGGGACACGGGGAGAAAGCGACGGGGTGACGCGGCGACTGCGCGCGTTCAGGGACGGCGGGGTCGGGAGACCCCGCCCTACAGTGGGTCAGTTGGGGAAGAGGGAGGCGTCGAGGCCGGGGACGAGGCGGAGGGCGTTTTTGTAGTAAACTTTTTTCAGGACTTCGTCGGAGAGGCCCATGCCATACATGGCCCAGAACGCGTGGTATTTTTTGTGATACGGGAAGTATTCGTCCTCGGTTTCGAGGACGCGGAAGTAGGTTTGGTATTCGTCGGGAACCCAGCTGTCTTTGCCGAAGAGGATGCGGTCCTGATATTTTTCGAAGAAGGCGCGGGCGGCGCGCGGCTGGCGTCCGAGTTCGGCGATGATGGCGCCGGTTTCGATGAACATGTTGGGGGTTTCGTCGAGCCAGCGGGCGAGGTTGGCGAGGTCGTTGGCCTGCCAGGCGAAGTGGGCGGAGATGAAGTTCGTGCGCGGGTGTTTTTTGAAGAGATTGCGCTGTTCGCCCATGATGACGTCCCAGGGAGCTGGATACGTGGCGGTGCGGCGGCGATTGGGGCGGAGGACGAGTTCGAGCCAGCGCTCGTTGTTTTCGTCGACGGGATCCCAGAAGGATTTGGGCGCGCCGGTGTGGATGAGGACGGGGATGCCGAGGCGGGCGCAGGTTTCCCAGATCGGATCCATGCGCGGGTCGTCGACGGGGACGCGGGCGCCGGTGTGATCTTTGACGTTGAGGCCGAAGCTTTCGAAAAATTTGAGGCCGCGAGCGCCGGCGGCGACGTCGGCTTCGAGTTGACGAACGGCGCGATCGATCCAGCCGTCGGTGCCGAAGCCGTCGAAATCGACGTTGGCGAAAAGGATCAGGCGGCTTGGCGCGTGAGAGGAGTGGAGGCGTTCGGCGGTTTTTGCGAGTTGCGGGCCGGAGCGGCCGGAGAGGTTGACCATGATGGCCATGTTAAGCGCGTCCATCTGGCGCGTGAGCGCTTCGAGGTCCTGCGTGAGCATGTTCCACTGGTGATTGTGGATGTCGATGAACGGGAATTTGGCGCGGGTGAGTTTGTGTTCGGGGACGACGAGGGTGGAGGCGGGGTTGTAGGTTTCGAAGTCCATCGTCGGCCGGTCGGCGGCGGAGGCGGAGAGGGCGGAGAGGGCGACGAAGGCGACGACGAGGAAGAGGGGATGGCGCATGAGGAAGAAGGGAGAAGGGCGGGGGCGGGTTGCGCGGTTTGACGAAGCGGGAAGTGAGTGGTCGCGCGGGCGCGGGAGAAATTTGCGGGAATGCGCGGTGAGGGCACCGCGCCTCCATCAGTGGGGCGGCGAGGCGGCGGGCTTGCGAGCGACGGCGAATACGGACGAACCCCAGGCGAAGCGGCCGCCGAGGCGGAACCAGATGGATTCGAGCGTGGCGAGGCTGCTGTAAACGGTTTCGACGAGAGGAGAGTTTTCTTTGACGTCGCTGGTGTCGCCGGCGCCGCGGAGGAGTTTGCGTTTGGCAAAGATGAAAGGGAAAGCGAGCGCGCTGCGGTAGGTGATGTGGTCGATCGCGAAGCCGGCGCTGCGGAGAAAGGCGTTTAGCTCGGGGCGGGTGTAGCGGCGTTTACCGTGGGTGGCGGCGTCGTGGTAGGACCAGAGCCATTGGTAGGCGGGGACGTTGAGGATCGCGAGACCGCCGGGGCGGAGAACGCGAAACATCTCGAGGACGGCGGGGAGCGGGTCGTCGAACTGACAGAGCACGTCGGCGGAGACGAGCGCGTTGAACGTGGCGTTATTGAAGGGGAGAGCGGTGGCGGAGCCCTCCACGATGGTGACGGAGGCGGGGCAGCGTTGGCGCGCGAGGTCGCAAGCGAGCGCGGAGAAGTCGAGACCGGTCCAGTGGTGTTGGGGGTGTTGCGGGGCGAGGCGCAGGATGAGTCCGCCGGTGCCGCAGCCGACATCGAGGAGTGAGGCGTGGGGTGGGAGATGGGCGCGAGTGAGTTCGCGGGCGATGTGGGCGTGAAGGGCGCGGAAATAGCAGAGTCGGTCTTCGATGGCGGCGAGTTTCAGGTATTCGTCGGTTTGCATCGAAGCGGGTGCGGGAGGCGGAGCCCGTCAGAGTGCGACGAGGGAGCGCGGCGCGACAAGCACGCAGGCGCGGGGTGGGCGAGTCAGGGCATAGCCGCAAAGAGGCGCAGAAGGCGCAAAAAGGAGGCGGCGAGATTCGGATCAATCACGAATGGAGGACGAATTCACACGAACGAACAGCCGGTTTCGGAAAGGGTGGGTGCCGGACGACTTGCGGGGGGAATTATTCGGCGGGGATGGGGGCGCCGGCGCGGAGGCCGAGGGTGAGTTGGCGGCCGTTGACCTCGATGACGGCGCGGTCGCTGGCGGCGTCGTAGCTGAGCGCGGTGATGCCGGAGACGGATTTGCCAACGGGGACCCAGACGCTGCGTTGATCGCTGCGGCGGTTGATGCCGAGGAGCGTGGTGTTGCCGACGGCGGACATGCCGACGAGTTCGAACTCGGTGGAAGGAGGTGCAGCGATGGGTGAAGAGGTCGGGGCGTCGAACGGAGAGTCGGAGGCCGAATCGGAGAGGGAGGGAGAAAGGGCGAGGGAATCGGAGGCGGCGAAGGTGGACGAGGTGTCGACGTCGCGGTCGGACAACGGGAGAACGTCGGAATTGGCGGGCGTGGCGGCGATGGAAGGGGGATCGGAGGCGGGGCGGTTGCGGATGACGATGAGGATGATGACGGCGAAGCAGGCGAGGAGGACGACGGTGTTGATGATCGCGAGCGGGATGGATTGAAGCTGGCGCGAGCGGCGGCGTTTTTCGGCGCGGTATTTGGGATGCTCGACGGGGAGGCCGGCGGCGCGGGCGGCGGCTTCTTCGGCGCGTTCGCGCTCGGCTTTGATGAGGGCGTCGTTGATCAGGCTCATGCGGGCGTGCGGTGGTTGGGCAGGGCCACGTCGCGAGCTGGAAAACGAGAAGCGCCGGGGAGGTTGGACGGCGGAAGGGGCGGACGGTTCCGTGGAGCGGAAGCGGGGGAGGAAGATCCAAACTCCAAGATCCAAGCTCCAGAGAAGGATCAA
>JAFAAS010000017.1 GCA_023426435.1 Verrucomicrobiota bacterium | reverse complement strand
CCTCAAATCATTCCGCCGCATCGCCACTCGCTACGAGAAACTTCACCTCACCTTCGCCGCCATGCTCCACCTCGCTTGTATCCTCGTCTGGCTTAAGCTCTGAACCTTATTCCCAAACAGCCCTTAGAACGTTTTCAGAAAAACTATAGCCCTTCAGGTGAACCACAGAGGCACAAAGGCACGGAGAGATCCCGTGGCGTTCCTCTGTGTGCTCGGTGCCTTCGTGGTTCAAATCGGGATTTCCGATTCGGCCAATGGCCATAACATTATTTAATATGCTATAGAACGGCGCTCGAGCGGGCCGTTTCGTGTCGGATACGAAAAAAGGCCGACGCGGGATGCGTCGGCCTGAGTGAAGGAAAAGGAGCGCGGCTTAGTTGCGGCCCGTTTTGCCGGAGCGCTTGGACTTCGCTTCGATGAATTCGCGAATGACGTCCATGCGCTGGCGCACGCGGTCTTCCTCTTCGATTTCTTCGCTCGAGCGGATGGCCTCGTGCTTGGCCATGGCCTTGCGGATTTTCGAGAGGGCGAGGTATTCGAGCTGGCGGATACGCTCGCGCGTGACGTGGAACCGTTTGCCGACTTCCTCGAGCGTAAGCTCGTCCTTGCCGTCGAGGCCGAAGCGAAGGCGGATGATCTCCGCTTCGCGCTCGTCGAGCGAGGCGACCATCGCGTGGAGGTCGGAGTTGAGGTTCTTCTCGCGAAGGCCTTCGAACGGACTGACGGCGTTGTCGTCGCCGACGATTTCGCCGAACGTCGCGGAGTCGCCCTCCTCGCCGACGGGAGCGTCGAGGGAGGCGGGGCGAACGCTGACGGACTTCAGGTGCGCGACCTTGCTGGTCGGAATCTGAAGTTCGACCGCCAACTCTTCGTCGGTGGGTTCGCGTCCGAGCTCTTCGGTGAGCGCCATCGCGGTGCGGCGCATCTTGGAAATCTTGTCGACCAAGTGAACGGGCAAGCGGATCGTCTTGGATTGGTTGGCGAGGGCGCGCTTGATCGACTGCTTGATCCACCAGGCAGCGTAGGTCGAGAGCTTGCCGCCCTTGCGGGGGTCGAAGCGCTCGACGGCCTTGATGAGGCCGATGTTGCCTTCGCTGATCAGGTCGAGGAGCGGCAGGCCGAAGTCCTTGTAGTCCATCGCGATCTTCACGACGAGACGAAGGTTGGCCTTGATCATGTGATCGCGGGCCTCCTTGTCGCCGCGACGAATGCGTTTCGCGAGGGCGATTTCCTCTTCGATGGTCAGGAGCGGCGTTTTGCCGATTTCCTGAAGATAGAGTTGGAGATTGCTGCGGTCACCATGAGCGATCTGTTCCGCGGGGGCGCGATCCGGTTTCTCAAGGAAAGAGGGGGGCGCGTCCGCGAGTTCGACTGCCGTCGGAACAAAGGTCTCGGACTCGGTGCCGGTGGAAATGGTTTTGTTCTTGAGGGGCATGATACGTGTGAAGAATTAGAAGCCTTGCGTTTTCGGTTTGTTCCCAACCCATAGCGGAAGACGTTCCAGTTAGAGATACGCGCCGCGCCCTAGGAAGTTACGCGGAAAGCGGCCCGAGGGGCTGCGAATGTGGCGCATCGGCGGGCGCAGAACGCGACAGGGTGTCGCACGAGAGTAGAAGGCAGCGGGGCCGCGGGGGCGCGTGGCGCGGTGAGGGCACCGCGCCTCCATCAGACTACCAGCTAAAATTGCTCGGCCATCGCCACGGCTTTGAAGAGGGCGGAGGCTTTGCTGATGGTTTCTTGATATTCGGCGGCGGGGACGGAAGCGGCGACGACGCCGGCGCCGGCCTGGATGTGGATCTGGCCGTCCTTGAGCAACGCGGTGCGCAGCATGATGCAGGTGTCCATGTTGCCGTCGTATCCAAAATATCCCAACGCACCGGCGTAGAAGCCGCGCTGCGTCGGCTCGTAAGAAGCGATGATTTGCATTGCGCGGATCTTCGGGGCGCCGCTGACGGTGCCGGCGGGGAAGGTTGCGCGCATCAGATCGTAGGCGGTGCGGCCGGGCGCGATATCGCCTTCGACCTGCGAGACGATGTGCATCACGTGCGAGTAGCGCTCGATCACCATCAACTCGGGCACGCGGATGGAGCCATAGCGGCAGACGCGGCCGATGTCGTTGCGCGCGAGATCGACCAGCATGAGGTGCTCGGCGCGCTCTTTTTCGTCGGCGAGGAGATCCTTTTCGAGCGCGGCGTCTTCGGCGGCAGTGGCGCCGCGTTTGCGCGTGCCGGCGATCGGGCGGATTTCCACGAGCCCGTCGGTGAGACGCACGTGCACCTCGGGAGACGCGCCGACGATGGAGAAGTCGCCCGCTTCGAGAATGAACATGTAGGGCGACGGGTTTACCGTGCGGAGGGCGCGGTAGAGATCGAGCGGCGATTGGTTGAACGCGCGGGAAAAGCGCTGCGATGGGACGAACTGGATGATGTCGCCGGAGCGGATGTATTCCTTGCCGTCGTCGACCACTTTTTCGAAACGCTCGCGGGTGAAGTTGCCGGCGGGAACGGACGGTTTTCCGGGTTCGATCAGCGGGGCGGGAGCGATCTCGCGCGGTTGTTTCAAAATTGCGTAAAGATGCTCGAGCTCGGTCACGGCGCGATCGTAGGCGGCGGCGGGATCGCCGTTGACGTGGGCGTTCACGCAGAGGCGGAGCGTTTGTTTCGCGCGATCGAAGATCAGCAGCGAATCGGACAACATGAAATAGAGCAGCGGCGTGCCGAGTTCGTTGACCGGAGCGGTGGGGACGCTGGGTTCGACGCGGCTGACGTATTCGTAAGCGACAAAACCGACGGCGCCGCCGGTGAAGCGGGGAAGGTCGGGCAGCGAAACCGGGCGATAGCCGCTCATTTCGGTTTCGATCAGCGTGAGCGGGTCGGCGGGAGTGGGGAGCGTCTGCGCGGGTTGTCCGGGGATGCGGATTTCGGTGGTTTCGGGACCGCAGATGAAAATCTTCCGCGGGCGGCAACCGATGAAACTGTAGCGGGAGAGCGTTTCGCCGCCTTCGACGGATTCGAGCAGGTAGGAAGGGCCGGCTTCCTTGAGTTTCGCGTAAGCGGAGACGGGCGTTTCGAAGTCGGCCATCAGATCGGTGCAAACGGGGATGACGTTGCCCTGGGTGGCGAGTTCAACGAAGGCGTCGCGGCTCGGATGGATGTTCATCGGGGGAGTCGGCTTATGCGGTTGCCGAAGGGTGTCGGCAAGGCGATTGAGGGCCGGTAAACTGTAGTGGCGGCTTGGATGCGCCGTTGTGGCGGTGGCGCGGATCGGCGGGATCATGGCGCCGGCGGGGCGGCGCCGTCCGGGGCGTCACTCGACGGTGACGGATTTCGCGAGGTTGCGCGGCTTGTCGACATCGCAGCCGCGTTCGACGGCGATGTAGTAGCTGAGCAGCTGAACCGGAATCGCGGCGACGATGGGGAGAACAGCTTCGTGGCAGGCGGGAATCGGGATGATTTCGTCGGCCAGGCCTTCCGGCAATTCGGTGCCCTCGGTGACGATCGCGATGATCGGGCCCTTGCGGGCTTTGATCTCCTGCATGGACGAGACGACCTTGTTGAAGATCTCGGATTGCGTCGCGAAGATGACGCTCGGGCAGGTTTCGCTGATGAGCGCGATCGGGCCGTGTTTCATTTCCGCGGCCGGATAGCCCTCGGCGTGGATGTAGGAGATTTCCTTGAGCTTCAGCGCGCCCTCGAGAGCGAGCGGGAAGAGCGAGAGGCGACCGAGGAAGAGCATGTCGGTCGAGTCGGCGAAGCGCTTCGCAATCTCGCGGATATGCGCGGCCTGCTGGAGCGCGCGGCGAACGAGGTCGGGCGCGCCCTTCAACGCGTTCACGTATTGCACGCCGTCGGTGTAGCTCATGTCGCGCATGCGACCGAGATACAGCGCGAGCATGGCGCCGATGAGGATTTGCGAGGTGAAGGCCTTGGTGGAAGCGACGCCGATTTCGGGCCCGACGTGCTGATAGATGCCGCCATCGGCTTCGCGCGCGATGCTGGAGCCGACGACATTGCTGACGGCGAGGACGCGGTGGCCTTTGCGCTTGGCTTCGCGGAGGGCGGCGAGGGTGTCGATCGTCTCGCCGGACTGGCTCATCACGAAGAAGAGCGTGTCGGGATGGAGCGGCGCGTTGCGGTAGCGGAATTCGGAGGCGTAATCGACCTCGACGGGGATGCGCGCGAAACGCTCGATCAAGTGCTCGGTGACGAGGCACGCGTGCCAGGCGGTGCCGCAGGCGCAGAAAAGGTAGCGTTCGATTTGGCGAAGTTCGCCGGCGGTGACGTTGAGGCCGCCGAATTGGGCGGTGCTGCCGTCGGCGGAGAAGCGGCCGCGCATGGCGTTTTCGAGCGCGATCGGCTGCTCGAAAATTTCCTTCTCCATGAAGTGCGCGAAGTCGCCTTTTTCGGCGTCGGTGATCGACCACGTGATCTTGTCGACGACCGGGGAGACGTCGGCCTGGTCGCGGGTGGTGATGGAGAACGTGGCCGGGGTGATGTGAACGAGTTCGCCGTCTTTCAGGTAAACGACGTTTTGCGTGCGGCTGATGAGCGCGGAGGCGTCGGACGCGAGGATGTATTCGCCATCGCCCACGCCGAGAATGAGGGGGGAGGCTTCGCGGGCGGCGACGATCTCGCCGGGATAATCGACGCAGAGGACGGCGATGCCGTAGGTGCCCTCGACGTGAAGGAGAGCCTTGCGCACGCTTTCGACGAAGCGGTTCTGGCCGTTTTGATCGGCGGGCTCCTTGGCGTAGTGATAGGCGATGAGGTTGGCGAGCGCCTCGGTATCGGTTTGCGAATCGAAGGTGTAGCCCTTGCCCAGCAGGAAGGTTTTCATCTGGGCGTAGTTTTCGATCACGCCGTTGTGAATGATCGCGAACTTGCCGTCGCTGCTGACGTGCGGGTGGGCGTTGGCGTCGGTGACGCCGCCGTGCGTGGCCCAGCGCGTGTGGCCGATCCCGGTGGTGCCGGTGAACTGGCGCTTCGCGGTTTCTTTCACGAGGACGTCCACGCGTCCTACTTTTTTCGCTACATCCAGCTTGCGACCCTGCAAAATACAAATTCCTGAGGAGTCGTAGCCCCGATACTCGAGCCGCTTGAGGCCCTCCAGGATAATTGCAGATGCTTTCTGCTTACCGACATAGCCAACGATTCCACACATATTTTCAGCTTTTAGTCTGGCGAAGTAAGCGCCGCGAACAAAGGTGCAGCAAGGATTAAACCCCGACCTTTTATATGCCTCTGAACATGCCTCCTCAGAAACGCGTGCTCGCCGTGATCATGGGTGGCGGCCGCGGAACACGTCTTCATCCGCTGACCCAGGAACGGTCGAAACCCGCCGTTCCGCTCGCCGGCAAATACCGGCTCGTGGACATCCCGATCAGCAACTGCATCAACTCGGATATCAACCGGATCTTCATCCTGACGCAGTTCAACACCGCGTCGCTTCACCGGCATATCCAGTCGACGTATCACTTCGATCCTTTTGGTGGCGGTTTCGTGGACATTCTCTCTGCGGAGCAAACGGAGAAAAGCGTGGATTGGTATCAGGGAACGGCCGACGCGGTGCGTCGCAATCTGGTGCATTTCCGGGCGTTTCCGCATGACCTCGTGCTGATCCTTTCGGGCGACCAGCTCTACCGGATGGATTTCCGGGAGATCCTCGAGCAGCACGTGCAAACCGGCGCGGACGTGACGTTGGCGGCGGTGCCGTTTCCGGTGTCGAAGGTCGAAGGTCTTGGCCTCATGGGCGTGCACGATGACCTGTCGATCGAGCGCTTTGTAGAGAAACCGAAGGATCCGGAAATCATCCGCGGGCTGGCGTTGAGTCCGACGCTCGAGGCCTCGTTGAAGACGCCCTCGGACGAACGTCGGTGTCTGGCATCGATGGGCATCTATGTTTTCAACCGTTCCGTGCTCGCGGAAGCGTTGGAGAACACGCAGACGGATTTTGGAAAAGAGATCATCCCGGGACTGCTGGGGAAGAAGAAACTCTACGCGCATATTTTCGAAGGCTATTGGGAGGATATTGGAACGGTGCACGCGTTCTTCGCCGCGAACCTCGCGCTGGCGCAGCCGTTGCCGCCTTTCAATTTCTTCGAACCGACGGCGCCGATTTATACGCAGGATCGCTACCTGCCCGCGTCGAAGCTCAACCGCTGCGACATCGATCATGTTGTGATCGGCGACGGTGCGATTCTCACCGACTCGCGGCTGAAGCATTGCGTGCTCGGCATTCGCTCTTACGTCGGCGAAGGCAGCGATCTCGAGGACGTGGTGATGATGGGAGCCGACTACTACGAGACCGCGGACCAGCTCGCCGCGAACGTCGAGCAGGGCCGGCCGAATCTCGGCGTCGGCAAACGCTGCCGCGTGCGTCACGCGATCATCGACAAAAACGCACGCATCGGCGACGACTGCGAATTGAGTGCGATCGGAAAAGCGGACGGCACGTATGCGAACGGCAACGTGATCATTCGCGATGGCGTGCTCTGCGTGACGAAAGGCGCGATTCTACCGCCGGGCACGGTGGTCTGAGCGTTCGCGGTGCAGCCCGACTGTCGTCGGGCTACGCCGGACGGCGGCGGGAGGCCAGGATCAACGCGATCCCGGCGGCGACAAGGAAGACCGAGTAGAACGTTCCGCGGCTGAGGCCGAGGATCAGTGAAGCGTCCGGCTCACGGAACACCTCGCAGACGGCGCGCGCGACCGCATACAGCAGGAAGAATTCGCCGGCGAGACGGCCCGGCGATTTTTGCACGGCGTCGGTTTTCCAGAATCGCCACTGCAGGACGAGGAAGATGAGCAGGCCTTCAAGCGCGGCCTCGTAGAGCTGCGACGGGTGTCGCGGCAGGAGCGGTTCGGGGCTTTTCGGGAAGATCACCGCCCAAGCCACCGTGGTTGGTTTTCCCCAGAGCTCGCCGTTGATGAAGTTGGCGACGCGTCCGAAAAAAAGCCCGGCCGGAGCGACGGAGGCGACGAGATCGCCGAGATGAAGGAAGGGGATTTTGCGCGAACGCGCGAACCATGCGAGCGCAACCGCGACGCCGGCCATGCCGCCATGGCTCGCCATGCCGCCTTCCCACACGCGGAAGAAACTCAACGGATCGCGCACCAACGCTCCCGGGTCGTAGAGCAGAAACGATCCGAGGCGTCCGCCGATCATGACGCCGAGCACGAGCGCGATCATGAGATCTGAAACCTGTTCCGACGGAAGTTGGGAGCGCTTTGCTTTCCAATACCGCGACAACAACCAGCCGCCGACGAGGAAGCCGAGAAGGTAGGCGACGCCGTAATAGCGGATGCCGATGCCATCCGCGAACTCGACGAGAAACGGATCCCAGT
>JAFAAS010000173.1 GCA_023426435.1 Verrucomicrobiota bacterium | reverse complement strand
TCCACTGGCTCGGCTGGTCCGACGTCGACCCCGAACGCCCCGCCGCGCGTATCCGTATTTCACGCACATTCGACGCCCCCGAAACCCTCCGTCTCGTCTGGCGCGACCCCGCCACCGAAGCCGCCCTCGCCGAGCCCGAACCGCTCAACCTCCTCCCGGGCGCCACCGAGATCCGCCTCCTCCCCCTTCCGCCCAACGCCCCGCCCGCCCTCCGCCTCGACCTCGAAGGCGACGAACAACCTTTCGACAACCGCCTCTTCCTCCTCCGCCCCGCTCCGCGCGAACTCCCGATCTCCTACCTCGCCGCGCATCCGTCGACCGACCCGCAACACGCCCGGTTCTATCTCGAACGCGCCATCACCGGCTGGCGCGATCCCGTCCCCGTTCTCACCGATACCCTTCCAAACAACACCACGCCTTCGCTCATCGTCATTCCCGACGTCCTCGACTCTTCCGTCCTCGCCGAAGTCCGCTCCCGCCTCGAATCCGGTTCCTTCGCCCTCGTTCTCCTCAACCGCGACGAACTCATCTCCACCGCCGCCACTCTCGCCGGCGAATCCAACTGGACCCCGCTCGCCCAATCGCGCCCCGACGCCCTCCTCGGCCAGCTCGACTTCCAACACCCGCTCTTCGCTCCCTTCGCCGATCCGCTCTACAGCGATTTCACGCGTATCCGTTTTTGGAACACGCACTCCGTCGCCCTTCCCCCCGACACCCGCGCCACCGTCGTCGCCCGCTTCGACGACAACTCTCCCGCCGTCCTCGAAGTTCCCGTTGGCCGCGGCCGCCTGATCGTGTGGGCCAGCGGCTGGTCTCCCTCCGCCGCCCAATGGGTCCTCTCCTCCAAATTCGTGCCGTGGCTCCAATCCCTCGCCGAACGCGCCGCCGGCGGCCCCGCCGAACCCGCCATCGCCGAAATCGGCTCCGCCGCCTCCACGCCGCTTCCCTCCACCCCCGGTATCCACAATCTCGCGACAACACCTCCGCGCCGCATCGCCCTCAACGTCCCCGCCGCCGAAAGCCAGACCGAGCCGCTTCCGTTCGACACGTGGGAACAACTCGGCGTCCCGCTGCGCGGTTCCACCGCCACCAGCTCCGCCGCCCCACCTTCGCCGTCACTCACCGCCGCCACCACCGAGTCCCAACAACAGCTCTGGCGCTGGCTCCTCTGGCTCGCCGTCGCCCTCCTCGCGTTCGAGAGCCTCGCCTCCCTCCTCCTCTCCCGTCGCCCCGCGCCCGCGCGCTGATCCACTCGCGCCATGCCTCTCGCTCCGCCACCTCCGCAAATCGATTTCCGCCTCGGCTACATCCTGCGGCGCGTCACCGGCTATCTCCGTTCCATTCGCTTCCATCGCCAGGGCACGTTCCTCTGGTCCACCGTCGCCCTCGCCGCCGCCGCGCTCCTCCTCGTCCAACAACGCTCCCCCTCTCTCGCTCCTTACGCGGCCCCCGTCCTCTTCTTCGTCTTCCTTGCCGCCGCCTCGATCGCCGTCTGGCTCCTCTGGCGGGATCGCACCTCCCTCCACGACGCCGCGCGCTACATCGGACAACAACACCCGGAAGCCGATTCCACCCTCCAAGCCGCCATCGAACAACTCCCCGCCACCGGCGGCACGTTTCACTTCCTCCAGCGCCGCGTCATCGACGACGCCCTTCGCCACGCCGACGCCACCAATTGGTATCGCCGCCCACGCCGCGATTCCCGCCGCCTCCTCGCCGCTCACGCCTTCGCGATGCTCATCGCCCTCGGCATCTCGCTCCTCGTCGTCCGCGCCCACCGCCCCGCCGCGCCGCGCTCCGCTTCGCCCTCCACTCTGGCCAACACCTTCGAAATCACCCCCGGCGACGCCGACATCGAACGCCACTCCGCCATCGTCGTCGCCGTCCGCTTCCCGGCCGACTCCGTCCCAGCCTCCGCCACCCTCGTTTACCATTCCGCCGGCGCCGAACCGCAGCGCGCACCGATGCACCGCAGTCTCTCCGACCCTGTCTTCGCCTTCACGCTCTCCTCTGTCGCCGCCGACACCGCGTATCACATCGAGCACGACAACAGCCGCTCTCGCTCCTTCACGCTCACCGTTTACGATCGCCCCGCCCTGCTCCGCGCCGACGCCTCCCTCGACTATCCCGACTACACCGGCCTCGCCGACCGCCGCATCGAAGACACCCGCCGCATCTCCGCCGTCGTCGGCACTCATCTCACCTACGACTTCGCCTTCAACAAGCCCGTCGCTCGCGCCACCCTCCGCACCTCCGACAACAACGAAATCCACCTCGAGCCCGCCGCCTCCGACCGCACCCGTTTCCGCCTCGCCACCACCGTCACGTCTTCCGCCCGCTACGCCCTTCATCTCGTCGACCACGACGGCCGCACCAACGCCGCCCCCAACGACATCCGCATCGAAGCGCTCGAAAACCGCCGCCCCGAACTGAAACTCACCTTCCCCCGCGGCGATCTCCGCGTGTCCCCGCTCGAAGAACTTCACCTCCAAGCCGAGGCCCGCGACGACTTCGGCCTCCGCGACTACGGCCTCGGCCTCAGCATCGCCGACGCCGATCCCACCTACATTCCACTCGCGCCGGCCGCCACCTCCACACCTTCCTCCCCCGCACTCGAGGCCCAACTCTCCCACCTTCTCTCCCTCGAACAACACCACGCCAAACCCGACCAGCTCATCACGTGGTTCGCCTGGGCCGACGACATCGGTCCCGATGGCCAGCTCCGCCGCACCATGAGCGATATCTTCTTCGCCGAGGTTCGCCCACTCGACGAAATCTTCCGCGAAGACGCCACCGGCGGCGGCCGCTCCCAACAAAACCAATCCGGCGGCGGCCCCGACGACGACCTCATCGAAACCCAACGCCAGATCTCCATCGCCATCTGGAAACTCCGCCAGCAAGACCCCGCCACGCCGACGTTCCCGACCGACGCCGCCACGCTCCACGACTCGCAGGAAGCCGCTCTCCGCCAGCTCGCCACCGTTCGCGAACGCCTCGAAGACCCGTCCGCCCGCGCCGCCGCCGACGAAGCCGCCCCGCTGATGCGCCGCGCCTCCGACGCCCTCGCCGAAACCGCCGCCGAGAAAAACCTCCGCACCCTCGAATCCGCGTGGTCCTCCGCCCGCAGCGCCTACCAGTCGCTCCTGCGTATGCAAAGTCGTGATACACGCGTCTCGCAATCGCGCAGCGGCTCCGGCGCCGGGGGACGCCAGCGCAACCGCGACCAGCTCAACCAGCTCGAATTCCGCAACGAGGAAGACCGCTACGAAACCGAAACCCAGGCGCAGCCTCCTCCCACCCCCGAGGAACGCGAACAACTCCAAGTCCTTGCCCGCCTCCGCGAGCTCGCCCGCCGCCAGCAGGACCTCAACCAGCGCCTCCAGGAGCTCCAAACCGCCCTCGCCGCCGCCGAGAACGAAGCCGAACGCGAAGCCATCCGCCGCGAGCTCAAACGTCTCGAGGAAGAACAACGCCGCATGGTCAGCGATCTCGACGAAGCCCGCCAGCGCGTCGATCGCATGCAGCCCGGCGAACAAACCCAGCAGGCCCGTCAGCAACTCGACCGCACGCGCGACGACATGCGCCGCGCCACCGAACAGCTCGAACAGGGCGAGGTCTCCCAAGCGCTCGCCGCCGGCACGCGCGCCCAGGAAAACCTTCAGCGCACCAGCGAAGACATGCGCCAGCAGGCCGCCGGCCGTTTCTCCGAACAAATGCGCGAGGCCCGCCGCGAAGCCCGCGATCTCGCCTCCGAACAACAACAACTCACCCGCGACCTCGAACAAATGAGCCGCGGCCCGCAATCGCTCGACGACTCCGCCGACCGCGAACAACTCGCCCAACGCCTCGAAGCCCAAGCCACCCGCCGCGACCAGCTCCTCGAAAACCTCCGCCAAGTCACGGAAGACGCCGAAGCCAGCGAGCCCCGCCTCCACCGCCAGCTCTACGATTTGCTCCGCCAACAAAACCAAAGCGGCACCGGCCGAAACCTCGCCTCCAGCGCCGACCTGCTCCGCCGCGGCTTCACCGATCCCGCCCTCAACCAGCAACCGTCCATCGCCCGCGACTTCGACCAGCTTCAACGCGGCGTCGAACGCGCCGCCGGCGCCGTCCTCGGCGACGAGCTCAACGAGCTCCGCTTCGCCCAACGCGAACTCGACGCCCTCTCCCGCGACCTCCGCCGCGACCAACCCTCCACCGACTCCGCTCCCCATGGAGGCGCGGTGCCCTCACCGCGCAATCCTTCCGCCAACGAACCATCTCCCGACTCACCCAATTCCACCTCCCCACTCGCCGCCAACGATTCCGAACAAACAGCGCCCTCACCCTCGTCCTCCTCCTCCTCTTCCCGCCCACCCACCGACCTCTCTTCCGCCGCCGAATCCGCCCTCGCCGACCTCGAACGCCTCGCCCGCAGCTTCGGCGAATCCACCCGCAACGCCGAAGCCGCGCGAGGCCCGCTCACCGGCCGCGGTTTCGCCGACTGGGCCGACCGCCTCCGCACCGTCGAAGAGCTCATCGACTCCCCCGAACAGCGCCAGCGTCTCGCCAGTGCCCGCGCCCAAGCCGAGGAGTTCCGCCGCATGAACCAGCGCGAGGGCAAAGCCCCCCAATGGCCGCTCGTCGAAATGGGCATCGTCGCCCCGCTCGAAGACGCCCGCGCCTGGCTCCGCCAGGAGCTCAGCCGTCGCGAAAACCCGGATACGCTCCAACCCGTCGATCGCGACCCCGTCCCCGACCGCTACGCCGAATCCGTCCGCAAATACTATGAAGCCCTCGGCACCCGGTAGGTGGAGCCCGACGTCCCGTCGGGCTCGAAACGCCACCCACGTCATCCACCTCCCGAACTTCCCTTGAGCATTCTTCAATGCTAGCCGCCCTCACCTTCTCCAACGCCGCCTGGGCCTGGCTCGCCCTTCTCGCCGCGATCATCCTTGTCCCGCTCGCCTGGCTCGCGCTTCGTCCCGCCGCCCCGCAACGGCGCGATTTCGCCATCGGCCTCGCGCTCCGCACCGCCGGCATTGGCCTCCTCCTCCTCGCTCTTCTCGATCCGCAATGGATCGCCCCTCGCGCGAAAAAAGGCGCCAACCTCGTCGCCGTCCTCGCCGATAACTCCCAGGGCCTCCAAATCGCCGACTCCGGCGCATCCGTCTCCCGCGGCGAAACCCTCCGCGAGCTTCTCACCACCGACGCCTCCGGCGCGCTCACTCGCCTCGCCGACGACTTTCAGATCCGGCGCTACGTCTTCGATCATTCGCTGCGCCGCGTATCCGATTTCTCAACACTCGACTTCTCCGGCGAACGCACCGCGCTCGGCTCCGCCCTCCGCCAGCTTCGCGAACGCTTCTCCGGCCAGCCGCTCGCCGGCGTCCTTCTCCTCACCGACGGCAACGCCACCGATCTCCCCGACGGCCTGGCCGACACCACCGGTCTTCCGCCCATCTATCCCGTCGTCATCGGCCAAGCCTCCCACCTCCGCGACCTCCGCCTCGAACGCCTCACCCCGCGCCAAACCGCCTTCGACGACGCCCCCGTTTCCCTCCGCGTCGACGTCGCCGGAACCGGCTTCACCGGCGACGCCCTCACCGTTGCCGTTCGTCCTCTCGGCTCGTCTTCCGAATCTTCGATTCCGCCGCCGCAAACTCTCCGCCTCGCCGACGACCACACTCCCGCCCAAGCCACCTTCGAATGGCGCCCCTCCGGCACCGGCATCCAGTTTCACGAAGTCTCCGTTTCTCCACGCGATACCTCCGACGCCTCCGCCTCCAACGAAGCCACCACGCTCAACAATCGCCGTATCGTCCTCTTCAACCGCGGCCGCCCAAGCTATCGCATCCTCTACGTCGGCGGACGCCCCAACTGGGAATTCAAATTTCTCAACCGCGCCCTCCTCGACGATCCGCAACTCCAACTGGTCGGACTTCTCCGCCTCGCCCTCCGCGAGCCGAAGTTCGAATTCCGCGGCCGCGCCGGCGAAGCCACCAATCCGCTCTTCCGCGGCTTCGGCCAGCCCGACGACACCCAGCGCTACGACCAGCCCGTCCTCACCCGCGTCAACACCCGCGACGCCGCCGAGCTCCGCGGCGGTTTTCCCCGCACCGCCGAAGAGCTCTTCGCCTACGACGCCGTCATCCTCGACGACGTCGAAGCCGCTTTCTTCTCGCCCGATCAACACGATCTCCTCCGCCGCTTCGTCACCGATCGCGGCGGCGGTCTCCTGATGCTCGGCGGCGTCGACACGCTCGAAAGCGGAAGCTACTCCGACACCGCCCTCGCCTCCGCCCTCCCCGTCTATCTCGACCGCCTCGCCGCTCAACCTCCCGCCGGCGAGCTCACCTTCAGCCTCACCCGCGAGGGATGGCTTGAGCCTTGGACGCGTATCCGCGCCACGGAGACAGACGAACGTTCCCGCCTCGAGTCCATGCCGCGTTTCCTCACCGCCAACGCGCTGTCCGCCATCAAACCGGGCGCCACCGTCCTCGCCACGCTGTCCGACGAAACCGGCGAAACCTACCCCGCCCTCGTCGCCCAGCCCTTCGGCTCCGGCCGCGTCGCCTGCCTCGCCCTCGGCGATCTCTGGCGTTGGGGCATGGCCGGCGCCAACGAACAAGCCGACCTCGCCCGCTTCTGGCGCCAAATCTCCCGCTGGCTCGTCACCGACGTCCCCTCGCCCGTCGAGCTCCGCGTCGTCCCATCCTCCACTACGGCCGGAGTCGAACTCCGCGTCACCGCCCGCGACAAAAACTTCCGCCCACTGGAACTCGCCACCACCCGCATCACCGTCCGCCGCGCCAATGGAGGGCCGACGCCCCCGTCGGCCAACACTTTCCAACAAGCCACCCTCCCCGCCGAACCGTCCCCCGACACCCCGGGCCGCTACACCGCCGATTTCACCGCCCGCGAGGCCGGCGCCTACCTCGCCACCGCCGAAGTGATCGACCGCGCCGGCAAACTGGTCGGCCGCGCCGAGGCCGGTTGGGTGCACGATCCCGCGGCCGACGAATTTCGCTCCATCGCGCCCAATCGCGCCCTCCTCGAAGAACTCGCCCGCCGCACCGGCGGCGCCGTCCTCACGCCCGCCGAGCTCTCCGATCTCCCCGATCGCCTCACTCGCTCGCCCGCTCCCATCATGGAAACGTGGTCCCGCCCGCTCTGGCACAACCCGTGGTTCTTCGCCGCCGTCCTCGGCTGCTTCCTCGTCGAGTGGTCATGGCGCCGCTGGAAAGGCCTCCCATGAAACCCGCCAAACCGCATTCCGTAGCTACGAGCGTGAGCGAGTGGTTTCTTCCACTTTTTATCGCCACGCTCGTGGCTACCCACGCCGCCCCCACCGCCGAAATCGCCCTCGTCATCGGCGCCCCCGGCGAACCCGCCTACGCCGAAAATTTCTCCGCCGCCGCCCGCGCCTGGCAATCCGCCGCCGATCGCGCCGGCGCCGCGATCACCACGATAGGCCTTTCGCCCGAGTCCGAAGCCGCTCCCGACGACCGCACGCAACTCCAAACCTGGCTCGCCGCCCGGACCCAAACTTCGGATACGCCCTCACCCGCCACCGCGCCGCTCTGGATCGTTTACATCGGCCACGGCACGCACGACGCCCGCGAAACCCGCCTCAACCTCCGCGGCCCCGACGTCACCGCCAGGGACCTCGCCACCTGGCTCGCCCCGCTCACCCGCCCGCTCGTCTTCATCCACGGCGGCTCCGCGGGCGCGCCTTTCATCAACGCCCTCTCCGGCCCCGATCGTATCATCATCTCGGCGACACGCAGCGGCAGCGAACTGAACTACGCCCGCTTCGGAGAACGCTTCGCCGAAGCCGTCGCAAATCCCGCCGCCGACATCGACCAGGATGGTCAGACTTCTCTCCTCGAAGCCTTCGTCACCGCCGCCCAACAGGTTCAAGCGTTCTACGCCGAAACCGGTCGCCTCGCCACCGAGCACGCGCTCATTGACGACAACGGCGACAAACAAGGCACGCCCGCCGAATGGTTCCGCGGCACCCGCGTTCAACGCCGTCCTCAAAATTCAACCGCCCAACCCGACGGCCAGCACGCCCGCCTCATTGCGCTCATCCCGACCGAATCCGAACGCGCGCTCACTCCCGCCCAGCGCGAACAACGCGACAACCTCGAGCGCGAACTCGAATCCCTTCGCGCCCAAAAATCCTCCCTCCCCGAAGACGACTACTACCGCCAGCTCGAGTCCCTCTTCCGCCGCCTCGGCGCCCTCTACCGCGCCGACACCTGAAAAGCCGGAGCATCAAATCGAACTCCACAGCCGTTAAACACCGCCGCCCATGTAGCGGCCCGCCTCCGTGCGGGCCGACGTTGACCATCGAAAGCCGGCCGAACCACGCCCCCTACACGCAAACAGCCACAGCTCTATTCGTTACCCCTTATAGCATACTAAATAATGTTACAGCCGTTGGCCGAATCGGAAAACCCGATTTCAACCACGAAGGCACCGAGCACACGGAGAAAGGCCACCGGATCTCTCCGTGCCTCTGTGCCTCTGTGGTTCACCTGAAGGGCTATCGTTTTTCTGAAAACGCTCTAACCTCCTGAAACCGCGCTCCGTCACCACCACCCCCGCTCCGCCGCCGATGTGAGCACCGCATCCAACGGCACGAGTTCCGGATGCCACAACTTCTCCCACTCGAGACTCACCGCCCCGCCGAACTCCTTCCCGAGCACCTCGCGAAGTCCGCTCATCGGAAACTCACCGGCGCCCGGCAGCGCATACGTGAAAGGATGACGCCCGCTCGGCCGACTCACGCTGTCCTTCACGTGAAGGTGCACCACGCTCCCTTTGATCGCCGCCCACGTCGCCAACGGAGCCTCGCCGCCCCGCTTCCACGTGTGATGCGAATCCCAAAGAATCCTCACCCCCGGCACCGCCGTCACCAACCGCCCAATCGCCTCCGACGTGAACAACGAGTCATGCGTCTCCACCATCAACTCCACCTTCCAACCGCGGCTTTCCCGCAAACTCGACCACGCGTCGAGCGTTGCCTTCGCTTCCGCGATCTCCGCCTCGCTCGCGCTCGCTCCGCCGTCAAACGCCCGCAACCAGCGAACACCCAACGCGTCCGCCCAAAGCGCCAGGGCCTCTGCCTGCGCCCGCTCCGCCGCCGTCGCGCCGACCAGATGAAGCGATGTATCGATCGCCACAATACGCGGAGACCGCCCGCGCACATAAGCCGCCAGCTTCTCCGGCGTTCCAAACTCGCGCGCGAAGTGCTCCGCGAGATCGATCGTCCCGCCCAGCGCCCGGAGCTCCACCGCCTCGATCCCGTGCTTCACCGCCAGCGCGAACACGTCGTCAATGAGCAAATCAGGACAACCCAGCGTCGAGAAACAGCGCGTAAAAGACATAATAAAACCTTACCTCCAAACCTCCGGCTTCCAAGCCATGGAACAACATCCTCCCGAACCGGCCCTGCCAAACCTCAGTCCGCGACCTAAAATAGCACGCGCCCCCTCGCCATCGGCGGCGCATTCAATCCCAGAATATGCGCCAGCGTCGGCGCAAGGTCCGCAACATGCACCCGCTCCGTGTAAACGCCCGGCTTCACCCCGACGCCAAACCACACCAGCGGCACATGCGTGTCGTAACTGTGCGGCGCCCCGTGATTCGTGCCCGTGCTCTTGCTGAAAAAATACGGTTTCGACTGGAAGGTGACATCTCCGCTCCGCGCCCGGTTGAAGCTCAACACCGCCTGCTCGCCCAACGAGTCATGCACGTCGCCTTTCTCCAACTCCTCCCGCGTATAAGCCGCCTGCACGAAATCGATCTGCACCAGCGCGTCGCGCAGGACGCGTTGCGCATCGACCCTCGCGACATTCCTTTCCGCCAGCGCCGTCGGATGGATCAAGAACGTGGAATCGTCACGCACCAGCCAGCGTCCGTTCTCCTTCAGCGGACCAAACGCTTCGTTGAGCGCCGCCTCGGCCGTCCTCAAAAGCGCCGATCCATCGATGCGACCCGCGGGGATGTCCGGACGAATCGCGTGAATGGTTTCCGGCATCGGCGACGCGCCGTGATCTGCGGTCAGCACAATGGTGCAACGCGACAACCCCACCCGCTCATCCAGAAACGCGAATAACTCCGCGAGCGTGCGGTCCATCCGCACGACGTTGTCCATGATTTCATGACTGTCGGGTCCGTAAAGATGGCCGATGAGGTCGTTCGCGGAAAAACTGATGCACAACAAATCCGTGATCCCTTCACGCTGCCCCAACCGCTCATGCTCGATCGCCGCGCGCACGAAATCGGCGATCAGTTCGTTGCTGAAGGGCGTGTTCTGCAAAGCGTAGTAGAAGCCCGGTCCAGGCGCCTCCTCTCCTCCGGTCACGGTTTTAGGAAGCGTGTTCCCCAGCTTACCCACCGTCCGATCCTCCCCCGGCGCGTCGTCCGGTCCCTGACCCGCGTATTCAGATTCCGGTAACACCCGGTCCCACACTTTGCCGAAATATGCGTCCGCCTTCCTCGCGTCATTCCAGTCACGCGCCCATGCCGGCAATTCCTTCATGTAGTAGGTCGACGACACCATCCGCGCGCCTTCCATGAAATACGCCTGATCCGCCATCCGCCCCGCCATGAGAATCGATCCGCGATCCTTGTTGGCGATCCCGATCACCTTGGGCCGGCCGCCACGCGCGACCTTGAGTTCATCCCCCACCGTGGACGCCAGAAGATAGCGGGGCGATCTTCCGATGTGCACATCGCTGATCCCCGGCAAACGCGGACCGCTCGGCGGCGGCAGTCCAACCATGCTTTCGTTCGCATCGCCCACACAGGAAACACGCTCGAACGATTGCGGATCGATCCAGTCGTTGCCGATGATGCCGTTGATGTTCGCATGCACGCCAGTGAGCATCACGGCGTGACCCGGCCCGGTCTTCGTGAGCGAATGCGCGTGATGGCAGTTCGCAAAATGCGCGCCCTGCTTCAGAAACAGATTGAAGCCTCCTTCACCGAAGTAGCGGCTGAAGCGCGACAAGTAGTCCCCGCGAAACTGATCGATGCTGATCGCAACCACGAGCGCCGGCTTGTGGTCGCTGGCCCGCGCCAAGGACAGCACGCACCCAACCATCAGCACAAACCGCAACGTGGTGAATCTCATGACGCCAAAGAATCGGCCAAGCACGGACGAGTCTATGCGGAAGTGGCGCGCGACCGCCCTCGCCCCGCTTTTCCACCGAGTTTTTCCGTTATGGCTCAACTCCCGTTGCGCCGAGCTCGCCGCTGATCCGCAGCGAGTCCCCGACGTCCTCGATCTCGAAAAACCGCGCGCGCTCCACACGCCGGTTCGGCTGGTGAATCACCATCACGAGCCGGCCATCGAAGGTCTCGAACAGCATCGGATGCCCGCCGTCGTCCGACCACAGCGGCTCCGCCTGCTGCTCCCACGGACCGAACACGCTGCCGCTCTTCGAACGCGCGATCCCGACCGCGTAGTTGTTCGGCCCATAACTCGACCACAGCATCAACAGCGCCCCGGTCCTGGTCCGATGCAGCCAGTTCCCGTCGCTCACGTAAGCGTGGTAACGTTTTCCTTGATACAGTTCGCCGATGTCGCCGCGGCATCGCACCCACAGGCCTTCCGAAGCGGAAAACAGCAAGGTCGGCTCGCCGACCGCACGGGAGAGGTCTTCGCTCAAACGCACAAGGTCGAAGCTCCCGTCGGTGATCTGCGCCCATTCGTGGCAAAACACCATGTAGGGCACGCCGTCTTCGATCCACAGGCTGCCATCGAGTGCCATCCAATCATGCGGCGTCTGCGGCCCGTCTCCGATCGGCCGGAAAGGTCCGAGCGGCGAATCCGCCACCAGGATTTCGGTGCCGCGCCGAACGTTCTGCGGCCGCCCCGGCGGCGTCGGCAGCGTGTCCTTCGAGGTGATCGTCACGAACAGGTAGTAGTTTCCTCGATACGCATGCACCTCGGGCGCCCACACCGTTTCCCGCCCCCAATGGTCCGCGGGCACTTCCCACACCGGGATCGGTTCCTCCCAGTTTTCTAGATCCTTCGTCTTGAAAACCATCACCGCTTTCCGCTCCACATCGCCGTCGAAGATCCCCGACGTGGTGGTGCCATAGATGTAATACGTCTGCGTGGCCGGATCCGGCAGCACGAAGGGATCGCGGATGCGGATTTGAGAGCGATGCGTCGTCGCTGCGCCGAGCGCGCTCGCCAGAGACACCAACGCCCCGACGACGAAAAGCCCGCGGAGAGTCACGGCTTTCACCGCGACACTTCTTGCCAGCGAAAACACGTGCCTTCCTTCCGCCCGGGTTTCGCCCCCGGCGAATCCGCCGTCGCCAGCCCGCCACTGCCCGGCTCCGCGTGCACGTGCCGATGGGTCACGAGCGACAACAGCATGACTTCATCCCGCATCATGTCCTGCCATTGGAAACTCGACGCGGTCTCGTCCGGTGACTTGAGCACCCTCACATCTCCCATGCCGCCGACGCCCGTCACCGCAACGATGCCGCTGCCATCCGCCGCTTCGAGCGCCACGCGTCCCAGCCCGCGATCGATCACGCGGAAATGCGCCGCGCTCGTCGAGGCCGGCGGAGCGCCGATCGGCATCGGACGAAGCATCCCATTCCACGCGACGAGGCGCGTGTCGTCGGCCAGGCTTGTCAGCGTGATCGTCTTCCCGATCGGAATGCGATCGCCGCGGCCATTTGCCTGCGGCTCGGCAACCGTGAAGCGGTCGAAATCGGCGTGCCCGCCTTCCCGGCCGTCCGCGTTGTAGGCGAAAAGCGAATACCGCACGCCCTGAAAGGTCTTCAACTGAAACACCATCGTGAACTCACGACCGAGCGGCGCGAACGTCACGCCGTCCGTGCTGTAGCTGAACCTCGCCTTCTCCTCGATGAAATCGCAGGTCGCCCGGAGCCACACGCGCGCAACTCCATCCGCCAGCGGAGTCTTCGCGGTCTCGCCGGTCAACTCGTCGAACTGCGCGATGGCCACGCCCGAGTCTGAACGCATCACGCCGATCCACGCGTAGGGATGATTCAGCAATGCGAGCCCGGCGACATCGCCCGACTTCAATCCTCCCACATCGAGTTCCACCGTCGGTATCGATTCCGGCCCTACCGCCCGTTGCGTCAGCGTAGTCTTAGCCGTCCAGAAATTCTTCGCCGGCTGCGTCTGCAAACGCAGGAAACCCGCGCGCGCTCCAAGCGACCACTTCGAATCCTCCGGCACGTGATTCCATTGCCAGACCGGATTCAATTTCGGTCCGTTGAACTCGTCGTCGCGCGCATAAGGTGCGCTCCGCTCCGATGGCGTGTCCGTCTTCGGCTTCACCCACGTCCGCGGCGTGCGCAGCAGATTTCCCGGCAGACCGAAATAGGGCCAGCCGTCTTTCCATGTCACCGGCGAGAGACAGGTGAGCCGCCCGATGGAGTTGTGATCCATCATCGAAAAACCCCACCACTCGCCCGCGGGTGTCAGCACGATGCCGCCTTGGTGCATCGGGATCGCTCCCATCTGATCCCGCTGGGGCGGCACCAGTTCGAACCCAGGCTCGCCGCGACCCATGCCGCGCAAGCGCCAGCCGTTGCCTTCACCGAAGGTTTCCTCCGCGCTGATGGTCGTGATTTCGTAAGGCCCCTCCGGACGATCCGCGCGCGCGCACACCATGTAGCCCACGGGATTGTAGTTCGCGCTGATGATGTAGTAGCGGCCGTCGATCTTGTAGAAGTGAGCCCCCTCGCCCATCCCGCTGCCTTTCGGGATCAGCGTTCGTTGTGTCTCTTTTTTGATATCGCTCAGATCCGGCTTCATCTCGGCAAACTGCAGTCCGTCGTATCCCCAAACCACATACACTTTGCCGTCGTCGTCGAAGAGCACCGAAAGGTCGTGCAGCGAGCTGCCCAGTTCCTGGTGTTTCCACGGACCGGCCGGATTCGTCGCGGTAAAATGCTGCGTCTTCCGGCGATTGACGTTCGTGAAGATGTGAAACGTCCCGTCGTGATAACGAAAGCACGGCGCCCACACGCCCTGCCCGTAAATCTCGCCGCCTTCCAACCGGAACTCCGGCCCGAGATCCAGTTTTTCCACCGCATACGACACCAGCCGCCAGTTCACCAAATCGCGCGAATGCAGCACCGGCAGCCCGGGCATCGTGTGCATCGTGGTGCCCGTCAAATAAAAATCCTCTCCAACGCGAATCAGGTCCGGATCCGAAAACTCATCGAAAAACAACGGATTCGTGAACGTGCCATTGCCGTTGTCCGCCATCCAGGTCCCCGGCGCCGCCCCGAACGATAGGGAAATCAGCGCGACAAAACTCAGCAGCATGAGACGACATTTCGTGGTCAAGGACATGGGATTATAACAGGGTAAAAGCGCGGGCGCGGCCGAACGCACCAAAGACAATGAACGACCGACATCATGAAGGGTAAGGAATTCCACCCGGCTCAAGCTGTCATTGGGCATAGTGATGCTTATTTCACGAGACAGGGAGGCGGCTTTACGTTCCAACATCCCGGCACCTGACACCGTCGTGAACCCAAGACTCGCTCGGGCGATGTTCGCGCAGCTGAGCCCCCTTCGATCCCTCTTCCTGCTCGCCGGACTTCTTCTGCTCGTCCCCGGCTGCTCGCGCGACACTGCGACGCCATCAGCCGTTCCGACGCCATCCCCGCCGACGAGCGATGTCACGCTCAACTTTGTCCCCACACCACTCGGCGCGCCAGCTTCCGACTTTGGCCGGCCGATGGTCACCCACGTCAACATCGTCGATCTCGACCGCGACGGTTTGCCCGACGTGCTGTATTGCGACGCGCGCCTCAACACCGTGCGCTGGATTCGTCAGGCGCCGCGCGGCGTGTTCAACGAACACATCATCGCCGAAAACATCCCCGGCCCCGCCCACGTGGAAGCCGCCGATCTCAACGGCACCGGCCGGCTCGACGTCCTCGTGGCCAGCATGGGACAGATCCTCCCCAACAACGATCGCATCGGCGCCGTAATCGTCCTCGAAAACATCGACAATCGGCGTTTTCACCGCCGCGTGCTGCTCGAGAACACCGCGCGCGTCACCGATGTCCGCGCCGCCAATCTCCACGCCCACCGCGACGGCCGTCTCGATCTCATCGTCGCTCAGTTCGGCGGCGTCCAAGGCGAAACGCGCGTAATGAAGAACGAGGGCGACTGGCAGTTCACCAGCCGCGTCGTGAACGTGCTATCGGGCTGCGTGAATGTCCCCGTTGCCGACTTCGATGGCGACGGCACCCCCGACTTCGCCGCGCTGATTTCGCAGGAGTGGGAAGAGGTTCACCTGTTTCTCAATCGCGGCGCCGGACAACTCCAGGAGTCGATTGTCTGGGGCTCCACCAACGAAGATTACGGCAGCAGCGGTCTCGCGGTCGCCGACGTAAACCGCGACGGAAAGCCCGATCTGATCTACACGAACGGCGACGGTTTCGACTATGCCATGCAAGCGCCTCGCCGCTGGCACGGCATGCAATGGCTGGAAAATCGCGGCAACGGCTTCTTCAAATTCCACCGCGTCGGCGATCTTCCCGGCGCCTACGCGCCCAACGCCGCGGATCTCAACGGCGACGGCACCGTCGATCTCGTCGCCGTGAGTTGTCTCGCCGACTGGAGCGATCCGAAATCCGTTTCGCTCATGGCTTGGTTGAACGATGGCGAGGAAAACTTCACGCCCGTCGTCCTGGCCCACCGGCCCATCCAACTCGTCACGGCCGCGGTCGGCGACCTCGACGGCGACAACATTCCTGAAATCGTGACCGGCGGATTTCACGGCCTTCCGCCGTTCGAGGAAACCAGCAACATCACCCTGTGGCGAAGACAGTGAAACGAGAATCTCCCGTATCCGCGGTGCCACGACAGAGGCGTCGAACGTTTCTCCTGCTCGGCGGCGCGGGCCTCCTCGTTGTCCTCGGAGGCATCGCAACGTGGACGTGGCCCGAACGCCCCTCCGCAGCGGCGGTGAACGAAGTTCTGCCTGCCCGTCCTTCACTCGCGCCGCACGCCGAGAGTTTAGGCCGCCGGTTAACGCAGGCGGAAGAAAAAGCGCGGAAGCCCGCGACTGCGATCGACGGAATGATCGAACTCGGCCGGCTGTATCACGCCAACGACTTCATCCCGGAAGCGGACGCGTGCTGGCAGTGGTTGAAGAACCGGCAACCACGAGAAGCGAAGTGGACCTACTATCTCGCAGATCTTCGTCGCATGGAGAGCGACTACGCCGGAAACGTCGCATTGCTCGAAGCAACACTCGCCCTCGCCCCCGACTACTCGCCCGCGCATCTGCAGCTGGCGAATCTCGCGTTCAAGTCCGGCGATCTCGAAGCCGCTGGTCGATACTACCGCGATCGGCTGAAGGCGCTGCCGCAGGATCCCTACGCGCGACTCGGACAGGCGCGGATTGCGTTGCAACAAGGACAACCCAACGAAGCGAAGCGTCTGCTCGAGGAGCTGTTGAAGGACTCGCCGCATTTTTCTAGCGGTCACAATCTCTACGCCGAACTTCTCGCCACCGCCGGCGACGAAGCTGGCGCCAACCGCCATCGCTGGCTCGGTCGGGAAACGCTGCGCTACCGCGAACCGGACGATCCGTGGCTGGATGAGCTGCGAGCGTGGTGTTACGACTACGATCGTCTCTGCGTGTTCGGCACCGTCGACCTGCAAACGGAACAGCTCGACCAGGCAGCCACGTGGTTCGAACGTGCCATCGAGATCCAATCCGACCGTCCCGAGGCCTACGAGTTGCTGGCGAGCGTGTATTTGAAAAAGAGTGACGCCGCGCGGGCGGTTCGTCTGCTGGACGCCGCGCTGCCTCGCGTCGAACGCACGAAGTCGGCGGGAGTTTTCGCGTTGCTGAGCCAGGCTCATCGCCAATTGAAACAGCCGGTCGACGCTTTGCGCGTGGCTCAACAGGGCATCGATCGAATCGGCTTCCGGCCCGAACTTCTCGCTGAGCTCGCTTCGTCGCTCGCCGATGCCGGCCGGCACGAGGAAGCCGTGCAACGCTGGCAGGAAGCCCTCGCGAAAAGTCCCGGCGACGCCGGCATGAATTTCAATCTGGCGAAATCGTTTCTCGCCCTCCGCCGACTCGACGACGCCCTCGCGGCGCTCGATCGCTCGCTCACGCTTCGACCCACTTACCTGCCCACGCTGCTCTTGCGGGGCGAGATCGAGCTACAGGCAAATCACCTTGAAGCGGCGGAAAAATACCTGCGACCGGCCTTCGAATTCCACCCCGAGGATCCTCAAACCCGGCGGCTGCTGGCTCGCTGGCATTTGCAACGAGGCACCGCAGACGAAGCGCGTCGCGACACCGCCGCCGCCGAACAGAATTACCGCGACGGCCTCGAGCTCGACGCGAACCAACCTGAACTGCTCGTCCGGCTCGGACTGCTTTATTTGCTTACTCAGCGCGCCACCGAGGCGATCGAGCCGCTCGCGTCGTTTCATCGGCTGCAGCCGGAGAGCGCTCCCGGCTGTCTCTTCCTGGGACAAGCTTACGCGGCGACGAACCAACGCGAAAAAGCCCGCGAAGTCCTGACGAAAGGCGAGCAACTCGCCGACCGCGCCGGCAACACGAGGATCGCGAACGAATGCCGCGCATTGCTGCAGCGCTTATAATCGACACGGCGGCGGGTTTGATGCCTGCCGCCGTCGACCTGAAACTTACTCGAACAGCACCGCGCCGCCATTTGGCGCCAGCGTCAGCTTAACTTTCCCGTCTGCAGCGATCGTCAGTTTTTTCGTCGCCGCTTCGCGGCCGTCCGCTCGGTCGTGAATCAACGTCAGCGTGCGGCCCGCGAGGAACGGAATCGAGAGCGCGAGTTCCTTCCGCGTATTTTCGCCATTCGTCGCGGCCACATACCACGTGTCGCCGCTGCGCCGCGCGAGCGCGACGTCCCGACCCGGATAACCCGCAAGATAGCGGACGTCGTCCCAGCCAGCAGGAACACGTTTCAGAAAATCGATCACGAACGCGGGTTGTTCATCGAGATTGTTGGGCGTCAGTCCGACGTGCTGCAACGGCGACTGGTAGAGCACCATCGTCGCGAGCTGAAACGCATCCGTCGTCCTTCGGAAGTTCCCCTTGTCCGCCTCGCGATGAAACCGCGGGTTCAACACCAAGGGGCCGTAGTCCATCGCCGCCACCGGATTCCGCACGAACGGAAACACCGTGCTGTTGAACGCCTCCTGATCCGCGAAGCCTTGCGAGAAGATGAGATTCTCCGACGCCGTCACCGCTTCGCTCGTCATGTGATTTGGATACATGCGTTCCCACCCGCGGGGGAGCGTCGCACCGTGGAAATTGAGCATCAACCCGTGCGCATTGGCGTCGGTAAGGATGTCCTCGTAGAGCTTCATCGTCACCTGCTTGTCGCCGCCGAAGAAATCGACCTTCAGGCCCTTCACCCCGATGGATTTCAACCACGCCATCTCACGCTGGCGGGCGGGCGCGCTGTCCATGAGATTGCGCGGGGTTTGCGGCGCGTCGTTCCAGGCGCCGTTCGAGTTATACCAGAGCAGCACATCCACCTTCTTGGAACGGGCATCGGCGACGAGTTCAGCGAGTTTTTCGCGGCCGAGATTCGTGTCCCACATCGCGTCGATGAGGATGTATTCGTAGCCTATCTTCGCGGCGAGATCGATGAACGCGCGCTGGTCGGCTTCGTTCATGCTATCGTCCTGCCACACCAGCCAGCTCCAGGTCGCGCGGCCGGGCCGATACGATTGCGAGGCTTCGTAGAGCGGTTTCACGACGTCGGTCGCGACGGTGCTTTCGACGATCGGCGCGAGCGTCCGGCCAATCGTGAGCGTTCGCCACGGCGTCAACAACGGCAGCGCCGCCGACACGGTCGCATCGCCCACGCCCGCATTTTCTTCCGCCTCGGGGAACGCGATCGGATATAAACCCGCCGCCGTGGGCTCGCCCAAACGCGACCCTACATAGTGACTCGACACACCGGTCTCGGAAACAAGCACCCAGCCGTCGGCACCGATCCGAAACAGCGCCGGAAACGTGAAACCGAGGCCGTGCGGCGACTTAGTTCCCACGGGAACATCGATCTTGTAGGCTTCTTCGTAGCTCGGTTTCGAAGCCTTCCATCCCCCGCCCCACGGCACCTGATGCGTCACGAACGCGGTCGCTTTTGCCGGCAGATCGAAGCCGGTCCGCTCGCGTTCGATCACGATCCGTTGCTTCTCGCCCCCCGAAATCCGATAAGCAAACGCCACGTCGCAATCGCTCACGCGGAAGATCACATCGAGATGATCACCGTTCACATTTGTGAAACGCGCCGTGAGTTCATTGGCGCGGTAATGCACGTCGCGCACCTTGCCGTGCGGCAGCGTGTAGCGCTCGTCGATCTTAGCCGTGGAAACTTCGCCGGGCTTCAATCCTCCCGCGAAACTGCCGATACTCGTTTCCAAACCGAGCGGGGACGGCTCGAGAATCGTGCGGCCTTCGTGGGTGACTTGATAGGAGAGCGCGCCGGCTTCGAGAGTCAGCGCAACGGCGAGGGTGCCGTCGGGACTGGCGATCTGCTGCGCGCGCAGCGAGAGCCCGAGAGTCAGGGCCAGGATAAGAACGAGAGGATGTTTCATGTGGGTAAACGGCTTTGCGCGTAGTGTGATTTCAGATACGGATCGGTCAACGCGTGGAGATGGCGAAAACGGTCGCGATGTCGCTGACGGCATCGCTCGGAGCATCGATGACGAGCGAGTCGTCGGACTGGACCCAGGCGGGTTTTTCAGCCGAACCGAGCCGGGTCACCTGTTTGATCGGCTGCTCAAGCAGGCCGGTCTTCGTCCCGAGAGATTTGAGATGAATCGCTGCGGTGGGCGGGCCCATGATAAAAACATAAAGCATGTCGCCTCTGGTCGTGAATCGCACGTCTTCGGCGGTGAACGGCTTGCTTTTTCCTTCGTTGAACCCCTGGCCCTGCAACGGTGCGTTGCTCGCCATTTGCGGCCCCTCGCCCAGCACTTTCCACGGGCGCGTTCCGTGGATAGCCTCCTGATTCACTTCCATCCAAGCCGCGATGCCTTCGACGATCGCGAGGGCGTCGGCGTCAGGGGTGCCATCGCCGCGCAGCGGCACACTGAGGAGGAGATTGCCATTCTTGCTGACGACATCGATCAGGGTGTGCACGACGGTTTTCGCGGTCTTGTAACCGTGCTGGTCGAACAGACTCTGCTGGTAGTGCCAGTTGCCGAGACAGGTGTCGGTCTGGAATGGATGCGGCTCGATCTCGTGGCTGACGCCTCGCTCGATGTTCCACGCCATGCACTGACGCTGTTCCGCGTCGAGGATCTTGTTGAACATCACGCCGTCGTCGCCGGGCCCGCGCCACTGATTGCTTCGGTTGTAGAAATGCGCGGCAATCTTCAGGCCCGCATCGCTCACCGGCCAGAGCGGCAGCGCGGTATCGTCGAAATAGATGAGGTCAGGCTGGTAGCGGTCGATGAGGTCGATCGTGCGATTGTAGAATTTCTCGCAATACGCCTGATCGGGCGGCGTGACACCATCGCCCCAATCCCAGCGGCTGTGAATCTTGAGCGGCTCGGCAAAATCGGGAGCCGCTGCGTGGCGCTGCTCGTAAAGTTCCTGCGGATCGAGCCCCTCCCACCAAGTGCCTTTCCCGTCCGCGGCGGTGAGTTTCCCGTCGTAGGGCACGCCAGCCAGCGGGCCGGTTTTATCGGCACCTTGCGACGGTTCATACCAACTCCACGCGTGCGCCGCGTGAACGGAAACGCCGAACTTCAGGCCGTTGGCGCGCGCGGCTTTTGCCCAGCCGGCGATGATGTCTTTCTTCGGGCCGACGCGGACAGAGTTCCATGACTGATATTTCGAATCCCAGAGGTCGAGGTTGTCATGATGGTTCGCCAAGGCGAAAAAGTATTTCGCTCCGGCGCGCTTATAGAGAGCGACGAGTTTCTCCGGGTCCCAGTTCTCGGCTGTCCAGCGGTGAATGACATCTTTGAAACCCGCCTTCGAAGGATGGTCATATTTCTCGCGATGGAAAGCGGTGACATCGGGTCCCCACGCGGGCCCGTCTTCGAAATACAAATGGCGCGCATACCAGTCGCCCATCCCCGGTTCGCATTGCGGCCCCCAGTGAGCCCAGATGCCAAACTTCGCGTCGCGAAACCACTCGGGCACTTGATATTGTTTCAACGAGTCCCAGCTGGGCGCGAACTTGCCCTCCGCCATCGGTTGCGCGGCGGTGCTGACGATCACGGTCGGGACGGCGTCGCTGGGAATCTGCGCGGATGCGATGACGGATGCTGCGAGTCCCGCGAAAGAGAGAAGAATGCGTTTCATGACCGAAGGGAGGGAAGAACCGCCGGGCGGCAGCCCGACTCCAGGATGAGATGAGCGGAAGCCAGTGTGAATCACGGCCCGCAAAGAACGAATAATGCTACCCAATCGGACGCGCGGATCGAATGACTATTCTTGGCTTTGCGATGACGATTATTGATAGCGGCCGACCCGCGCGATCGCGGCGCTCAACGGAAAATCCGCTGCGCAAAATGGTAAAGGTTGCTGGCCCAGTGCGACGGATCATGGCCGAAGTCGTCGACGTTCCACACGTGAGGCACGTCGTGCGTTTTCAAATGCCGATGCACGCCTTGTGAGATGTTGATGAGGCCGTCCTTGTTGCCACAGGAGATGTAGAGCAGTTTGAGCTGCGAACGCAGCGCGGCCGGGTCGGGCGCGAGTTCGGCGGGTGGTTTGGTGTTCGGCGCCGCCGAGAACGCACCGATCCAGGCAAACGTATCCAAATGGCCGAGACCGAAATTGAGCGTCTGGCCGCCGCCCATCGACAATCCCGCGAGTGCGCGGCGTTCGCGATCGGTAAACGCCGCATACTTCGCCTCGATCGACGGGATCAGATGGTCGAACAAGTCGCGCTCGAACGCAGCGAATCCCGCGACGTTCTCCGGGGCGAAGATGCGGTCGTTGGGCGGTGTGCGGTCGTCGGGCACCGCGCGGCCGTTCGGCATCACAACGATCATCGGCGGGGCTTTTCCGTCGGCGATCAGGTTGTCGAGCAAGGCGTCCGGTGTGGCGAAACGGATCCACTCGGTTTCGTCGCCGCCGATGCCGTGGAGCAAATAAAGCACCGGATACCGTTTTTCGTCCGAGTATCCTGGAGGCAGATACACGTGCGCCTTTCGGCGTGTGCCGGTCACCTTGGAATCGTATTCGAACACTTCGATGCGCCCGGCAGGCACATCGGCGCGGCGCTGATTGAAGCCCGCCGGCGCGTCGGGAAACGCGCGGACGTCATCCGCCGCGAGTTCGATGGGTCGCGCGAAATTCGCGCGAGCCCGTTCCGGCGAAGCCTCCTCCGGCTTCTCCTGGGCTCGCAACGCGACGACCGCAACGCCCAGGACAACAGCAGCGACTCCGAAAGATGAAAGCTTGCTCATGATGCGGCGCGGGCCGGCGCAAAGATTATTTGAAGAAAAGCTGCAGGGTCTCCGCGAGATAGTGACGGGCGTTCATCCAGGTGTGACCGCCCTCGGTGATCAGCGTTTGGTGCTTGAGCCCGCGTTCCTTGACGAAGCCGTTGAAGGCGGTGGCCTGCTGGTAGAGGAAGTCGTCGCGGCCGACGCCGAGCCAGAGAAGCTTGAGTTGCTGATTGGTTTTCTCCGGCTGCGAAAACACCTCCGGGAAGTGCGTCTGGCAGACCTCGGGGGTGAGATAAGCGGCGTAGGACGCGATCCAGGCGAATTTGTCGAAATGACTGAACGCCGTGAACAACGACTGGCCGCCGCCGCGGGAGAATCCGGCGATCGCGCGATGCTCGCGATCCGCGACGACGCGATAATTGGCTTCCACGAAGGGCACCACGTTCGCGAGCAATTCGTCGCCGAATTTCCGATACATACCGGCCACCTCCGGCGTGTCCGGCCGCGGCATGCCCATCAACATGTTGCCATAAGGCATCACGACGATCATCGGCACCGCCTTCTTTTGCGCGATGAGGTTATCGAGGATGAAGTTCATCCGGCCGGCGCGGAACCACGTTTCCTCCGTGTCCGTCGTGCCGCTCACGAGATACAGCACGGGATACTTCTGCGTGCCTTCGCGATAGCCGGGCGGGGTGTAGATCACGAGGGGACGCGTGCGGTTCAGCGTTTTCGATTCGTAGAACGAATACGTCAGCTCGCCATGGGGCACGTTTTGCACCGCATGCAACGACGGCTCGTCACCGGGAATATCTACTAGGCTCGGCTTGAAGCGCTCGTTCGGAAAAACGTCCTGGTTCGACGGATCGGACACACCGACGCCGTCGACGACGAAGTTGTAGGGATAAAGGTTCGGCTCGACCGGACCGACGGTGATGCTCCACACACCCGCGTCGTCCTTCTTCATCGGCTGATTGCCTTTCAGAAACTGGCCGCTGAGTTCGACCTTCTGCGCGTGGGGCGCGCGAAGGGTGAACGTCACCGTGCGATCGGCGTGAACCACCGGGGATTCGATCGGCGGCGTGCGGCTAGGTTGCGCAACCGCGACAATGGCGAGCGCGAAAATCAGCGCGCCACCGGAACGACGAAGGAGTGCGGCGATCATGGATCAGTTCGAGGCAACGGGCTTGTTCTTGTCGTTCACGGAATCCGCGATAAGCGTTGCGACACCACGCGGATCCTCCTCTTGCGCGACGTGTCCGCCCGGAAACGTGCGAACGGTCCAGCCCCGCGATTCGGCGCGCTGCCAGCTTTTGTCGGTCTTGGCACGTTCTTCGACGGATTTGTCCTTCGGCACAAACGCGACGTAGGTGACGTTCAGCTTCTTCGCCGCGGGATTCTTGTAGGAGACGGGCTGGTTGAAGCACTTGATGGAGTGTTTCACGTTGTGCGGCGGCTTCGCATCGGCTGCGACCCACGGCACTTGCATGAACCCGTCTTTGAAGCGGTCATTGTCGATCGGACCGCGATTGCCGAACATATCCCACAGCGATTGGCCGTCGTCGGGCACCGCGGCATCGAGGAAGACGACGTGTTTGATCCGTTCCGGCACACGATCCATCACGCCCGTGATGACCATGCCGCCGTAGCTGTGACCAGTCAGCACGATGTCGTGCAGATCTTCGAAGAGGATCAGGTTCACGACGTCGTTGATGTGCATCTGCAGGTCCACGTCGGGACTGTTGAGGTGCATGCGCTCGCCGAGACCGGTGAGCGTCGCGCGATAAACCGTGTGGCCGTCCGCGAGCAGATGATTGCCGGTGCGCTTCCATTCCCAGCCGCCCGCGGTGGCGCCGTGGACGAGAACGAAAGTGTGCTTCTCCTTCGTATCCGCCGCGTGGAGACCAATCGCAGCGAACAGACTGACGCACAGGAGTGTGAGGAGGGATGTTTTCATGGGGATCGAAGAAAAATGAGGTGTTGGGGAGGCGCGGAACGTCAGCGGAAGAGCCGCTTGGCCAGTTCGCGAAGGTTGCGACGCTCCGTGAGCCAGACGTGGCCGGTGCCTTCCGACGTGTAATACTCGTGCTTGATGCCCAACCGGACGAGACTCTCGTGAAAGCCGGTCAGGGTCGGCATCATGCGCTCAGGTTCCGCCGTGCCGTGGCCGACAAAGACGAGTTTCATCTTCTTGTTGAACGCATCCGGATCGGCGAAAACGCCGTTGAAATAAGTCTTAGGATCGATCGGCCCCGCGCCGAAGCCCACCGTGCCGCTCAGGCCTCCGATCGACGCAAATGTATCCAGATTTTGGAGCGCGATCGTGAAGGCCTGCATGCCGCCCAAGGAAAAGCCGGCGATGGCCCGGTGCTCACGGTTCGGGATCGTGCGATAGGTCGCGTCGACGAGAGGAATCACATCTTTCAGGAAAACTTCTTCCAGCGTCTCGAAACGCTGCATGACCCGTTGCCCGAATTCGGTCGGGGTGATGTCCTGCGCGAACACGCCGGGGCCAAACGGAACATCGGCCTCTCGGGGTTTCTTCGCATACCCGCGCTCCATCACGATCAACATCGGCTTCGCGCTCCCGGCGGCGATCAGGTTGTCCATGATTTGCGCGACCCGCCCCTGGATCGGCCACGCGCGTTCGTCCTCGCCCCCGCCGTGCTGAAGGTAGAGCACCGGATAACGCGTGCTCGGATCCGCGTCGTATCCGGGCGGCATGTAGATGAAGAAACGGCGCGGACCTTCGGTGACTTTGGAGTGATACCAACGCTCGCGCACCTCGCCGTGCGGCACATCTTTCGCCTGGTAATAATCGCCTTCGTTGCCGGCTTCCGGAACTTCGAGGCCGCTTGTCTGCTTGCCGGCGCCGTAGAAGGTCTCGCTGCCCGGGTCGTTTACGCGAACGCCGTCGATCACGAGCCAGTAATAATGAAAGCCGGGCACCTGCGGATCCGTCGTCACCGTCCAGAATCCCTCCGCGTCACGGGTGGCGTCGTAGGTTTTGTCGGTGTGAAATTGGACGGTTTTCGCGTCGGGCGCTTTGATCCCGAAAACCACGCGGTTGTCGGGCAACAGGCGCGGATACGCCGCGCCAGGGACATTCGTGGTCGCAGGCACGCCGGGCAGTTCAGCGGCCGAGCCGGCGCTGATGAACAGACCGGTGCAAACGACAAACGAGAGCAGCGCACGGCGCATCGAAAAGGCAGACAAGTGCATGGGGGCGTCCGGGTTGGGGTGAGACGATCGAGGGGAACGCAATCAAGGCGCGCCTCCGAGACGGCGAAAGAACTTCCCCGCCTAACCGTAATGGACCGGCAACGCACTCGCGCCGGTCCCCGCCCCGCCTCACTTCAAGGGGATCTCGATCAACGCGACCGACTGCCGAAGTAGTGAGAACTCGAATACGGCCGATCCGTCGGACTGCGTGGAGGGCGCCAGCGCGGCGGACTTCAGCGTCGCGGCGTCGTGCAGGATCGCCACATGTTCCGGCAGCGGCGCCTGCGGCTCGCCGAGCGCGCGCCAGGCGGTGAAAGCGTTGGCGTTGTGCTCATCGACGCGCGTGACCGTGACCGCCTCCAGATCGTGTTGGGCGGAAAGTCCATCAATGCGGAGCCTCACCGGCGTCGGCTCGTCGAAACCGTCGGCGACATCGTGATAGTTCCACAACAGAATACGCAGCGCGCCGTCCTCACTCCGCGTTCCGACGATGCCGACATCCGGCGCGCCGCGCACACTGCGTGCAATAATGTCCGGGGAAGGAATCATTCCGGTCGAAGTCGACTCGACCCGGGTGCGGCCCAGTTTCGCGAAGAGTTTGAAGGCGTTAAAAACAGGCAGGGCGACTTCGTTGGTCGTGAGCGCGCGCAGGCCGTTGAACCACGGTTGATCGTGAAACGTAAACGCCCACGAAACCGCGCCCTGCAGATTGCCGCCGTGACTCGCGACGAGATCCTGCTTCCGCATGAAGGACGCCGCCGTGTAGGAGGCAAACTGCGACGTGCGGCGATAGTCGCGTTGCGGATCGAGCGTCGACGGACAGCCAGCGCAGCCTTCAGGATCGGACTCGCCGATGTAAACCGGCAGCTGCGCGTATTCTGGAAAACGCGCGATAATCGCGCTGTAGGTATCGATCGTTTTCAGGTGATTTCGCAGGTCCATCTCGACGCGCTGCTTGTCGTCGAGCCGGGTCAGCCCCTTCGCGTGATAGGCGACGAAATCGAGCGGCGCACCGACAGCGCCGGTGGCAGCGTTGCGGCCGGAGCGGCAATGCTCGAGAAACGCGATCATGAACTCGTCCCCTTTCTTCCAGGCGGGATCGGTCGTGTGCGGCGCACCGACACGCGCTTCCGGCACCACCTTTTTCACCGCGGCCGAGAAGTGATCGTAGAGGCGACAATACTCCTCGACCGTCCCTTTGAAGTAAGGCGATTCGGGCTCATTCCACAGTTCCCACAACCACGACGCCACCGCGCTCCGGCCGTAACGTTCCACGCAGTGGCTCACCCACGCCTCGATGAACGTCTGCCACTTCCGATAATCCTTGGGCGGATAATACGCGCCGCCCGACAAAATGTCGTTCGAGGGCAACCCGCGCTTGGTCAGCGTCGGCGTATAGGGCTCGGGCTTCGACGACAAAGCCTGCGGCATGAAACTCGCCTGCACGAAAGGCTCGATCCCCGGCCGCGTGAGTTCGTCCATGATCGCGTCGACGATCTTCCAGTTGTAAACAGGGTTTCCCGCGGCGTCCTCCGTGTAAACATTCGTGCTCGACCACTTCAGCGCGAGGGTGCCGTCGCCACTCGTATGCAAATGATGAACCCGAATTCGAACGGGTTCCGTTTCGCTGAGGCCGTTGAGTTCGCCGAGCAGATGCTTGCCCTCGCGCGTGAGCGTGGTGAGCGCTTCATCGTAGCCGAAATAGTT
Source organism: Verrucomicrobiota bacterium (assembly GCA_023426435.1). Classification (GTDB taxonomy): domain Bacteria; phylum Verrucomicrobiota; class Verrucomicrobiia; order Opitutales; family Opitutaceae; genus Opitutus. The sequence goes on along the minus strand of JAFAAS010000173.1, from coordinate 5,778 downwards.
CCAGATCGGCCGAAGCTCGGTGGTGGGACGATCGGCCCGGACGGTCATTTCAACCGCGGGGTCGTTCGCAAAAACGGGAGCGCAAAGCGCGACGAGCCCAAGGGGGCAAAGCAACGATTTGAAGAAGGTCATGAGGCGCGGGGGCGAAGTTGAAAAGACGCCATGAACAGCGTCGGGGGTGAGACGATGCTACGCGCATTTCCGTCAATCCGCTAGGATCGATGCGGCGGAAAATTGTATATTTCCGACGCATCCCCTACGGCGACGTGCTGGCTTGGAATCGCTTCCGATACGCCAGCGGGCTGGTCTCGAACACGGTCCGAAAATGCCGGATGAAACTGCTGTGATCGTAGAAGCCGCATTCTTGCGCGATCTCCGTGATCGGACGGTCGGTCTGTCGCAGGCGGTCGCTCGCGATCAACACGCGCAAGCGCACCACGAACTGCCGCGGACTCATCCGAAACGTGGCGTGAAACCGCCGCTCCAACTGCCGTTGGGACAATCCAATGCTGCGCGCGAGCGCCGGGATCGACACGGGATTCGCGTAGTTCGCGCGGATCCGTTTCACGAGATCGAGCACCGGATCCTGCGAACTGTTGAGCAGATCTTCATAGCTTTGCACCGTCCCGCAGATGCCGCACACGCGCCCGCGCCGGTCGAACAGCGGAATCTTTTGCGTGATGAACCACTCGGGCAATCGCTCGCGGGTCGGAAACAGTTCGACGAGGTTGAGCAAGGGCGCGCCGGTCGAAAGCACGATGCGATCGTCGGCCATGAACTTTCGCGCCATGTAAGCCGGGAAAAGCTCGTCGTCCGAGCGACCTTGCAACTCCTCCGTCGTGCGCACGCCGCAGTGATGCGCGAATTCGAGATTGCCCGTCACGATGCGCGACTCCCGATCCTTAACGAAATAGATGAGATCCGGAATGTAGTCGAAGAGCTGGTTGACCGATCGGGCGGGGTCCAGCCGGGAGAACCAGGTGCTCAGATTCATTATGTCGAAAAAATACAATTATCGGCCCACTCGATACAATCTGACGGACCGGAAATCGGATAGATTCTCACCGCCTTGAAATCCCTCGGCCGCGGCTTGCTTTTCCCGTCGCGGTGCCCCCCTTCCCTCCTCCTCTTCGCGTCATGCACTTTGGTGTAAGCACCTGGCTTTGGACCTCTCCCTTTAACGGCCGCGACGTGTCGCTCCTCCAGCGGATCGCCGGGCTCGGTTTCGATTTCGTCGAGATTCCCGTCGAAGATCCCGCCAACGTCGATTCCGACGCCATCCAACGCGCGCTCGGCGAAACGGGCCTGCGACCGATCGTCTGCGCCGCCGTGGTCGGCGACCGCGATCTTTCGAGTCCCGATGCCGCCAAGGTGCAAACCGCGATCGATTACCTGACCGCGTGCTGCCGCCTCGCACGAACCTGGGGAAGTCCCGTCGTGGTCGGCCCGCTCTACGCTCCCGTGGCGAAACGCCGCTTGCCGACCGAGGAGGAGCGTCGCGCCGAGTGGAACCGCTCCGCCGATAATCTGCGCCGGATGGCCAGGATCGCCGCGGACTTCGGCATCCGTCTCGGACTCGAGCCGCTCAACCGCTTCGAGACCGACATGGTGAACACCGCCGCCGATGCGTTGCGACTGGTCAACGATATCGGCAGCCCGCACGTCGGGCTCTCGCTCGACAGCTTTCACATGAACATCGAGGAGGTCGATTTTTGCCGCGCGATCGAAACCGCCGGCGAACGCCTGCTCCACTTGCAAGTGTCCGACAGCCACCGCGGCGTGCCCGGCGAGGGCAACAGCGATTGGACCGGATTGCGCGAAGGCCTGCGCCGCATCGGCTACGACGGCACCGTTTCGATCGAGAGTTTTTCGCCCGACAGCTCCAGCCTCGCCGACGCCGTGTGCATTTTCCGGCGCTTTGCCGAAACCCAGGACGCCTTCGCCGAAAGAGGATTGAACTTCCTCCGCCGCTGGCACGCCGAATCCAAATAACGAATACAGCTACCGCTTCCCATGTCTTTCGCCCGGCTTCTCTCATCCCGCTTCTCCCGCTTCTTTCTCGCGATCTGCCTCGTGGGTCCGTGCTCGGTTGCCGCCCAAAAGTCGGACGACCACGACGGCGTGATCGACGTGCTGTTCCTCGGCCACGGCCAGCGCGAAGGCCGCGGCTACCATCTCTCGCATGTCTTCGCACCGATGCTCAGCCAGTCGTTGGGCCGCGAGAAAATTCGCCTCCGCTACGAGGAGGACGTGTCGGTGTTGAATCCGGACGACCTCGCCAAAACCGACGTGCTCCTGATCTACGCGAATCACCAGACGCTCGCCCCGGAGCAGGAAAAAGCGCTGCTCGATTTCGTGAACGGCGGCGGCGGCTTCGTGCCGGTGCATTCCGCGAGCGCGTGCTTCGGACACTCGAAGGCCTACGTCGATCTCGTCGGCGCGCGTTTCAAGAGTCACGGACTCGAAGCCTTCACCACGCGCATCGCACCGGGCATGGAACGCCATCCGATCCTCGACGGCCTCAAAAGCTTCGAAACCACCGACGAAACCTACGTCCACGCCGACCACAACACCGAGCAGCGCACCGTTCTGCTCCTGCGCGAAAACGAGCCGTGGACCTGGGTGCGTTCCCAAGGACAAGGCCGCGTCTTCTACACCGCTTACGGCCATGACATCCGGACCTGGAGCCAGCCCGAATTTCACGAGCTTCTGATCCGCGGCATCCTGTGGAGCGCCGGCGACGCGAAACGCGAAGCCAACCGCCGCCTCGTCGCCTCGCTGCCGACGATCAATTACACGCCGGCCGACACCATTCCGAACTACCGCCGCCAAACGCCCTCCCCGCAACTCGCGCAGCCGTTCACGCCCGAGGAGTCGCAGGCGCTCACGCTCACGCAGCAGGAATTCGAACTCCAACTCTTCGCCGCCGAGCCCGACATCGTAAAACCCGTCGCCTTCTCCTGGGACGAGCGCGGCCGGCTCTTCGTCATCGAAACCGTCGACTATCCCAACGATGTCCGCGGCGGCCAAGGCGGCAACGACCGCATCGTCATTTGCGAAGACACCGACGGCGACGGACGCGCCGACCGTTTCACGACCTTCGCCGACGGCCTGAATATTCCCACGGGCCTCACGCCTCTCGATGGCGGCTGGGTCGTCGCCCAAGCACCGCATTTTCTCTTTCTCAAGGACACCGACGGCGACGATCGCGCCGATGTGCGTTACGTGTTCAACGACGGCTGGGGCACCGAAGACACGCACGCCGGCCCCTCGAATCTTCGCTACGGCCACGACAACCGCATCTGGGGCGCCGTCGGCTACTCCCGCATCACGAAATCCACCCAAGGCGCCTTCGGCCAGGGCGTGTTTCGCATGGACGCCAACAACGGCCTCGTCGAACCCGTCGGCCTGTTCAGCAACAACACCTGGGGTCTCGGCATCAGCGAGGATTTCGAAATCTTCGGTTCCACCGCCAACAACGCCCCCGCGTGGCACGTTCCGCTCTGGCGCCGTTACACCTACGAACGCCACGACGGCCTCCCTTCGCAACTCGCCGCGAAGATCGACGACTTCACGCAGTTCTTTCCCGTCACGCACAAATACCTGCAGGTCGACGCCCACGGCCGCTACACCGCCGGCTCCGGCTTCAATCTCTACACCGCGCGCGCGTTTCCCAAACGTTACTGGAACAGCGGCGCGTTCATCGGCGGCCCGACCGGACACCTTCTCGGGCAGTTTTTCCTGAAGGAAAACGGCTCCACCTATGTCGCCCAGAACCGCGGTTCCACCATCGCATCGGTCGACGAATGGTTCTCGCCCGTCTTCACCGACGTGGGCCCGGACGGACAATTGTGGGTCGCCGACTGGTATAACTTCATCATCCAGCACAATCCGCGTCCGACCGTGGAATCCGCCGGCTTCGAAGCCACAATGGGCGCGGGCAACGCCCACGAGAATCCGCTGCGCGATCGCAAACACGGCCGCATCTATCGGCTCGTGGCCAAAGGCTCGTCCCCCGCTCCCAAACTCGATCTCAGCCAGGCGTCCACCGCCGACCTGATCGCCGCCCTCGCCAACGACAACCTGTTCTGGCGGCTCACCGCTCAGCGCAAACTCGTGCGCGAAAACCGCCGCGAAGCCATTCCAATGCTCCGCGAAATCGTGCGCTCCGACCGAGCCGTCGACGAAATCGGACTCAACCCGCGCGTGATCCACGCGATCTGGTCGCTGCAAGGTCTCGGCGACTTCGATGCCGCAAACGAAGAGAACCTCCCCGTTGCGCGCGCAGCGCTGGCGCACCCTTCCGCGGCCGTCCGCAAGAACGCCGTCATGGCGCTCATCGATCACGGCGGCGCCGCGGCGTTGCAGCTCGCGGCATCGTTGATCGACGACGCCGATCCGAAAACGCGTTTGAATTCGGTGATCGCGCTCGGACTGCTCCCCGCTTCCGCCGACACCGCGAAAGCGCTGTTCGCCCGTCGGATTTCCCTCGCCGAAGATCCATGGATCCGCCGCGCCTTCGGCCACGCGGTGCTGGAAAACGAAAAATTCTACGTCACCGAGTTGCTCGGAACTACGGACTCCTCACCGGACGATCCGCGCCGCTTCTACACCAACGTCGAGGAGATGCCCGACTACCTCGTGTTGAAACGGCATCTCTCCGCGCTCGACGGAAATTATGAAGCCGCGCTCGGCGACTGGCACAAACTACCGGACTCGACCATCAGCCTCATCAGCCTCGCCCTGCTCGAAGCGTGGAAGTCGAAGGTGATCACGCCGGAAGCGAACGACGTGGCCTTGCTGCAACGGTTGATCGATCGCTCGGACGCCGACTCGCAAATGCGGCTCAAGCTGCGTTCGCCCGGCCTCGCCCTGACGTTTGGCAAGATCGACGAAAAGGCGTTCAGCGACTACGTGGCCAACAACACCTTTCAACCCGCGATCTCGACCTGGGGCTCGCGCAACCGCGGCGAAGAACTCTTCGCGCAACATTGCGTCTCGTGCCACGGCGGGTCGGCGCAGGGCGACTACGGCCTCGGCGCACCGTCGCTCGCGGGCATGGAGAATTGGTATGTGCAAACGCAGCTGCAGAAATTCCACCAGGGACTCCGCGGCACGCACTTCAAGAATCCGCGCGGTATCTCCATGCGCAGCGCGTTGGAGTTCCTCAACGCGGAGCCGAACCCCAATCGCGAGATCTCCCACCTCGCTCACTACCTCGCCAGCCTGCCGGAAACCACACCCGAGATCACCATCGAAGGCGACATTGCGCGCGGCCAGGAACTTTACGCCACCTGCGCCGCATGCCACGGCGAAAAAGCGCAGGGCAATCGCGAGCTGAACGCGCCGAAACTCACCGGCAAGCAGGATTGGTATCTGCTCCGCCATCTCGAAGCGTTCCGCGACGGCGTGCGGGGAGCCGATCCGCGCGACGTCGCCGGCGCCCAAATGGCCGCGATGGCGAAGACCGTTCCCGACGACCAGGCGATGCTCGACCTCGTCCGCTACATCCAGACGTTGAATCGTTCCGAGCCTCCGGCGAAATAATCGCCGTCCTGCCGCGCGCTGGATTCGCTGCTCCCCGAACAACGACGTGATTTGCTCAAGATAGCCGCGGGACAGCATCCTACTGTGGCGTCCCGCAAGTAACCTTAGGAATTCGAATGCCAAATGATGGCTGTCATTCTGAGCGCAGCGAAGAATCCACGTGTGCGTCCGCGGCCGATCGTCGCCCTGGATTCTTCGCTACGCTCAGAATGACAACCGCTGTTAGGTGCC
>JAFAAS010000122.1 GCA_023426435.1 Verrucomicrobiota bacterium | reverse complement strand
GGACAGGGGAGAGCTCATGTTGGAAAAGAGGAGAGCCGAGTGGCGGCGGGTGAGGCGTGAAGGGAGGAGAATGAGAAGCGTCGCAATGGAGCGAGGTGAGCGTCGGGGAAAGGTGTCGGTCGAACGGACCAAGCTCGAAGGGAGGGCTGATTATCTCGCGTGGCGGGTGACGCAGCCCTTGATGAGGCGAGGTGCGGAGGTGGTCCGGGCAGACGGTGAGGTTTTTGTGCAGCGGGAAATCTGGGCGGATGAAGCCACGCGGCGGGCAGGAAAATGCGCGGTGAGGGCACCGCGCCTCCATGTTGGATGAGGTTACCGCTGCAGGAGGCCGCGGGCGCGGAGCCATTCCTCGGCGCGTTTGGGCCAGTCGGAGGCGGTGCCGAGTCCGTCGCGCATGCCCATGCCGTGTTCGCCGCGTTCGAAGGCGTAGAATTCGGCGGGGACGCCGGCGCGGGTGAGAGCTTGGAAGAAGAGGATGCTGTTTTCGATCGGGACGGCCTGGTCCTGCTGGGTATGGATGAGGAGGGTCGGGGGAGTTTGGGCGGTGACCTGTTTTTCGGGGGAGAGGAGTTGGAGGAGATCGGCGGAAGGATTTTTGCCGAGGAGGAGTTCGCGCGAGCCGGCGTGCGCGTGCGGGTCATCGAGGGTGATGACCGGATACATGAGGATGAGGAAGTCGGGGCGTGCGTTGACGGAATCGAGCGGCGCGCCGGTTTTGCCGGCGGCGTGATCGTAGAGCGTGCCGGCGGTGGCGGAGAGGTGTCCGCCGGCGGAGCTGCCCATGACGCCGATGCGGTCGGGGTTGATTTTGAATTCGGCGGCGCGGGAACGAACGAGGCGGACGGCGCGGAGGACGTCTTGAAGCGGGGCGGGGTGGCCGAATTCGCCGACGCGGTTGGTGAGCACGAAGGCGGTGATGCCGAGATGGCTGAGCCAGTTGGCGTATTGAACACCCTCGCGGGCGCGGGAGAGACCTCTGTATCCACCGCCTGGACACACGATGACGGCGGTGCCGTTGGGACGATCGACGGCGGGGGCGAAGACCTCGAGCGTGGGCTCGCTGATGTTGGTGATGAAGCCGCGCTCGTCGACCTTCTCGGGGCCGAGGTTTTTGGCGTTCGGGATGCCCTCGGGCCAGAGCGGGATGAGATTGGCGTTGGGAGCGGCGGCGTAGCTGAGGGTGGTGAGGGTGAGCATGAAGGTGAGGGTGAGGCAGCGGAGGTTCATGAGAGGGAGCGCGACAGACCGCACGCAGGGACGCGTGCGGCTACGGGGTGAAGGTTTGGAGCGGCGTGAGCGTGACGGGACCGATGAGGCCGGAAGGACGCGGTGACCAATGTGCGGCGGTGAAGAGGCCGTCGGGGCCGCGGTTTTCGGGGAGGCGCGCGGGCATGTTGGCGTTGTAGAAAATTTTCCACGGGACGCCGCGGCGATCGAGATCGGCGATGCGATTGGCGGCGAGATTGGTGACGAGGATCTCGAGGGTGTTGTGCGGACGAAGGGCGTCGGCGGGGAGCACGAGGCGGAAAGGAGGTTGGATCAACGTGAGGAACTCGCGGCCGTTGAGGATGACGCGGGCGCTTTCGCGAACCTCGCCGAGATCGAGTTGCCAGAATTCCGATTTGGTCGTGGGCGCGTCGAAGGCGAGCGTGTAGCGGGCGGTGCCGGAGAAGGAGTTTGTTTCTTCGTTGAGCAGTTCGGTCCAAGAGGTGAGCGAGGTGAGGCGGGCGGGTGGCGGGAGCGAAGGGCCGCCGTGTTCGAACGCGAGGGACCACTCGCCGTCGAGTGGCATGGAGGCGCCGGAAGGGCGAAAGTGGCGGGCGGGGGGAGCGTCGGCGGGTGTATCCGAAAATTGGATAATGACGGCGGCGCCGGGCTGGAGTTGAAGGTAGGCGCGTTGCTCGCGGACGGCGGCGCGGCGGATGTCGCCGGTCATGGGGTCGAAGATCGCGGCGTGAGCGCGCGCGTGGGTGAAGGGAATCCAGGCGTCGATCGCACGATCGTTGCGGTTGACGATGAAGTAGAACGGGCCGGTGTCGGAGACGCGGCGGACGTAGTGGAGGCCGAGGTCGACGAGGGGTTCGCGAGGGAGGGAGGAGAGGAGGGCGGGGACGTCGTCGGCGACCTGGAGGCGGTGGTCGAGGTGGCGGCGGAGTTGGGCGAAAGTGCGGTTGAAGTCGTCGCGCGAGGCGAGGAGGCCGGAGGGGTTTTGCGGGAGATGTTGGTGGAAGAGGAGGGTGGCGCCGGCGTCGGCGAGTGCGGCGAGTTTCGCGAAGGTTGCGGGCGGAAGGTGATGGATGGCGGGGAGGACGAGGGCGCGATAGCGGGCGGTGCCGTTGGTGAGTTCGCCGTTTTCGACGCGGAAGGCGGAGAGGAGGCGGTCGGACACGTAGTCGAAGCCGATGCCGCGGGTGTGGAGTTCCTGGGCGAGTTGCGCGGCGGTGACGCCGACGGGATTTTGGCCGCCGTGGCCGAAGTGCGGGAGGGTGTTGTCGCCGCGTTGGGCCCAGGTGTCGTGGATATTATAATACAGGAGGACGTCTTCGTCGGAGCGGCCGTGTTGAAGGAAGGATTGGGCGCGGGTGAGGTAGGCGTTGAGGGCGGGGAAGTCGGACCAGAGCGGGTTGTGGGGGTTGAGCTCGACGGACGCGTAGAAGTTGAAGCCCGGCCAAGAGGCGTCGAGGGGGGAGAGGGCGGTGCCGTGGTAGCAGACGTGATTGATGCCGGAGAGCAGGAAGGTGTCGGCGTCGTGTTTGAGCTCGGCGAGGGTGGTGAGGAAATGCTCGTTGAGCCAGGTGGCGGTTTCGGCGGACGCGAGCGGTTTGCCGGTGAGGTGGGCGGCGGAGGAGGCGAGCTTCATCGCGAGCAGGCCGTTGCCCTCCTGTTCGGGGATGTCGCTGGCGGCGTAGAGATCGAGGAGGTTGGCGGGGGCGTTGTGGGCTTGGTTGCGGATGAAGGCACCGCGGGCGTGGGCCCAGTTGCGCCAGGGAATGGTGAACTCCTCGAGGAGGAGGTCGGAGATGGTTTCGCGGAAGTCGGAAAGAACGCGGGTGTCGGGGCCGGCGAGAAGGGCGGGGAGATGTTGGCGGAGATCGTAGCCGCGGCGTTTTTGGAATTGTTCGAAGAAGCGGGGCGTCCAATTGGCTTCGCCGTGGGCGTCGTCGACCTCGTAGGAGTCGTTGAAGAACGCGCGGATGCCGGAGGGAGTGTCACCTAATAGGTGACACTTTTCAGCGAGGTGGGCGAGGTAGGTTTGGAGGGCGAAGGACGAGAGGTGGTCGAGGGCGAGGCCTTCGCCGCCGGGGGCGGCGCGCTCGACCATTTTGCCGTGGGGGCCGGAGAAAAGGGCGTGGAGGGTCCAGGGGCCTTGGTCAGCGGGGGCGGTCCAGTCGAGGTGATCGTCGGCGCGGACGAATGACGTGAGATCGATGGGCGCGGCGGAGGAGTCGGAGGGAAACGCCATCAGTGTGACGAGCTCGAGCGGTCGTTCGAAGCGGATTTGGTCGAGGGCGAGGTCCTGGAGATTTGGATACGCGGTGATCGGTTGAGGCAGATCGGAAACTGGAACACGGCGCGGGCCGGCGAAGCGGGCGAGCGGTTTTTGGGTGAGGACAACGGGTTCGGTGAGGCGGGCGCCGGGGGCGACGGTGTAAGTCTGGTGAGTGATGTAACGGGCCGCTTCGTTTTCGGAGAGCCACGGGCCGCCGAAGGGCCAGCCGGTGCCGGTGGCGAGGTCGATGCCGAGGTCGAGCCGTTGGGCTTCGGCGAGCGTGTGTTCGAGGAGGGCGGTCCACTCGGGCGAGAGGAAGTCGACGAAGCGATCCTCGTAGCCGCGGGTGCCGTAGATCGGAGTGATTTCGAGGCCGCCGAGGCCGGCGGCGGCGGCGGACTCGAGGGCGGCGGTGAGGGATGCGCGATCGGCGACGTTGCCGAACCACCACCAGCGGGACCACGGCTTGGTTTCGCGCCGGACCTCGGGCCAGTCAGCGGCGAAGGCAGGAGAAAAAGCGGCGAGGCTGGCGAGGAGCAGGAGGTGACGAGGAAACATGCTTGGGGCGGGGCGGGAGACGAGCGTTCGAGAGAGCGAGAGGCGTTCGTGCGCTGAGGATGGCGCGGAAGAAGAGGTTGGAACGTCGAGAAGCTCGGCGACGCCGCAACGTGCGGCAACTCGGACTGTCAAGGATTGGGCCGCGTGGCGTCGTGCAAGCGCGGGACAAAAGTGCGCGACCGTTGGCGCTTTCCGCGCTGTTCACCCCCGCGACTATCGCCCCTTTTCTTTTCTCGTGATGTTGGGAATCTCATTCTTTTCGTATCCGCCCGTTCGAGGGGTGTTGTCGTGGGCGGTTCCGGGAGACCAAGTGGCGACCTGCGCATGAGCGAAAACCGGCAAGTCTGGCGCGTGGCGCTGATCGGAATTTCCGGCTATGGGCGCATCCATTTGCAGCTGGCCCGGGAGTGCCGGGCGCGGGGTGAAGTGGCGATCGTGGCGGCGACGGTGATCAATGCCGAGGATGAGGCGGCGAACATCGCGGAACTGCGCGAGCACGGCTGCGCGATCTATTCCGATTACGAGGAGATGTTGCGCGATCAGCAGGGGCGCATCGACCTCTGCCTGATTCCGACGGGCATTCACTGGCATGCGCGGATGACGATCGCGGCGTTGAAGGCCGGAGCGAATGTGCTGGTGGAGAAACCGTTGGCCGGCTCGATGGCGGAAGTGGAGGCGGTGCGGGCGGCGGAGCGGGAGACGGGGCGGTTTGTGGCGGTGGGGTTCCAGGATCTCTACGAGCCGGGCACGGTGTGGTTGAAGAATGAGCTGGCGAAGGGCGCGATTGGCGCGGTGCAGTCGGTGCGGTTTCTCGGCATCTGGCCGCGCGGACGCGGGTATTTCCTGCGCAACGAATGGGCGGGCCGCACGCAAGTGGCGGGCGTGCCGGTGTTCGATTCTCCGTTGAACAATGCGTTCGGGCATTTCGTGATGTTGAGCCTGTATTTCGCGAGCCCGACGGCGGAAGCGGCGGCGGCGACGGTGAAGCAGGTCGAGTTGTTCCGGGCGCATCGCATCGAAAGTTTCGATACGGCGGTGGTGACGTCGGAGACGGCGAACGGGGTGAAACTCTGGTTCGGGGTGAGTCATGCCTCGCACGAAACGGAGGAACCCGAGATTGTGATCCATGGGGAGAAAGGCACGGCCGGCTGGCGGTATGAGCGCGAGGCTTGGTGGCGCGACAATAACGGCCGCGGGGATCATCGAAAATTGCCGGACATGACGGCGACGCGCCGCTCGATGATGGCGGCGGTGTTGGCTCGCATGAGCGATCCGGCTGCGCCGATCTGCGGCTCGGAGATGGCGGCGCGTCACACGGCGATCATCGAGGCGGTGCATCGATCGGCGACGATTCGGGATTTTCCAGCGGCGGAGGTGAACTGGGCGGAAGATGCGCGTCAGGGCTCTGCCGTGCCGGAGGTGAACGGGCTTACCATCGCGTTGCGGCGAGCGTTTGAGGCGCAGCAATTGCTGGCGGACAGCGGATTTACGCTGGGCGGCGTGGGGCTGGAAAAAACACGGCCCGTTTAAGCAGGCTGGCGTTTTTGCGAGCGGCGTGTCCCCTTTTGCGCCGCTTCAACCGTCGTCTTGTTCATGTCTGGTGCCCCACCCATCCTCGCGTTCAAAAATCTGCGTAAATCCTTTGGCGCAGTGCGGGCGTTGCGCGGGGTGGATTTCGAGGTGAGCGCGGGTGAAGTGCATGCGCTTCTGGGGGAAAATGGCGCGGGAAAGTCGACCTTGATCAAAGTGGCGACGGGTGCGCATCAGCCGGATGCGGGGACGATCGAGATTGGCGGAGAGACCTTGGGTCGGCTCGATCCGGCGGGAGCGCGGCGGCGCGGGATCGCGTGTATTTATCAGCAGCCCGCTTTGTTTCCGGATTTGAGCGTGGAGGAAAACATCGGGTTGCGGTTAGAAGGTCGCGCAGGCTGGCGAAGGGTCGATTGGGCGGAGCGGCGGAGGCGAGCGAAGGAGTTGTTGCAGCGGGTGGGGGCGGAGGTGGCGCCGGAGGAGGAGGTTCGGGCGCTGTCGATGCCGGAGCAGCAGCTGGTGGAGATCGCGTGTGCGCTTGGGGCGGGGGCGCGGGTGATCATCATGGACGAGCCGACGGCGTCGTTGACGCGGCGCGAGCAGGAGCGGCTTTATGGGATCGTGCGCGACCTGCGGGCGTCGGGGGTGGCGGTGATTTATATTTCGCACCGGCTCGAGGAGATTTTTGCGCTGGCGGATCGGGTGACGGTTTTGCGGGATGGCGAAAGCGTGGGCACGCGAACGGTGGAAGGGATCGATGAGGCTGGATTGATCCGGCTGATGGTGGGACGCGAGATCGCGCAGCTGTATCCGCCGAGTGGTGACGGATTGCGGGTGAAGGCGGACGGGCCGGCGCTGTCGTTGAAAGACGTCGGTTGCGCGGAAGGCGGCGTGAGCGGAGTGAGTTTCGACGTGGCCGCGGGCGAAGTCTTTGGGCTGGCGGGATTGGTGGGAGCGGGGCGAACGGAGTTGGCGCGGGCGTTGTTTGGGCTGACGCCGGCGAGCGCGGGACGGATTCTCGTGGGTGGGCGCGAGGTGGAGATTCGTTCGCCGAGGGAGGCGATGGCGTTGGGCATTGCCTATGTGCCGGAAGACCGGCGGCGGCACGGCGTGATTCTGGAGATGGCGGTGGAGGAGAATACGACGCTGGCGATTCACCCGAAGATTTTCCGCGGCGGCTGGCTGCGCGATGGGGCGGAGCGTGCGCTGGCGAACAAGATGATTGGCGAGCTGGCGATCAAGACCGCGGGGCCGGAGGCGCCGGCGGGGAGTTTGAGCGGAGGGAATCAGCAGAAAGTGGCGCTGGCGCGATGGCTGGCGACGGAGCCGAGGATATTGATTCTCGACGAGCCGACGCAGGGCGTGGACGTGGGGGCGAAGAGCGAGATTCATCGGATCATTCGTGAACTCGCGAACGAAGGGCTGGCGGTGATTTTGATTTCGAGCGATTTGCCGGAGGTGATTGGAATGAGCGATCGGATCGGGGTGATGCGCGGAGGCCGGTTGACGGCGGTGTTGCCGGGAGGGGCGGCGGCGGAAGAGGTGATGAGTGCGGCTTTGGGGAGGACGGCGTGAATGAAAGCTCCAAGCTCCAAGCTCCAAGTTCCAGAGAAGGTCCAAGCATCAGATCGTCGCGGGGGATGGTTGAGGCGCGGCGACGGAGGAATTGAACCACAGAGGCACGGAGGCACGGAGATCGAGCCGAAGAGAAAGGTCTTCTCTGTGGCTCGGTGCCTCTGTGGTTCAAATGAGAGGGTTTGGAGGATAGCGCGATGAGGCGGTATTTTCGGGAGCTTTCGGTGGCGGCGGTGTTGGGGGCGGTGTTGTTGTTGCTCGCGGTGGTGGCGCCGGCGTTTTTTTCGCCGCAACCCCTGTTGTCGCTGGCGGCGCGGGAGGCGCCGACGCTGGTGGTGATTGGGGGAATGGCGTTGGTGATCCTGAGCCGGCAGATCGATATTTCGGTGGGGTCGCAGTTTGCGGTGTGCGGCGTGGCGTTCGGTTTGTTGGCGGCGGACAGCCTGGCGTTTCCGGTCGCGGCGATCGCGGCGGTGATTTTGGGCGGATTGCTGGGGGCGGTGAATGGATGGTTGGTGGCGGGGCTGCGTTTGCCGTCGATTGTGGTGACTTTGGCGACGATGGTGGCGTGGCGGGAAGGATTGCGCTGGTGGCGGCAGGGTCAGTTCGTGGATTTGCCGGACGGCGTGCAGTGGCTCGGGTTGAGCCAGCGCGGCGGGCAGGTGTTGTTGATTGCGGTGGCGGTGGGATTGTTTGTGGCGCTGGCGATCGGGTTGCGGCATCTCGCCGCGGGACGGGTTGTTTATGCGGTGGGCAGCGATGAGGAGGCGGCGCGGCTGGCGGGGTTGAAACCGCGCGCGGTGACCTTTGGTGTGTTCGTGGCGATGGGATTGCTGGCGGGGGCGGCGGCGGTGATGAATGCCGTGCAATCGCCCCAGGTGGATCCGAAAGCGGGCACGGGACTCGAGCTGCGCGCGATCGCGGCGGTGGTGGTGGGCGGCGTATCCATTTCGGGAGGACGCGGCACCCTGTGGGGCGTGCTGGCGGGCGCGTTGCTGCTGGCGTGTGTGTCGCCGGGGCTCACGCATCTGCACATCGAAGCGTATTGGAGCCGCGCGATCGAAGGAGCGATTATTCTGCTGGCGGTGGTGGCGGAAGGATTGCGCAGCCGGAAGGAGGGGCGGAGATGAGCGCGCCGGTGAAAGCGCCGCAGAAAGCCCGCGGCTGGTTGCGGCACGAGACGGTGCTCCTCGTGCTCGTGGCGGCGGAGTGGATGTATTTCAACTCGGTCGGACCGCGTTTCGGCACGCTGGACAACACGTTCGACATCCTGCGTCACTCGGTGGAAATCGGCCTCCTCGCGGTGGCGATGACGCCGATCATTCTGACGGGCGGGATCGATCTTTCGGTGGGTTCGCTGCTGGGGCTTTGCGCGGTGTGTTTCGGGAAACTCTGGCGCGATGCGGGCATGCCGCTGCCGCTGGCGATCGCGGGAACGCTGGCGCTGGGCGCGTTGGCGGGCGGGGTGAATGCGACGCTGATCACGCGGCTGAAGTTGCCGCCGTTGATCGTGACGCTCGGGACGTTTTCGCTTTTCCGCGGGGTGGCGGAAGCCGTGACGCGCGGCGTGGATACGTTCACGGGATTTCCGGCGAGTTTTCTTTTTTGGGGCCAGGAGCGCTGGTTGGGGATGCCGGCGCAGGCGCCGCTGTTTATTCTCGTCGTGGCGGCGATCTGGCTGCTGGTGCATCGCATGACCTTCGGACGGACGGTGCGGGCGATCGGATTTTCTCCGGAGGGAGCGCGTTATGCGGGGGTGCCGGTGGAGCGGCGTGTGGCGACGGCGTATGTGTTGGCGGGGATGGTCGCGGCGTTGGCGGCGATCATTTACACGGCGCGACTGGGGCAGGCGAAAGCGGATGCGGGGACCGGTTATGAATTGTTCGCGATCACGGCGGTGGTGCTGGGCGGCACGAGTATTTTTGGCGGACGCGGGTCCGTGCACGGCACGTTGATCGGGGTGGCGGCGATCGCGGTGCTGAACAATGGCTTGGTGCATGCGCGGCTGCCGCGCGAGGCGGCGGGCGTGTTGACGGGCGGGCTTTTGGTGCTGGCGCTGGCGAGCGGCGTGTTGCCGAAGCTGTGGGCGGATTGGCGCGCGCGGCGGGCGGTCGCGGCGGCGGCCGAAAAAAACATTTCCTGAGCCGGGCTGAATCGCGAAGTTTGCGGTCCAATCGAACCCTTTCCCTACCATGAAAAAGCTGACGCTCCTTTTCCTCTTCGTTTCCCTGGTCGCGCTGATTGCAGGTTGCGGCAAATCGCCGGATGCGGCGTCGGCCAATGGCGAGCGTCAACTCACGATCGCTTTGCTGCCGAAGGCGAAGGGCAATGCGTATTTCATCTCGTGCAAGGAAGGCGCGGAGAAGGCGGCGAAGGAGTTGGGCGTGGATTTGATTTTCGATGGGCCGACCGACACCGATCCGGCGCGACAGAACGAAATCGTGGAGAACTGGATCACGCTCGGCGTGGATGCGATTGCGGCGGCGTGCGAGAACAAGGAAGGGATCTCGACGGCTTTGCGGAAGGCGCAAGCGCGCGGGATCAAGGTGATCACTTACGATGCGGATGCGATGCCGGACGCGCGCTCGTTCTTCGTTAACCAAGCGACGCCGGAAGGGATCGGGCACAAGTTGATGGATGAAGCGGCGCGCGTGACGGGTGAAGAAGGCGAATTCGCAATCATCACCGCATCGCTCACCGCGGCGAATCAGCGTGAGTGGCAGAAGCACATCGAGGCGCGCCTGGCGGAGAAGTATCCGAAGATGAAGCTCGTGGCGGTGCGGCCCTGCGACGATTTGAAGGACAAAGCGCAGACGGAGGCGACGGCGCTGATGAGCGCGAATCCCAATCTGAAATTGATCATGGCGATCGCGTCGCCGGCGGTGCCGGGAGCGGCCGAAGCGGTGAAGCAGGCGGGCAAGACCGGGCAGGTGCACGTGATCGGGCTCGGGCTGCCGAACGAAAATCGTCGTTACGTGAAGGAAGGGGTGACCGACAGCGTGATCCTGTGGAAAACGGAAGATCTCGGTTATCTCACCGTGCAGGCGGCGGCGGCGCTGGCGCAGGGAAAATTGAAAGCGGGCGACACGAGCTTCACGGCTGGCTCGCTCGGCACCTTCGAGATCGAGGGCGACAACATTCTCCTCGGAACGCCCTTCGTGTTTAACAAAGACAACATCGATCAGTTCGATTTCTGAGGACGGAATTTCCGTCGGCGTAAGAGGAGGGGAGGCGATGTCCGCGTGCGCGATTGTGTGCGCGGACTTTTCGTTTGTGGGGGTTTGTTTGTGGCTCGAACCAACGTGGCTTCGAACTGTCTGAGGAAAGCTCACGTTGTATCAAAATCCGGAAGCGCATTCAGGTGTCGGCGCAGACTCGCCAACCCCGTTCCGTGCTCCGCTTCCTTCGCGTCCCCAGCGAATTTGTCCCAACTCGTTCTTACCGGCGCCACTTCGCTGGCCCGTTTTCTTTCACTACCAACAGACCCCCGACATGACTACACGCAACCGACATCTCCATTCAGGAGTCCGATGCCTCGCTGCATCGTTGCTGGCCGCCTCGATCACTCACCTCATGTCTGCCCAGCAGGCGTCGCAACCGACGTCCGGCGAGCCGGCGAGCGACGAAGTGATCGTGCTTTCGCCTTTCACCGTCGACGCTTCGCGCGACCAGGGCTACTTCGCGCAGAACACCCTCGCGGGCAGTCGCATGAACACCAACATCGCGGACCTCGGCGCCTCGATCTCGGTGGTGACGAAGCAGCAGTTCGAGGACACGGCTTCGACGGACATCAACGATATCTTCCGTTATGAAGTGAACACGGAAGGTTCGCTCACTTACACGCAACCGACGCAGAGCATGCGCAATGACGGCGTGCTCGACGTGAACGCCGGCGGCACGCAGGGCAACAACATGACGCCCTACACGAACGCTCAGGCGAATCGCGTGCGCGGTCTCGGTGCTCCCAGCTCGGCCGTTAATTATTACCCGTCCATCGGCGCGGTGCCGTTCGACTCCTACAACACGCAGTCGGTCGAAATCAGCCGCGGTCCGAACTCGATGCTCTTCGGTCTCGGCAGCCCGGCGGGTATCGTCAACCAGAGCACTGCGCAGGCGCAGCTCAACCGCGACAGCGCGAACCTCTCGCTCCGCACGGACCAATACGGCTCCTTCCGCAGCTCGCTGAACTTCAACCAAGGCATCATCGACGACAAACTCGCGATCTACGGCGCGGTGCTTTACGATGATCGCCGTTTCGATCGCGAACCCGCCTACGACGAGACCAAGCGCGCGTATGGAGCGATCACGTTCAAGCCCTTCTCGAAGACGATCCTCCGCGCGAACATCGAAGCGTATCGCAACGACAATCATCGTCCGAACACGCTCACGCCGCGCGATTTCGTGACGCAGTGGAATCTCGCCGGCCGTCCCTACTACGATCCGGTGACGCACCGCGTTTACAACGGCTCCGGCCAGGCCGTGAGCATGTTGGTGAACAATGCTTCGTCGCCCTACGCGAACGAGCTGCGCGACTTCGTCGCCACCCGTCCCGGCTACGACGCGACGAAGTGGAACGCGGCCCGCACGCAGTATAACGGCATCAATGTTTTCGGAGACACCATCTTTGGCATTCCCGCCAACTGGGTCGCCGGCCAGCCCTCGCCGAACATCCTGTTCACGCCGGGCATCGGCGTCGTGAATCAAGGCCGCAGCATCCAGCAGATCGCCGATGGCCAGCTCGTGAACTGGTTCCAGCCGACCTATCAGTATCGCTATCTCCCGAACTGGGGCACGCCGACCAATCCGGCTGCGAACCCTGCCGTCAATCCTCCGGAAGCTGACATCTGGGCGAACCCGACCTGGGCCGATCATTACACCCGCACTTACACCTCGTCCCAAGGCTGGACGGGCGCGGGCAACGGCATCTTCGCGGCGAGCTATCGCTATCCCAGCGTGACCGATCGCTCGATCTACGACTGGCGCAAGATCAACATCGCCTCCCCGAACTTCGGCAGCGCGAAGAACCGGAACTACAATCTCGAGTTCGAGCAGGAGCTGCCCTTCGATCTTTATCTCAGCGGCGGCTGGTTCCGTCAGGATTTCTTCCAGCGTTCCAACTACACGATCGGTCAGCTCAACGTCCCGACGCTGTTTGTTGATACCAACATCAACCTGCCCAGCGGCCAACCGAATCCCTACTTCGGCAAGCCGTATGTCGAGGAGCAGGATCCCGACAGCTACATCAACGAAGCGCTCGACGATCACTACCGCGCGATGCTGGCCTGGACGCCCGATTTCACGCAGAAAGACGGTTGGATGAAGTGGCTGGGCCGCCATCAGGTCCTGGGCCTGTGGTCCCGCGACGAATACATGAGCGCCTCGATCCGCCAGCGCTTGCAATATCTCTCCGCGGGCTCCGACGCCGCTGCGCTCCGCTATCTTCCGAACCCGAACAACAATGCCGCGGGCGAGCCCACGGGCTGGAATCGTGGCACGGGCAATTCTCTCCGCCGCACCTATTACCTCGCTTCGCCCAGCGATCCGCATGGCGTGGTCACGCGCGCGGCCGGTTATTGGGACTACCTGAAGTATACGGGTGACATCAACGCCTACACTTACAGCACCAGCAGCTTCCAGCCGCTGAATGTCACGCATGCGTTCCAGGACATCGACGCGAACACCGGTCGCAATCAGCGCATCGTCGATTCGCTCAGCGCGGCCATTACGAGCCATCTTTGGGACGACCGCCTCGTCGCCACGTTTGGCGTGCGCAAGGACGAGTATAAGGCCCGCATCACTCATTCCGCCCTGCCGGCGGTGACGGACGCGAACGGCAATGTCGTCGCTCCCGCGATCACCAACGCCGACAAGTGGAAGGACGGCGTTTTCCAGCGCGACTTGATCTTCAACCGCTGGGGTCCCTACAGCGAAATGTCGGGCACGACCCGCACGCTCGGCGGCGTTCTGCGCCCCTTCAAAAACTGGAGCACGATCGAGAACCGCGCCGATTCCGGTTCGCAGTTCTGGCAGTTTGTCCGCAGCTTCGGCGTGAGCTATAACGAGTCCTCCAACTTCAACCCGCCGACGACCGCGTTGGGCGACTTCTACGGCAATCAGCTGCCGAAGCCCACGGGTAAAGGTAAGGACTACGGCATCCAGTTCTCGGCTCTCGACGACAAGTTGTTTGCCCGCATCACCTGGTTCGAAGCGTCCAACGAGAATGAAAACATCAACGCGCCGAACGTCTTCAACCGCCTGAAGGATAACGTCGACTCGACCCTCTTCCGCAACTGGGCGCGCACGATCGCCCTCATCAACATGGGGTATAATCCGACCGTCGAAGGTTTTGGCACGAACCTCAGCACGCAGGAAGAACAGGCCGTGCAGGACGCCGCGGAAAAGATCTGGAAGCAGGACTACGATTATTACACCTCGCGGCCGTTCGCCTTGGGCGCCACCCGCAACGCGGAAGCCAAGGGCGTGGAGGCGGAGATCAACTACAACCCGATTCCCGAGTGGACCCTCAAGTTCACCTTCGGCAAGCAGGACACCAAGTATGCCAGCGTGTTGAAGGAGTTCATGCCGTGGGAAGCCGAGCGCATGGCCGTCTGGAAGGCGGCGAAGGCGAGCGACTACCTCCTCCCGCAGTATTCCCAATTCGCCACCTACACCACCAGCGGTGGTCGCGAAGTGAACCTGACGAACTTCTGGAGCTCTTACGGCTACCGCAGCGAACTGTTCCCGGAAACGGCCAACGGCTTCGCCAATCCTGAGGCCTACTATAATGGTGTCGTTGCGCCGCAGCTCGCGCTCGACCGGGATCTCCAAGGCCAGTCCGTCATGGGTCAGCGCAAATACCGCTGGTCCTTCCTCACGACCTACAACTTCACCGAAGGCGCGCTGCGCGGCTTCAGCATCGGTGGCAGCCAACGTTGGGAAGACAAAGCGGTCATCGGCTACTACGGTCGTGCCAGCGGCGTGAATACCTACAATGGCCAGCCGGTGATGGACATGTCGGATGTGTCGCGCCCGATCTACGACGACGCCCAGTTCTACACCGATCTCTGGGTCGCTTATCGCCGCCCGCTGTTCGACAACAAGGTCGGGATGAAGCTGCAGCTCAACGTCATGAACGTCTTCGAAGGCGGCGAACTCCGTCCGGTGGCGGTCAACTACGACGGCTCGCCGTATTCGTTCCGCATCATCGATCCGCGTCAGTTCATCCTGAGCGCGTCGTTCGACTTCTAAGTCGAGACGTCAACGGCCTTAGCTCTTCAAGCTCCCTCCTGGTGAGGGAGCTTTTCTTTTGCCGTGAGAAGCGGCGTCGTCAGCGTGGCGCGGCTGTTCTGAAACATGACCACGGCTTCAACCCCCGCGCCGCACCGCACCGGCTGTCCCGCCTGGTTGGCGGCGGGCTTGATCGTGCTGGCCGTGGTGGCGACGTGGTGGACGAGCCTGGCCGCGCCGTTCGTCCTCGATGATCACGATTCGATTCTAAACAACGGCACGATCCGGCGGTTTCCGTCCTTGGATTGGATGCGTCCGCCGGCGACGGGCGGTGAGACGGTCAGCGGACGGCCGATTCTGAATCTTTCGTTTGCGATCGATTACGCGCTGCACGGGCTCGATGCCCGTGGATTTCGGGTGACGAATGTGCTGATCCACGCCGCGGCGGCGTTGGTGCTGTTCGGGCTGGTTCGGCGAACGCTGATTCGCGCGAAGGAAAGCGATTCCGTGGCGCGGTGGACGGCGCTCGCGATTGCGCTGATCTGGGCGTTGCATCCGCTGCAGACCGCCGCGGTGACTTACGTGGTGCAACGCGCGGAATCGCTCGCGGGGTTGTTGGGTTTGCTCGCGCTGTATGGATTTGTGCGGGCGACCGCGCCGGCCGGGGAATTGCGCGAGTCAGCGCGACGCCTGTGGGCGGTCGGCAGTGTGCTCGCCTGTTTCCTTGGCGTTGGCACGAAGGAGACGGTCGCGGTCGTGCCGATTATCATCCTGCTCTACGATCGCGCGCTCGTTGCGGGTTCGCTGCGTGCAGCGTGGCAACAACACGGACGATTACATGCGGCGCTGTTCGCGAGTTGGATTCCGCTCGTGGGGCTGATGGTCGCAAACCGGGGTCGCGGCGGATCGGCGGGATTCGAGACGGAGATCGGCGTGGTCACCTATTTTCTGACCCAGTGCGAAGCGATCGTGCGCTATGGGCGGCTCGCGTTCTGGCCGGTCGGGCAGGTTTTCGACTATGGAACGCCGACGATCGCGTCCGTATCCGAAGTGTGGATGCAGCTGGCGCTGCTGCTGGCGGCGGGCGGCGCGGTGCTGTGGTGTTTGATGCGCAACCGCGTCGCGGGATTGTGGGGAGCGTGTTTCTTCCTGCTGCTGGCGCCGAGCTCGAGTTTTGTGCCGGTGGCGACGCAGACGATGGCGGAGCATCGCATGTATCTCACGCTCGCGGCGCTGCTCGCGTTGGCCGCGGCCGGTGTGCGATCGCTGCCGCTGAGTTCAAGCGGTCGCGCGCTGCTGGCTTTCTTCGTGATTGCGCTGTGTTCGGCGGCGACGGTGATGCGCAACGACGTGTATCGATCGGAGGTCACGTTGTGGGCGGACACGGTCGAGAAACGCCCCGAGAATGCGCGCGCGCAGCATAATCTCGGGCGGGCGTTGGGCGCAGCGGGCGAAACGGGGCGGGCGATGGCGGCGTTTCGTCGGGCGATTGCGCTTCAGCCGAATCATGCGTTTGCGCATTTCAGTTTGGGCAAGCTCCTGGCGAGCCGAGGGGAGTGGAAGGAGGCGCGACTGCATCTGGAAGCGGCGAGCGATGCGGCGCCGCAATATGCGGACGCGGCGATCGGGCTCGGCACGGTATTGATGCAGTTGGGCGAAATCGACGCGGCGCGGGAACGGTTCGAAGCGGCGCTGCGCAACGATCCCCTTTCGCGAGAGGCGCGCACGAGCCTGGCGGCGGTCGCGATCAAACAAGGCCGGTTCGACGAGGCGGAACGCGATTTGGCCGAGGTCTTGCGCGTGGAGCCGGCGTTCGGGTTGGCGCGGTATCAGATGGGTTTGTTGCGAGAGAAGCAGCAGGATGCGGCGGCGGCGGAGCGGGAGTTTCGCGAGGCGTTGGCTCATGATCCCCGTTTGGCGGCGGCGCAACTAGCGCTCGGAAATCTGCTGGCGCGAGCGAGCGATTTTGCGCGGGCCGAGAGTGCGTATCGGGCGGCGTCCGAAATCGCGCCGTCGGCGGAGGTTTATTTTGTCTGGGGCAATTTGCTGGCGCGATCGCGGCGAGTGGAAGAGGCGATTGCGCGTTATCGAATGGCGCTGGGCATGGATGCGAACCACGTGCGGGCGCGGAATAATCTGGCGAACGCGTTGTTGATGTTGCGGCGCTTCGAGGAGGCCGCGCGGGAATACGAGGAAGTGCTGAGCCGAGATCCGGAGAATGCGGTGGTGCGCGAGAATCTCTCGCAGGTGCGACAGTATCAG
The DNA here is from genome assembly GCA_023426435.1 of Verrucomicrobiota bacterium. Lineage (GTDB taxonomy): Bacteria > Verrucomicrobiota > Verrucomicrobiia > Opitutales > Opitutaceae > Opitutus. The sequence goes on along the minus strand of JAFAAS010000122.1, from coordinate 856 downwards.
CGAGCCACGCAATAAGGCGGCGAACCTGAACTTTCCTCGCTCGCGGCGCGACGGGTCTTCAACGTGGATGTTTTCCTGGATGACTGACGCACGTTCCACCAACGCTGAACTCCCGTCGACCGCCTTCGCGGTGGCGGCGCTCGCGGCGGCGGCGGTGGCGGCGTGGGCGAATTCGTTTGCGGGCGAATGGGCGGAATCGTTGCCGGAAACGATTTGGTTTGCGCTGGACAAGGGGCACGTGGCGATCGCGCGCGGGACAAGTCTTGCGCTCCACGTGGCGACGGCGGGCGTGATGTTTGCGGTGCTGCGACGAACGTTGCAGCTGCCGCATTTGCGGGAGCGGTTTGGGCGCAGCGCGGGCTGGCTCGCGCTCGCGACCAGCGCGATCTGGATGTTGCATCCGCTGCAAACGGCGGCGGTGACGGATGTGACGCGGCGCCCCGAGTTGGTGGCGGGGCTGGCGGTGATGGTGACCCTGCAGGCGGTGATCCGTGGATGGCGCGTCGTGGCGGTGGCGGCGTGCGCGTTGGGGATGCTGGCGCATGAATTCGCGGCGGCGATTCCGGTGCTGGCGTTGTTGTATGATCGCACGTTTTTGACCGGGGGCTTTCGTGAAACGCTGCGCGCGCGCGGCGGGGTTTATGCGATGATGGCGGCGACATGGCTGTTGCTGGCCGCGCGCGTGTTGTGGGGAGATTTCCGCAGCGATGCGGTGCCGTATGGGGCGCCGGCTGAGCCTTGGGCGTATTTGCAGGTGCAGTGTCAGGCGGTGGTTCATTACCTGCGCCTCGCGCTCTGGCCGGAGCCGCTGGTGTTCGATTACGGCGTGATGCGGCCCGGAGCGTTTGTGTGGGTG
>JAFAAS010000056.1 GCA_023426435.1 Verrucomicrobiota bacterium | reverse complement strand
GGTCTCAGACCCGCCCTATTCGGGCGAGGGGCCGTAGGTGACTTTGATGCCGCTGGCGGACTCGATGGTCCAGGTGGCTTCGGGTCTGAGGTCGAGTTTGCTGTAGTCTTCGCCGTCGATGGACGGGAGAGCGCTGAGCTGCTTGTCGGGACCGATGAGGTCGTCGAGGCGATCGACTTTTTCGACGGCGTTCTCGAGGCAATGAAACATCACGGCTTCTGCGAGGGTGGCGAGTCGGCGCTGGAGGGCGTTGGCGATGGAGTTGCGCAGAGCGCGCGGAAGGTCGGCGGAAGAAGCACGGTGGGCGCTGCGGGAGAAACGGAGGAGTTCGTGGGCGGTGGATTGGTCGATGGGCCGAGCTTCGAGGAATGCGAGTGCGGCGGGCGTCGGTTCCGAGGTGCGTCGGAGCCAGAGTTTTCCGTCGGCGAATTTTCCGCTGAAAGGCGTTTCGGCGAAGGTGCCGGAGAAGGTGCGATCGGCGGCGAGGGTGAGATGGCCGGCCTCGCCGGTGTTGAGGAAGGTGAGTTTGCCGGCGGGGTCGACCCGGAGGACGACGGCGGTGTTGACGAGGTGCCAGTAGGTGGGCGATGCGGCGGGTGTTTCGGCGTGGACGAGCGCGGCGGAGAAGGTGAGGAGAAGGAGGATTTTGGTGAGCGGGAGCATCGGAAATTCAGTGACGCGGTGGGCGGGAGCGGGCGAGCAGGACGAGGGAACCGAGGAGCGGGACGAGTGTGAAGAGGCTGAGGAAGAGCGCGAGGTTGGCGGCGGGCGAAGGGGCGTGAGCGGAGAAGGACAAGGCGAGTGCGGCGGCGAGAAGGAGGAGGGCGACGGCGGAACTGAGCGCGGCGAAAACGCGAGCGAGGGAGCGAAGCGGGCGGAAGAGGAAGGTGAGCAGCGCGAGGAGGAGGAGGGCGGATGGAGCGGGCCAGAGCCAGGCGAGGAGGAGGGCGGGGATCGCGTGCACGAAAGGACGAGGGGGGCGTTTGCTCGAGGCGGCGCGTTTGGGATGATGGTGCGCCGGGTTCAAGCGAGGCAAACGCGACGGTTGAGGGCGGGGAAGTCGCTGTCCACTGGGGCCGTGTAGGTTGGTCGCGTGGTGGCGCAGCCGGAGGGACGGGCGAGCGCGATGCAAGCGAAGGCGGGCAGTGTCCTGCGGGCACGGCGCATGGAATCGAAGCGGGAGGCAGGCTTCTGCGAATCTTCGATGCGGGAGGCAAGACTTGGAACGCGGTGGTCGAGGAATGCGGACTGATCTTAGAATTTAGAGCGTTTCAGAAAAACTATAGTCCTTCAGGTGAACCACAGCGGCGCAGAGACACGGAGAGATCCCGTGGCCCCTCTGTGTGCTCGGTGCCCTCGTGGTTCAAATCGGGTTTCCGATTCGGCCAACGGCTATGACCTGATTTAATATGCTATAGGGGCGTCGCGGGAAAGTTGATACACGGCGCAGTCGTCGAGGCCGAAGCGGCGGTGTTCGAGGAAAGTGAAACCGAGACGTTCGTAGAAGCGGCGGGCGCGGGTGTTTTCGCGGAGTGGATCGATGAGGATCGTGTGGACGGAGGGGGTGGCGAAACAGCGGGCGATGGCGAGGCGCATCATTTGGGTGCCGTAGCCCTGGTTGAGGGCGTCGGGTTCGCCGATCCAGATGTCGATGGCGCGGTGGCCGGGAGCGATGTTGCCCCAGTAGCGGCTGTCTTCGCGGGAGGGATCGACGATTTCGAGGAAGCCGATGGGGCGGGTGGAGATTTCGGCGATGAAGGATTCGCGCCAGTCGGGGGTTTCGGCGAGGGCGGTTTCCCATTGCCAGTCGTCGTTCGGATCGGAGGCGACGACGTGGGGTTGTTCGTCCCAGCGACGGAGGAGCGGGGCGTCGGCGAGGGTAGCGGGGCGGAGCGTGACGAGGGGCAAAGCGAGACGCGGTTGGTTTTTAACGGAGAGATTAGGAACCACGAATGGACGAATCTACACGAATGGAGAGGTGGCGGGGCGTGGTTGAGCTGAATGATCGGGCTTAGCCGTCGGTGGGGTGGGCGGGGGTGTTGAGGACGAGTTGGTAGAAATCGAGGTCGAGCCAGCGGCCGAATTTGAAGCCGGCTTGTTTGACGGTGCCGCAGTGGGTGAAGCCCAGCTGAAGGTGGAGGCGGATGCTGGCGGTATTGGCGGAGTCGATACCGCCGATGACGGTGTGGTAGTTTTGGCGTTGGGCGGCGGCGACGATTTCGCGGAGGAGGAGTTTGCCGAGGCCGCGGCTGCGGTGGGCTTTGTGGATGTAGATGGAGTGTTCGACGGAGTATTTGTAAGCGGGGCGCGGGCGGAACGGGCCGTAGGTGGCGAAGCCGGCGAGGGAGCCGTCGGGGGCGAGGGCGCCGAGGACGGGGTGGTGTTGTTGTTGTTTCTCGGAGAACCACGCATCGATCATTGCGGAGGTGCGCGGGGCGTAGTCGTAGAGGCTGGTGGAGTGGAGAATCTCCTCGTTGAAGATGGCGAGGATTTCAGCGGCGTGAGCGGGCGTGCACTCGATGAGCGTCATGCGGCGCAGAGCTTCTCGCACGGAGAACGGGAGCGCAACGGCGAGGAGCGGCGGAGGAAATGGCCGCAAAGACGCGCAGAAGGCGCAAAAGGGCAAGGGCGGCTCGGCGGGACCCCGACACGGCAGGGCAGGCTGACCCGCCCTGCGTGGAATGAACGAACCCGACGGGGACGTCGGGTTCCTCCTTCATTTCTGGCCGTAGTAGGCGCCGGGGCCGTGCTTGCGGTTGAAGTGTTTGTTGAGGAGCTCGGGCTCGATGGGCGCGAGCGTAGGTGAAAGTTGGATACTCATGAGCGCCATGTGGGCGCAGCATTCGAGAGCGACGGCGACTTCGACGGCTTTGGCAACGGTTGCGCCCCAAGTGAAGGGTGCGTGGCGGTTGACGAGGATGGCGCTGAAGTCGGAGGGGCTGAGGGTGTTTTTCTCGAAGTGCTCGACGATGACGTTGCCGGTTTCCCACTCGTAGGCGCGGGCGATTTCGTCGGGCGTCATTTTGCGGGTGACGGGGACTTCGCCGTAGAAGTAGTCGGCGTGGGTGGTGCCGAAGCACGGGATCGCGCGGCCGGCTTGGGCGAAGGCGGTGGCGTGCGAGGAATGCGTGTGGACGACGCCGCCGATTTTTTCGAAGGCGAGAAAGAGGCGGCGGTGCGTGGGGGTGTCGGAGGACGGGTTGAGCGAGCCCTCGACTTTTTTGCCGTCGAGATCGACGAGGACCATGTGGTCGGGCTTGAGCGCGGCGTAGTCGACGCCCGACGGCTTGATGGCGAAGATGCCGCGTGAGCGATCGATGGCGGAGGCGTTGCCGAAGGTGAGATTGATGAGGCCTTCGCGGGGGAGGGCGAGGTTGGCTTCGTAGGCTTCGGCTTTGAGGGATTCGAGCATGACGGAGATTGCCCGCGAAGCACGCTAAAGGACGCGAAAGAATCGAACTGTTTCGCGTGGGTTCGCGTGTTTAGCGGGCGGTATTTCAAATACGGATACCTTGAGCTAAGTGGTAGTAGAGCTCGTTGGTGCGGAGGGATTGTTTGAAGTCGGGGAGTTTTGTGTTCGCGTCGATGACGGCGAGTTCGATGCCGGCGATGGTGGCGAAGTCTTCGAGCATCTCGGTGGTGACGCTGTAGCTGTAACCCGTGTGATGCGCGCCTCCGGCGTAGATCCAGGCTGCAATCGCGGTTTTGAAATCGGGGGCGCATTCCCAGACGGCGCGGGCGACGGGGAGTTTGGGGAGTTTCGGCGTTTTAACGGCTTTGACCTCGTTGACGAGGAGGCGGAAGCGGTTGCCGAGATCGATGAGGGACGCGTTGAGCGCGGAGCCGGTGGCGGCGTCGAAGACGAGGCGCGCGGGGTCGGCTTTGCCGCCGATGCCGAGCGGATGAATTTCGAGCGTCGGCTTCGTGGCGGCGATGGTGGGACAGATCTCGAGCATGTGCGCGCCGAGGACCTGATGACCTTTCGGGGCGAGGTGATACGTGTAGTCCTCCATGAAGGAGGTGCCGCCGGGGAGACCTTCGCCCATGACCTTCATGGCGCGGAGGAGCGCGGCGGTTTTCCAGTCGCCTTCAGCGCCGAAGCCGTAGCCGTCGGCCATGAGGCGCTGGCAGGCGAGGCCGGGGAGTTGGTTGAGGCCGTGGAGGTCTTCGAACGTGGTGGTGAAACCCTTGAAGTTTCCTTCCTCGAGGAAGGCGCGGAGGCCGAGCTCCTGGCGGGCGGCGTCGCGGAGGGAGTCGTGGCGGGCGCCGCCGCGGCGGAGGGGTTTGGCGACGTTGTAGGCTTTTTCGTAGTCGCCGCAGAGAGCGGAGATGTCGGCGTCGGAGACGGCGTTCAGTTTCGCGACGAGGTCGCCGACGCCGTATCCGTTAACAGAATACCCGAAGCGGAGCTCGGTGGCGACCTTGTCGCCCTCGGTGACGGCGACGTAGCGCATGTTGTCGCCGAAGCGGGCGAACTTGGCGCCCTGCCAGTCGTGCCAGGCGCGGGCGGCGCGGGCCCAGGCGGCGAGGCGTTGTTGAACTTCGGGATCGGACCAGTGGCCGACGACGACCTTGCGGTTGAGGCGGAGGCGCGTGTGGAGGAAGCCGGCCTCGCGGTCGCCGTGCGCGGCCTGGTTGAGATTCATGAAGTCCATGTCGATCTCGTTCCACGGGAGATCGCGGTTGAACTGGGTGTGAAGGTGGCAGAACGGTTTCTTGAGTGAGGAGAGTCCGCGGATCCACATCTTCGCGGGGGAAAACGTGTGCATCCAGAGGATGAGACCGGCGCAATTGGGGTCGTTATCGGCGTCGCGGCAGAGCTGCGTGATTTCGTCGGGCGTGGTGACGAGGGCTTTGTAGATGATCGGCAGCGGGATGGATTTGGCTTTGGCGAGGCCGGCGGCGACCTGGGCGGCGTTGGCGGCGACCTGTTTGAGCGGGCCGGGGCCGTAGAGGTGTTGCGAGCCGCAGACGAACCAGAGGTTTGGCGAGGCGAGAAGTTTCATGAAGGTCTGTTTTTACAGGAGGGAACGGAGAGAACGGAGGGGGAGGCGGTCAGGCGAGCACGAGCACGATTACGAGCAGGAGCACGAGGGGTTAGGCGCGCGCGGAGTCTTTGAGGTCGAGGAGGTCCTTCATCACGCGCGTGAGGTCGGCGGATTTGTTGACGTTGCCGAAGGCGTCGTGGAGTTGCCGATACAAGGCGTAGAGCTGGTCGTAGGTTTTTTGGGCGCGGGGCTTCGGCTTGTAGGAGACCTTTTTGAGAGAGGTCATGGCACGCTGCGCGGACGGGAAATCCTTGTGGGCGCCGGCGAGGACGGCGGCGGAGATGGCGGAGCCGAGGGCGCAGGCTTGCGAGGAGCCGGCGACGAGCATGGTGCAGCCGGTGATGTCGGCGTAGATCTGCATGAGCAGCGGATTTTTCTCGGCGATGCCGCCGGCGCAGACGACGCGGTCGATCGGGACGCCGTAGTCGCGGATGCGTTCGATGATGGCGCGGGCGCCGAAGGCGGTGGCTTCGATGAGCGCGCGGTAGATTTCGGCGCGGGTGGTGTGAAGCGTCGTGCCGATGAGGGCGCCGGTGAGGCGCTGGTCGACGAGGATGGTGCGGTTGCCGTTGTTCCAGTCGAGGGCGAGGAGGCCGGATTGGGCGGGCGCGAGTTTCGCGGCTTCCTTCGTGAGCTCGGCGTGGAGGGCGGCGTTGCCCTTGCACACGGTTTCGACCCACCACTTGAAGATATCGCCGACGGCGGACTGGCCGGCCTCGATGCCGAAGTAGCCCGGGAGGATGGCGCCCTTGACGATGCCGCAGATGCCGGGGATGTCGGGGACGTTTTTATCGGCGGAGACGACGCCGCAGTCGCAGGTGGAGGTGCCGATGACCTTGACGAGCGTGCCCTCCGTCACGCCGCTGCCGATGGCGCCGTAGTGGACGTCCATTTCGCCGATGGCGATGGGGATGCCGGCGCGGAGGCCGAGTTTTTTCGCCCAGGCGGGCGAGAGTTGTCCGGCGGCGGTGGTGGCGTCGTAGGCTTTTGAATACAGGCGATCGCGGAGATCGGCGAGTTGGGGGTCGAGGAGAGAAAGGAATTCCTTGTCGGGGAGGCCGCCCCAGTCTTCGGCGTAGAGGGCTTTGTGGCCGGCCATGCAGACCCCGCGTTTGATGTCGGCGGGGTTGGAGATGCCGGCGAGGATGGACGGGATCCAGTCGGCGAGTTCGACCCAGGAGTGGGCGGCGGCGAAGACCTTCGGGTCGACGTTGAGGCAGTGCCAGATTTTGGACCACCACCACTCGGAGGAGTAGGTGTTGCCGCACTTCGCGATGAAGTGGGGGCGGTGTTGCGCGGCGAGCTCGGTGATTTTGGCGGCCTCGCGCCAGCTGGTGTGGTCTTTCCAGAGCCAGCACTGGGCGTTGAGGTTTTTGGCGAAGCGCTTGGTGGAGGCGAGCGGGGTGTTGGTGGCGTCGACCGGGATGGGCGAGGAGCCGGTGGAGTCGACGCCGATGCCGATGATTTTATCGGCGGAGAAGCCGCGTTGTTTTTTCGCTTGGGCGAGGGCGGCTTTGACGGATTTCTCGAGGCCGAAGACGTAGTCGGCGGGGTGTTGGCGGGCGAGATTGTGGTCGCGCGGGTCGAGGAGGACGCCTTGGGCGCCGGAGGGGTAGTTGACGACGGCGGAGCCGAATTCCTTGCCGTCGGTGACGCGGACGATGAGGGCGCGGACGGAGTTGGTGCCGTAGTCGAGGCCGAGGGTGAACATGGGGTGGAGGAGGAGTTGAGAGATGAGAGTTGAGAGGCGGCGGGGGTCAACGGAAGCGGAGGCGGGACCGTCAAGCGGGAACGTTTAGGGGCGTGCTCGTGATCTTGATTGTGCTCGTGATCGTGATCGAGGGATTGGAAGGAGCACGAGCATGGGCACGGGCACGATCACGAGCAGGACCACGATTACGAGCAGGAGCACGAAGGAGGAAGATGCTCAGACGGATGAGCAGGTTACTTGACGGTTCGGTAAGAGTGGAGGAGAAGGACGCGACATGGCGCAACCGACGCTCAAAGACATCGCGAAGGCGGTGGGGTATTCGAAGAACACGGTCTCGCTGGCGTTGCGGGGGGACCGGCAGATTCCGGCGAAGACGCGGGAGCGGATTCGGGCGGCGGCGGAGGAGATGGGATATCGGCCGAATGCGGTGGTGTCGCAGTTGATGGCGCAGTTGCGGGCGAGCCGGACGACGCGGTTGCAGGCGAAGCTGGCGCTGGTGAATGCGAATCGGGACCGGGATGCGTTTCGGAGTCATCCGACGATTCCGACTTATGTGGAAGGCTGCGAAAGCCGGGCGGCGAAGCTGGGGTATGGGTTCGATCGCTTCTGGTTGCACGATCCGGAGCTGACGGCGTCGCGGTGGCTCCGGATTTTGGATACGCGAGGGATCAAGGGCGTGGTGCTGGTGGGGTTGATGGACACGAATCATTTGCCGGATGCGTTGCGGCCGGTGTGGGAGCGTTTGCCGACGGTGGTGACGGGGGTGCGGACGCGGGATCCGGCGTTGTCGTTTTGCAGTGTGGATCATCACAACCTGGCGTTGAGAGCCTTCGAGAAGGCGCTCGCGTTGGGGTATCGGCGTCCGGGGTTGGTGTTGGATGACGTGATCGATGCGTTGGTGGAGCGGCGTTTTTCGGCGGGGTATTTGACGGGGCAGCGGATGATTCCGCGGGCGCAGCATGTGCCGATGTTCAGCGAGGTGACGGCGGCGAGTCAGGAGCCGGAGCGGTTTCGCGCGTGGCTGGAGCGGCACGAGCCGGATGTGATTTTCACGTTGTATAACAATGTGCTCGGCTGGCTGAAGGCGGCGGGGCGGAAGGTGCCGGAGGATGTCGGGGTGATTCAGCTCGAGTGGCGGGCGACGCGGCCGGAGATCGCGGGCATGAATCAGCACAACTATGTGACGGGCGAGGCGGCGGTGGACATGGTGGTGAGCCAGATCCACAACAACGAGACGGGCGTGCAGGAGTTTCCGCGGGCGACGTTGATTGGGGCGACTTGGGTGGAGGGGGAGAGTGTGAGAGGGGAGAAGATCCAAGCTCCAAGATCCAAGCAGCAGAGAATGGGCAAGGGGTAGAAAGGGAGAGATTGGGACCGCGAAGGGGCGCGAATTTACGCGAAGGCGGAGGAGGTGGAGGGCGTGCGGCTCGGGGCATCGTTGAGTCGTCTTGGCCGCAAAGAGGCGCAAAAGGCGCAAAAAACAGAAGAGGGCTGCCGTTTTTTCCTCTCGTGCTTTTTCGGGGGCTATGGCTTTGGCCGATTCGTCCTAAAGGAAGGAAAGTTGGTTGTCGGAATCGGGGGCGAGGGGAGGCGGGATGGGCTGGCCGAGGAGTTGGCGGAGGGCGAGGGCGGCTTTGGGGGCGAAGTGGCTGTAGTGGTTGTTGAGGCTGACGTGGACGTCGGTCGCGAGCGTGCTGAGTTTTCGGATACGGGTGGCGATTTCCTGGAGTTCGGCGACGGGGTAGTCGTAGTGGTGGCGTGCCTTGGGGTCGTCGGATTTTTTCAGGTAGTCGGGATTGCGGCCGTGGCAGCGCAGGTAGGCGAGCGTGGGGTGAGTGACTTCGTCGAGAGGCGGAAGGATCTGCGGGGCGTCGAGGTGCGGGAGATCGGTGGCGACCCAAGCGAATTTGCGTTCGCGGAAGTAGGCGAGGGTGGAGGCGAGGGCGTCGCCTTCGATCCAGGCGCGGTCGCGGAGTTCGACGGCGACGAGAGCGAGAGGGGAGAAGTTTTCGGCGATGCCATCGAGCTCGTCGAGGCGGTGGCGTTGCGGGCCGAAGCCCGGGTCGAGCGTGAGGAGGAAGGCGCGGAGTTTGCCGGCGTTGGCGACGGGGCTGATCGAATGGAGGAAGCGATCGGAGAGCGAGGTCGCGGCGGACCTGGGATTGCGGGAGAAACTCTTCTCGAGTTTCACGTCGAAGAAGAAGCCGGGCGGGGTTTGGTCGACCCAGGAGGCGATCCGTTCGCGCGGTTGGAACGTGTGATAGGTGGCGTTGAGTTCGATGCGGTCGAAGAACTTCGCGTAGTGGCTGAGGCGTTGGGTTTCGGGGATGGATTTGGGGAAGAGCAGGCCGATGTAGTCTTTGTCCCGCCAGCTGCCGCAACCGATGTGAATGGCCATGGTGGGAGTGTTGTAGGGGAAAGGATGGGGGCAAGAGAGGGTATATCGGGGGTGCGGCGGTCTTGCAGGAAGGAGGGAGGGGTGGGTGGCTTACGGGAGGTTCTATGAATGCAAAATATCGTGAGAGGCTGCCGCAGGTGTCGCGGGATGTTTTCCTGACGGATGGCGGATCAATTGTGCGCATCCGACGCATTTCACGGACGCGCTGGCGGGGGTGAACGGCTGGGCGGGACGGATTCGCGGCGTGCGGGCGAATGCTTCGGTGAGGAGTCATGCCGAATTGGATACGGCGACGGAACTGGATGCGGGAGATCCGGAGGATTTGGCGGCGCGATGTGCGGGGCTGCGGGAGCGGCTGCCGAATTTGAACGTGTTTGGCGGATGTTGCGGGACGGATTGCCGGCACATTGCGGCGCTCGCGGACGCGTGCGGGGGGCGGCGGGGGCCGTGGTGCGAGGGAAGTTCGGCGAAGGCGGCGGAAGGGGAATAGCCGCAAAGAGGCGCAGGAGGCGCAAAAAAAAGCCGCTCGGGAGGAGCGGCTCTTTTGGTTTTGGGAGAAGATGGGGGATGGGTTGGGCGGTTAGGTTTTGGAGAGGCGGTGGAGGAGGGCGCGTTGGAGGAGAATGAAGATGAGAAGGAGGGCGCCGACGATGATGCGGGACCAGGCGGGGCTGAGGCGACCGTCGAAAATGAGGGCGGCTTGGATGACGCCAAAGATGAGGAGGCCGAGGAGGGTGCCGAGCATGTGGCCGCGTCCGCCGATGAGGAGTGTGCCGCCGATGACGACGACGGCGATCGCGTCGAGTTCGAGCCCGAGGCCGAAGCTGGGGTTGCCCGAGCCGGTGTAGAGGCAGAGGACGAGGCCGGCGCAGGTGGCGCAGACGCTGTTGAAGGCGTAGGCGGCGATGCGGGAGGAGGCGAGCGGGAGGCCCATGAGGAGGGCGGATTGCTCGTTGCCGCCGATGGCGAGGAGATTGCGGCCGAAGCGCGTGTAGTGGGCGAGCACTACGCCGACCAGGAGGGCAGCGAGGAGGGAGAGCGCGGTGGCGGTGATGTAGACGGAGTCGCCGAAGGTGATCTCGAAGGCGGAGAGGTTTTGGTAGGCGGAGTGGTTAAGTCCGATGGATTCGGTGGTGAGCCAGAAGGCGCAACCCCGCATGAGGAACATGCCGGCGAGCGTGATGAGGAAGGCGGGTTGGCGGAAGTAGTGGATGATGGCGCCCATGCCGGCGCCGAGGGTGGCGCCGATGGCGAGGGCGGCGGTGGCGGCGAGAGCGGGGTGGACGCCGTGGTTTTCGATGAGCTTCGCGACGAAGATGGACGTGAAGCCGGCGACGGCGCCGACGGAGAGATCGATGCCGCCGGAGAAGATGACGAGCGTCATGCCGACCGCGGCGATGCCGAGGGCGGCGTTGTCGGTGAGGAGATTGATGAAACCCTGCGCGGAGAAGAAGCCCTCGTAGAGGAACGACGCGGTGAGGTAGAGCGCGGCGAGGATCGCGGCGGTGGCGAATTGGGGGAGGCGCGCTTGGAGCGTGGAGGTCATGCGCGAGCGGGTTGAGAGCGCGCGAAGCTCCGGGCGCTGGGGCGCAAGCACCAAGGACCAAGATCCAAGATCCAAAGAATATCCATTTTCCAAATACCAATTGGAGCTTGGTGATTGGGCGTTCTCTGGAGCTTGGAGCTTGGATCTTGGAGCTTTTGCGCGGCTGGGATCATGACTTTCGAGAAGGAATCAGCCCGCGCAACCAGCCGCGGGTGCGGTCGGATTGGAGGAGGCAGACGGCGAGGATGAGGAGGGCTTTGGGGACGGGGGCGACGGCGGGGGGGACGCCGGCGTAATACATGGTTTGCGTGAGCGTTTGGAGGAGGAGGGCGCCGATGAAGGAGCCGAGGAGGAGGAAGCGCCCGCCGGTGAGCGCGGTGCCGCCGACGACGACGGCGAAGATGGCATCGAGCTCCATGTTTTCGCCGACGCGATAGGGGTCGGCGGCGGCGATGTTGGCGGCGGCCATGACGCCGGCGACGGCGGCGCAGAAGCCGGAGAAAACGTAAACGAGGCACTTGATGCGCGCGGTGGGCAGGCCGGCGAAGCGGCTGGCGATGGGGTTGTCGCCGACGGCTTCGACGAAAAGCCCGGTGGCGGAGCGGCGGAGGGCGAAGTGCGTTAAGAGAAAGAGCGCGAGGGCGAGGAGGGCGGCGAAAGGGAGGGCGAAGAGGTAGCCGTTGCCGATGAATTGGAAGGCGGCGTGGTTGATGAGGATGACCTCGCCGTTGGTGAGGAGTTGGGCGACGCCGCGGCCGGCGACCATGAGGATGAGGGTGGCGACGATGGGTTGGACGCCGGCGTAGGCGACGAGGAGGCCGTTGAGAAGGCCGGCGAGAATCCCGGCGGAGAGCGAGGCGGCGAGGATGAGCGGGAGCGATTCGACGCCGTTGGAGATGAGGACGGCGGCGATGGAGCCGGCGACGGCCATGATGGAACCGACGGAGAGGTCGACGCCGCCGGTGGCGATGACGAGGGTCATGCCGAGCGCGATGACAAGCGGGCGCGCGCCCTGGTTGAGGATGTCGATCGGGACGCCGAAGAGATGGCCGGATTGGAAGGAGAGGCTGAGGAATCCGGGGTGGATGATGGCGTTGACGACGAAGAGGAGCAGCAGGCCGAAGAACGGCCAGGCCGCGGGAGAGTGGAGGAGTTGGCGGAGGCGGGTCATCGGCGGGCCGCCGCGCGATGCGCGGAAGATCCAAGATCCAAGATCCAAGATCCAAGGAATGACCAAGGGCCAAACACCAATGGGGAGGTGGGGTTTGGGAGTTCTCTGGAGCTTGGGGCTTGGAGCTTGGAGCTTTTATTCATGATGTCCGGCGGCCATGGCTTGCATGAGGGTGGGGGTGGCGATTTGGGCGCTGGTGAATTCGCCGGCGGGGCGGCGATCGCGGAGGACGAGGACGCGCGTGCTGTTGCGCACGATTTCGTCGAGTTCGGACGAGATGAAGAGGACGGCGAGGCCGTCGGCGCGGAGCTGGGCGATGAGCTGTTCGATCTCGGCTTTGGCGCCAACGTCGATGCCGCGGGTGGGTTCGTCGAGGATGATGACGGCGGGTTGGGTGGCGAGCCAGCGGGCGAGGAGGACCTTTTGCTGGTTGCCGCCGGAGAGATTGCGAATGGCGACCTCGGTATCCGCGGTTTTGATGCGGAGGGCGCGGATGTAGTGGTCGCAGAGTTTATCCTGTTCGGCGCGCGTGAGGGCGCGGGTGGCGCCGCGTTTGGCCTGGAGGGCGAGGATGAGGTTTTCGCGAACGGAGAGGTTCGGGAGGATGCCCTCGTGTTTTCGGTCTTCGGAGGAGAAGGCGAGGCCGTGGCGGATGGCGTGGCGGGGGGAGGAGATGCGCGCGGTTGTATCCGAAATTTGGATTTGGCCGGTGGTATGGCGGTCGACGCCGAAGAGGAGGCGGGCGAGTTCGGTGCGGCCGGAGCCGAGAAGGCCGGCGAGGCCGAGGACTTCGCCGCGGTGGAGCGTGAGGTTGACGGGGTGAAGGGCGGGGGGGCGGGAGAGGGAAGTCGCCGCTAAAATGGGCGGCGATGAAGGGGCAGGGGGCAAGGAGGAGGGAGCAGGAGATGCTTCGGAGAAATCGCGGCCGAGCATCTGGCTGACGAGCTGGAGGCGCGGGAGATCGGCGGTGGCGGAGGTGGCGACGAGGGTGCCGTTGCGGAGGACGGTGATGCGGTCGGTGACGGCGTAAACCTGGTCGAGAAAGTGGGTGACGAAGACGATGCCCATGCCCTCGGAGCGCAGGCGGCGCATGATGGCGAAGAGGTCGGCGACTTCTTTTTCGTCGAGGCTGGCGGTGGGTTCGTCGAGGATGAGGAGGCGGGCGGAGCGATCGAGGGCGCGGGCGATCGCGACCATTTGCTGGAGCGCGACGGAGAGGGAGCCGAGCTCGGCGTTGACGTCGAGGTCGAGGCCGAGGCGGGCGAGGGCTTCTTTGGCGTGGCGTCGGGTGGAGCGCCAGTTGATGAAGCCCAAGCGGCCGGGCTGGCGGCCGAGGGTGAGGTTTTCGGCGACGGACAGAGAAGGGACGAGGTTGACCTCCTGATAGACGGTCGAGATGCCGCAGGCTTCGGCGTCGGAAGGCGAACGCGGGGAGATGCGTCGGCCCTCGAGGGTGATTTCGCCGGAGTCGGCGGAGTGGACGCCGGTGAGGACCTTGATGAGCGTGGATTTGCCGGCGCCGTTTTCGCCGAGGAGCGCGTGGATTTCGCCGGGGCGGACGGTGAAGTCGACGGCGTTGAGGGCGATGACGCCGGGGAAACGTTTCCCGATGCCGCGGGCGGAGAGGAGGGGAGCGGAGGCGTCGGACATCGTGGGAAAAGCGACCAGGGGACGAAGCGCGAGAGGAAGGGGGATATCGTGAACCGTGCGTGTTTACGACGAGTTCAGGTGAGCATGACAGTCAAGCGGCCGCGTCGCGGGGCGACGCGGAAGCTCCAAGGACCAAGATCCAAGCTCCAAGGAGCGACCAAACATCGAGGATCGAGCGGGCTGGGAGGCTTTACGGTGAAGTGGGGTTGGTCTGGCGTGGGCGGTGGGTGGGTGGAAGGTGGGGGTGCCATGACTTGCCCCAACATGTGCGCGCCGCAATCCCGCGGACGTGAAACTGGTGTTTCGGTAGCAACCGGTTGCTAGAACGAAGGTCTGGAGAATCGAATGGTTCGCCCCGCCATTTCCGAGATCACGTTCGCGTTGCAGGCGATCGGTTTGAACGATCCGCGTGCTTCGAGCGAAATTTTGCCGCTGGTTTATAACGATCTGCGCCGGCACGCGGGGGCGCAGATGGCGCGGGAGCCGGCGGGGCAGACCTTGCAGCCGACGGCGCTGGTGCATGAAGCGTGGCTGCGGCTGGTGAGCGGCGGAAACGACGAGCGGTGGCAGAATCGCGCGCATTTTTTTGGCGCGGCGGCGGAGGCGATGCGGCGGATCCTGATCGAGAATGCGCGGAGGAAATTGCGGTTGAAGCGGGGCGGGGCGCAGGTGCGTGTGGAGTTGGATGCGGTGGAGCTGGCGGAAACGACGCCGGAGGAAAAGGTGTTGTTGATCGATGAAGCGATCGAGCGTTTGGAGCAGGAGGATCCGGAGCGGGCGCGTGTGGTGGTGTTGAAGTTTTTCGGCGGGTTTACGAACGAAGAAGTCGCGGCGAGTCTGGGTGTGACGGAGAGGACGATCGAGCGGCACTGGGCGTTTGCGAAGGCGTGGTTGTTTCAGAGTATTCGGGCGGCGCAGTGAGGGCGGGGGTCTAGCAATCCGGAGAACCACGGATGGACACGGATGGACACGGATTTCTCGACGCGGGTGCAGATCAGCGAACGTGCCGGTGGAACTTCGGAATTGAACAGAAGGAAACGAAGGGAACGAAGAGTCGCCCGGAAACGAACGGAGCGTTGTTCGCTTCGGCGCCTTCTGTGCAACGGATTGTTTCGGAGTGGAAATTCGAGAGCGAGGAAGAGGCATGAATACGGCGACGCAGCGCGAGGAGGAGTTGTTTTTGGCGGCGCGGGCGTTGAGGGGTGGCGAGCGGGCGGCGTATTTGGAGCGGGCGTGCGAAGGGGATGAGCGGTTGCGGCGGAGGATTGAAGAGCTGATCGCGGCGGAAGCGGAGGCGGAGGAGTTTTTTCAGGAAGGGCGGTCGATCGTGGCGGAGACGATTGCGCCCTTGCGGGTGTTGGCGGAGGAGGCGGAGCGAGCGGCGAACGTGGGTTTGGGCGAGGAGCCGATTGGGTCGAAGATTGGGCGCTACAAGCTGCTGGAGAAAATCGGCGAAGGAGGTTGCGGGGTGGTTTACATGGCGGAGCAGGAGGAGCCGGTGCGGCGGCGGGTGGCGTTGAAGATCATCAAGCTCGGGATGGAGACGAAGAGCGTGATCGCGCGCTTCGAGGCGGAGCGGCAGGCGCTGGCGATGATGGATCATCCGAACATCGCGCGGGTGTTCGATGCGGGGGCGACGGATCGCGGGCCGCCGTATTTCATCATGGAGCTGGTGCGCGGCGTGCCGGTGACGAAATACGCGGATCAGAACCGGCTAGATGTGCGCGAACGCTTGGACCTCTTTGTGCAGGTCTGCCACGCGATCCAGCACGCGCATCAGAAAGGAATCATTCATGGCGACATCAAGCCATCGAACATCATCGTGGCGCTGCACGACGGAAAGCCGGTGCCGAAGGTGATCGACTTCGGGATTTCGAAGGCGACGGAGGCGCGGTTGTCGGACAAATTTCTGCTGACGGCGTATGCGCAACTGGTGGGCACGCCGGCCTACATGAGTCCGGAGCAGGCGGAGATGGGCGGGGTGGACATCGATACGCGCAGCGACATCTACAGCCTCGGTGTATTGCTTTATGAACTACTGACGGGGCGGACGCCCTTCGATGCGAAGGAATTGGTGGCGTCGGGGCTGGACGAGTTGAGGAAGACTCTGCGGGAGCGGGAACCGGCGCGGCCCTCGGCGCGGTTGAGCGGATTGACGGCGGAGGAGTTGAAGCAGACGGCGGCGGCGAGGAAGACGGAGCCGGCGCGGCTGGTGGCGTTGTTGCGGGGGGATTTGGATTGGATCGTGACGAAGGCGCTCGAGAAGGATCGGGCGCGGCGGTATGAGACGGCGAACGGGCTGGCGATGGATTTGCAGCGGCATCTCGATCACGAGCCGGTGGTGGCGCGGCCGCCGAGCTGGTCGTATCGGTTGTTGAAACTCGTGCGGCGGAATCGCGGCGTGTTCATTGCGGGGTCGGCGGTGGCGGCGGCGTTGGTGGCGGGGACGAGCACGTCGACGTATTTGTTGTTGAAGGAACGCGAGGCGCGGCAGCGGGCGGTGGCGGCGGAGCAGCAGCAGGCGCGGTTGCGGCGCGAGGCGGAAGTGCGGGAGCGGATCACGCAGGCGGCGTTGCTGGTGAATCAGGAACGCTTTGCGGAGGCGGATGCGCGGCTGAGTGCGGTGGACCGGACGCAGCCGACGATGGAGGGGGCGGCGGCGTTTCGGGCGGTGGGGGAGTGGCATGCGGTGGAGAACCGGTGGCGGGCGGCGGCGGATCGGTTTCGGGCGCTGCTGGAGGTGAATCAATTGGAGGCGTCGGATGCGGCGACGATGGATTATCTGCGTTGCGGGCCGGCGTTGTTGGAGGTGGGCGACGTGGCGGCGTATGAGGAATTCCGGCAGGAGGCGGTGGCGCGGTTTTCGGCGGCGCCGTGTCCGTTTGCGGACCGCATCATGAAAGTGAGCCTGTTGCTGCCGGCGAATCCGCGGTTGCTGGAGTCGTTGCAGCCGCTGGCGGTGGCGACGACGGAGGCGCTGGCGCTGGCGGATGCGGGCGGGGATGGATTTACGGTGGCGTGGCGGTCGCTCTCGATGAGTTTGCTGGAGTATCGGCGAGGCAACTACGCGGAGGCGTTGAAGTGGTCGCGGCGATGCCTGGAGACGCTCGATGCGAATCCGCCGCGGACGGCGACGGCGCGGTTGATCGCGGCGATGGCGATGTTTCGGCTGGGGCGGGAAGCGGAGGCGGCGGAGGAGCTGGCGGCGGTGAAGGCGGTGGTGGAGACGAAGCTGAGGGATGCGGGGGACCGGGGGAGTCCGATTCGCGGATTCTGGTTCGACTGGACGTTTGCGCGGGTGTTGATGCGGGAGGCGCGGGAGCTGGTGGAAGGGGGGTAGAGCGTGCACCCACGTGCGAATGTCGCCGTGGATTCTTCGCTTCGCTCAGAATGACAAAAAAGACCTGGGCCGGTGTGGCGGACACCAGACGGCGGCGGTTCCAGTTGAAACGCTCGCGCGGCAGAGGATTGAAATAATTTGGCGAGGTGTGTCGGGTTTGGGCGGGGAATGGCGCATGGAGAGGGTGAAGCTCCTTGTCTGTTCGCGGATCGTTGCCGGCTGGTGCGGTGACGGACGCGCGCGTGGCGAGGCAAACCGTAACCTGTGTTTATGACCCCGAACCTGCACCTCCCCTCCCCCCGCTCGGTCCTGCTGCGAAAGCAGAGAACGAGTTTTCCCCTATCGTTGCTGGCCACGCTCGCGGTGGGCGTCAGCGGTATTCACGCGCAGGATACCGCGAATCTGACGGCGAACGACGACCAGCCGGTCGAACTCGAAACCTTTGTGGTGACCGGGCTGCGGGGCAGCACGGTGAAGGCGCTGGAGATCAAACGGAATTCGCCGCAAATCCTGGAGTCGATCGTGGCGGAAGACATCGGCAAGTTTCCGGACAACAATGCGATCGAGTCGCTGCAGCGTTTGCCGGGTGTGCAGGTGACGGATTATGGCGCGGGCAACATCACGTCGGTGACGATCCGCGGATTGCCGGATGTGACGACGACGCTGAACGGGCGGAATATTTTCACGGCGTCGGGACTGGCACTGTCGTTGCAGGATGCGCCGACGAGCTTGGTGAAGCAGATCGATGTGATGAAGACGCGGTCGTCGTCGCACATCGAGACGGGCATGGCGGGCGTGATCGATATCCAGACCTTCCGGCCGTTTGACTTCACGGGGCAGAAGTTCGCGATCGCGGCGAAGACGACGTATCAGGAGCAGCGCGATCACTACGATCCGAACGTCAGCGCGCTCGCGAGCAACATCTGGGATGTGGGCTCGGGCGGGAAGTTCGGGGCGTTGATCAATGTTTCGTATCTGACGACGACCTATCGGGATCAGAGTGCGACGCCCGGCGCGCAGGTGCCGTTTGGGAAAGGCACGCAGGCGGAGTCGGGGCATCCCTGGCCGGAGCCTTATGCGCGCATGTTTCCGGACGTCGTGCCGTGGACGCCGGGGCTAGAGGAAGGTTTGCCGACGACGCCGGGATCGAAGGTGTCGGGCGTGGAGTATGTGCTCTCGCGCGACGCGATCTTTTTCAACGAGACGAAAGGTCAGACGAAGCGCCCGGCGGCGAATCTCTCGCTGCAATACGCGCCGAATCAGGATTCCGAATACACCTTCGAGGCTTTCTACACGGGTTATCGCAACAAGAACTTCAGCAATCTCCTGTTCTCGTTCGTGGACTGGTGGGTGGATTGGACGCCGCAGACGTTGAACATCGAGCTGTATCCGAACACGAACATCGTGAAGAGCCGCGAGTATATTGGGGCGGTTTATTCGTTCACGAGCGGCGACTATGTGACGGCGCAGACGGACAGTTTTCAGTATGCGTTAAACGGGAAGTGGAACATCAGCCCGGATTTCCGGCTGACCTCGGAGGCGGTTTATCAGACCAGCCAGTTTCACCGGGTGAATTATTTCTCCCGCGCGTATCGCAATGTGCGGAACGACGTGACGGTGGATTTCAATGCGAACGATGGTCTGCCGATGTTTCGGTATTTGGACATCGCGGGCACCCCGAACGTGAACGAGAGCGAGGTGTCGAATCCGGCGACCTGGAGCGTGCAGGATGACGGCGCGGTGCCGGAAGTTTGGTTTCAAGGTTACCAGAACAAAGGCAGTGCGGCGACGGTGACGACCGACGGCGTGTTGAACGTCGATTGGGGTTGGATCAAGCGGCTGAAGTTCGGCTTTCGGCTGGACGATCGTGACGCGTCGGAAGCGTCGCGTTTCGCGGAGGCGGACCGGCTGGCGGCGAATGGCGGACCGCTTCCGCTGTCGGTGTTGGAGACGCAGATTCCCGGCATCGTGAGCGTGAACAGCGGATTTTTCGATGGGCGCGCGGATATTCCGAGCTCGTGGGCGTCGATCAATGGCGAGGTGGCGTATGCCAATCGCGAGAAGCTGGCGCCGTTTTACACGTGGAGAACGGGGCCGAATCTGAATTCGCCGCTGAGAAAGACCTTCGATGTGAATGAAATGACCTCGGCGGTTTATTTGCAGGTGGATCGGCTGGAGACGCAGATCGCGGATCGCCGGCTGACGGGGCAGTTCGGCGTGCGCTTTGTTTCGATCAAGAACGAGTGGGATTTCACGAATCCGGCGATGGCGACGAACAACACGCGGTCGGGCGAGACGACGGTGGAGAAGCTGCTGCCGAGCGCGGCGTTCACGTATGAGCTCACCGACAAACTCGTCGCCCGCCTGGCGTATGGCGAAACGATCCGCCGGCCGGGCTTCGGGGATTTGAATCCGTTGACCACTTACAATCGCGACGTGAGCAACATCGGTTATGGCACGGCGACCTCGGGCAATCCGAACCTGCGGGAGACGACCTCGCGGAGCTATGACCTGACCTTCGAATATTATTTCGACGAGGCGACCTCGGCGCATCTGGCGTTGTTCCGGCGGGATATTGACGGACTGGTGGTCACGACCCGTCGCCGGATCACTTATACGGATAATATTGGACCGTATGATTATATTCTTTCGGAGCCGACGAATGCTTCGAATGGAGAACTCGAAGGGATCGAGATTGGTGGAAGTTATTTTCCGAGGAATCTGCCTGGATTCCTGGACGGTCTCGGGGTGCAAGGCAGTTTTACGCATCTGCGGTCGTCGCAGGACACGCCGCTGTTCGACTCGGCGGGCGTGCAGACGGGGGTGAGGACGACGGATTTCTTCCTCGTGTCGGATAACTCGTTCAGCGCGACGCTGGCGTATGAGCGGAGTCGTTTCAGCGGTCGCGTTTCTTATACGTGGCGGTCGGATTTCCACCACCACAACGAAGCGGCGTTGTTTGCGAATCCGTTGTCGGTTTGGAATGCGGAGGAGCGCAGTGTGACGGCGCAGATCAGTTATCGGTTTGCCGACAATCTGGTGGTGACGCTGGAAGGCACGAATCTGACGGACGACACGCAGCATAGTTACTACGGCAAGAACGGCCGGACGGTGAATAACTTCGGCAACTGGATTGTGGGCCGGACGATCTCGCTGGGGGCGCGGTATTCGTTCTGAGCGGAGCGCGGAAGAAAGCCGACAACGATAGGGTTTCACGGAGCGAGGCGGAGAACTCCAAGGGAGCGCGGCCAGCGAGCGCCCACCTGGATTCTTCGCTTCGCTCAGAATGACAAACAGAGATGCGATCGAAAATTACCGCGCTCCTTGCGCTGGGATTGCTGGTCTTCGCGGAGGCGAAGCAGGTGAGCATTCACGATCCGGTGATGGCGAAGGAAGGGGATGTTTATTATCTCTTTAGCACCGGGCCCGGGATCACGTTTTATACCAGCAAGGATTTGAAAACATGGGAGCGGCGCGGGCGGGTGTTTCCGGGGGATCCGTCGTGGGCGAAGGAGGTGGCGCCGAGTTTCAACGGACATATCTGGGCTCCGGACATCGTGGAGCGGGACGGGCGGTTTTATTTATATTATTCGGTGTCGGCGTTTGGGAGAAATACGTCGGCGATTGGCGTGACGGTGAATCGGACGCTGGATCCGGAGTCGCCGGAGTATCGTTGGGAGGACAAAGGCATCGTGCTGCGCTCGGTGCCGCATCGCGATTTGTGGAATGCGATCGATCCGGCGGTGGTGTTCGATGAGCGCGGGACGGCGTGGATGAGCTTCGGGTCGTTTTGGGGCGGGTTGAAGCTCGCGAAGCTGGCGGAGGACTTGGTGTCGGTGGCGGAGCCGCAGGAGTGGCATACGCTGGCGAAGCGGGAAAGGCATTGGGCGACCGACGAGGCGGATGCGGGGGCGGCTGAGATCGAGGCGCCGTTTATATATCGGAAAGGCGAATATTATTATTTGTTCGTTTCGTGGGATAAGTGCTGTCGCGGGGCGGAGAGCACTTACAAGATGGTGGTGGGAAGGTCGAAGGACGTGACGGGGCCGTATGTGGATCGAGCGGGGAAGAGTATGGCGGAAGGTGGAGGGACGTTATTGCTGGAAGGCGATGAGCGGTGGGCGGGCGTGGGGCACAACAGCGTGTATGCGTTTGGAGGGAAGGACGTGATGGTGTTTCACGCGTATGAGAATGCGGACGATGGGCGGCAGAAGTTGAAGGTGGCGGAGTTGGCGTGGGATGAGGACGGGTGGCCGGTGGTGGAGGCGGGGGTGTTGGAGGGGTATGTGAGCGAGGAGGTGGGGCGGGAATGAGCCCCGGTGGATTAGAGCGTTCACCCGGCGGCGGTCGTCGCCGTGGATTCTTCGCTTCGCTCAGAATGACAGGATTTTTATTGTGAAGACTCACTCCGAAAAACTGTCGGTGTTGGAGAAGGTGGGGTTTGGGGCGGGGGATGCGGCGGTGAACGTCGTGATCTCGTCGATGATGCTGATCGTCGGGTATTTTTATACGGACGTGTTCGGGCTGAAGCCCGCGGATCTGGTGGTGTTGTTTTTCGTGGTGCGGCTGCTCGATGGCGTGATCGATCCGCTGATCGGGTGGTTCAACGACCGGTTCACGACGCGGTGGGGGCGATACCGGCCGTATTTTCTTTTTGTATCCATTCCGCTGGCACTTTCGACGGTGCTGATGTTCACGACGCCGGACCTGAGTTATCAGGGAAAACTGATCTGGGCGTATGCAACGTATGTGTTGAACACGGTGCTCTTCAGTTTGGTGACGGTGCCGTATATCTCGTTGATCGGGGTGTTGACGGACTCGACGGCGGATCGGTTGTCGGCGAATGGCTACCGGTTGTTTTTTGCGAAAGTGGCGGGGTTTTTCGTGGCGATTTTGGTGCCGCTCGTGGCGATGCGGTGGGGCGAGGGGAATCTGGCGCGGGGGTATCAGCTGGCGATGGCGGTGATGGCGGCGGCGGGCGTGGTGTTGTTTTGGTTCTGCTTTTTCACGACGAAGGAGCGCGTCGAGCAGCGGTTGGAGAAGACGCCGCTTCGTATCCAGATTTCGAATCTGCGGAAGAATGACCAGTGGTTGATCCTATGCGGCGTGTGCGTGTTGGGGACGATTGGTTATGTGGTGCGCGGGCAGACGGCGGCGTATTATGCGAAATATTATCTCGAAGGTGGCGAGGCGTTGATCCCGACCTTCATGGGCACGGGCGTGCTGGCGGCGATATTGGCGATGGTGGCGTCAACCTGGATGACGAAGCGCCTGTGCAAGGTGCGGGTGTTTCGGTGGACGCAGATTGCGGTGGGGGCGATCAGCGCGGCGATGTTGTTAGCGGTCGGGCCGGGCGATGCGACGGTGGCGCTGGTGTTTTATTTCGTGCTCTCGTTTGTGGTGGATCTGCATGCGCCGATTTTCTGGTCGATCATTCCGGAGACGGTGGATTACGGGGAGCACAAGACGGGGGTGCGGGTGCAGGGGTTGGCGTTTGGGTTGATCGCGTTTTTTCAGAGTCTCGGGCTGGCGATTGCGGGCTCGGGGACGAACAAGCTGCTGGATCATTTCGGCTATGTGGCGAATGAGGCGCAGTCGGCGCAGGCGCTCGGCGGGATTGCGTTGATGCTCACGGTGATTCCGGGGGCGTTTCATATTGGGGTGGGGTTGCTGATGATGAAGTATCGGGTGACGGATATGTTTTATTGGGAGATGATGAGCAGCGCGGACGATTCGAACGGCGCGTTGAGGACAACGCGCCCAACTTTATGAAGATTGAGCCATTGATTTTGCAGCGGGCGGATCCGTTTATATGGAAGCACACGGATGGGTTTTATTATTTTACGGGCTCGGTGCCGGCGTATGACCGGATCGAGTTGCGGCGGGCGAGGACGATCGCGGAGTTGGCGAAGGCGCAGACGATGGATGTGTGGCGGAAGCCGGAGGCGGGGGCGTTGAGCGAGTTGATTTGGGCGCCGGAGATTCATCATCGGGATGGGCGATGGTCGATTTACTTTGCGGCGGCGCCGTCGCGGGAAATCAAAGAGAATCTATTTCAGCATCGGATGTATGTGATTTCGACGACGGCGGAGAATCCGTTGGCGGGTGAATGGGGCGAGCCGGAGCAGGTGCATACGGGGATCGACAGCTTTTGTTTGGATGCGACGACCTTCACGCATCGCGGGGCGACGTATTATGTGTGGGCGCAGAAGGATCGGCGGATTCCGGGGAATTCGAATCTGTATATAGCGCGGATGGCGTCGTATTCGACGCTGGCGACGAAGCCGGTGCGGTTGTCGACGCCGGAGTTGGAGTGGGAGACGCGCGGATTTGCGGTGAATGAAGGACCGGCGGTGCTGATCAGTCATGGGAAGGTTTTCATCAGTTATTCGGCGAGCGCGACGGATGAGAATTATTGCGTGGGGTTGCTGCATGCGCCGGAGGAGGCGGATTTGCTGGAGGCGGCGAATTGGACGAAGTCGAAGGAGCCGGTGTTCAAGAGTTGTTATGAGCACGGCGTGTATGGGCCGGGGCACAGCACCTTCACGGTCGCGGAAGATGGGGTGACGGATATGCTGGTGTATCATGCGCGGACCTACCGGGAGATTGTGGGGGATCCGTTGTGGAATCCGGATCGGCATACGTTTGTGAAGCCGATCAGGTGGGGAGCGGATGGAATGCCGGTGTTTGGGCGGGCTGGAGGGATGGAGTGAGGGGGCGAAAAGGAGAGGGAGTGTTATGCGAAAATTGTATCATTGTGGACGAACCGGAGAGCTAACAGCGATTACCGTAGGCGGGCGCACACGGGGATTCTTCGCTTCGCTCAGAATGACAGTGTTGTGGGGTGGGGTTCTGATTGCGGTGGCGCACGGCAGATTCTCGGTGATGGCGCAAGCGCCCGCGTTTGCGGAGGTGACGGTGCATGATCCCTCGGTGGTGAGGGATGGAGAGAATGTTTATGTGTTTGGATCGCATCTGGCGTCGGCGAAGACGGCGGACCTGATGAAGTGGACGCAGATCTCGACGAGTCCGGCGGCGGGAAACAAGTTGGTGCCGAATGCGGCGGTGGAGTTTTCCGAAGTGCTGACGTGGGCGCAGACGAATACGTTTTGGGCGCCGGATGTGATTCGGTTGGGCGATGGGAAATATTATATGTATTATTGTGCGTGTCGCGGCGATTCGCCGCGGAGCGCGCTGGGGCTGGCGGTCGCGGATTCGATCGAAGGGCCTTACAAGCACGTTGCGGTGTTGTTGCGATCGGGGATGAGCGGGGCGAGCGAGGATGGGACGCCGTATGATGCGACGAAGCATCCGAACGTGGTGGATCCGGCGGTGTTTTTCGATCAGGCGGGGAAACTGTGGATGGTGTATGGATCCTATTCGGGCGGTATTTTTATCTTGGAGATGGATCCGGCGACGGGGCGGCAGAAACCGGGGCAGGGTTATGGAAAGAAGCTGATCGGCGGGAATCATGCGCGGATCGAAGGCGGCTATGTGCTGTATGCGCCGAAGTCGGGATATTATTATCTGTTTGTTTCGTTTGGCGGGTTGGATGCGGTGGGTGGGTATAACATGCGGGTGGGGCGTTCGCGGAATCCGGATGGGCCGTATGTGGATGCGGCGGGGAAGGATCTGGCGACGGTGGCGGGGGCGCCGGGGACCTTGTTCGACGATGCGTCGATTGCGCCGCATGGCGTGAAGCTGATGGGCGGATACCAGTTCCTTGCGGTGGCGGGAGAGCCGCTGGGGGCGAGTCGCGGTTATGTGTCGCCGGGACACAACTCGGCGTATCGTGATGCGGATACGGGGAAGCTGTTCAACGTGTTTCACACCCGGTTCGTGGGGCGCGGGGAGCAGCACGAAGTGCGGGTGCATCAGATGTTCATCAATGCGGAAGGCTGGCCGGTGGTGGCGCCGCATCGGTATGCGGGAGAGACGATCGCGGCGGCGAATGCGGCGCTCGTGCCCGGTGACTATAAATGGATCAGCCATGGCAAGGACATCGCGGCGGGGGCGAAGACCTCGTCGGTGATCACGCTGCAGGCGGACGGAACGATCACGGGGGCGGTGACCGGCACGTGGCAGTTGTCGGGGGATTATTATATTACGCTGGCGTTGTGGGGGGTGATTTATCGCGGCGTGGTCGTGCGATTGTGGGATGACGACCAGCGTGTGTGGGTGCAGGCCTTCAGTGCGTTGTCGGATGACGGGACGGCGTGGTGGGGAAGCAAAGTGGCGGCGTTGGCGGTGGATGCGGCGCCGACGATTACGGTGCAGCCGCAGAATCGGAGCGTGTATGCGGGCGATGCGGTAATGTTGACGGTGGCGGCGGAAGGAGAGCCGCCGCCGACGTTTCAGTGGAGAAAGAATGGCGTGGATATTTTGGGGGCGACGGGGGCGTCGTATTCGATCGCGCAAGTCTCGGCGGCGGACGCGGGAAGCTACACGGTGGTGGTGGCGAATGCGCACGGGACGGTGACGAGTGCGATCGCTGCGTTGACGGTCGAGGAGCCGCCCTCGGGCGACGGGCGGTCGCGTTTTCTGGGGATTGCGACGCGGGCGCGTTGCGGGGCGGGGAATGCGGTGACGATCGGTGGATTTGTGATCGAGGGGAAGGCGTCGAAGCGCGTGTTGATCCGGGCGGTCGGGCCGACGTTGACGACGCAGGGAATTGGGGAAGCGGAGGTGTTGGCGGATCCGGTGATCACGGTGCACGATGCGCGGAGCGGGAATGCGGTGATCGCGACGAATGACGATTGGGGTCAGAATGCGAATGCGGCGGACATCGTGGCGGAGTCGGCGCGGCTGGGGATGGCGGCGCTGGCGGCGGGCGATACGCGATCGTCGGCGTTGCTGCAGTCGCTGCCGCCGGGCGTTTATACATTTGTGGTGAGTGCGAAAGGCGCGTCGTCGGGAGTGGTGTTGTTGGAAGTGTATGACCTCGATGCGGCGAGTGGCGGATCGAGGTTCGTGAGCATTGCGACGCGGGCGGCGGCGGGGACGGGGAATGGCGTGGCGATTGGGGGATTTGTGATCGAAGGCGAGGAACCGAAGCGAGTGCTGGTGCGCGCGGTGGGGCCGACGTTGACGACTCAAGGGATTGGGGAGGCGGAAGTGCTGGCGGATCCGATGGTGACCTTGCATCGGGGTGCGGCGACGATTGCGGCGGGTGACGATTGGGGCGGCGAGGCGAATGCGGCGGCGATCGTGACGACGGGCGCGAGGATCGGGGCGACGCCGCTGGCGCAAAACGACACGAAGTCGTCGGCGTTGTTGATGACGCTGGCGCCGGGCGCTTACAGCTTTGTCGTGCGGGGAAAAGGCGAGACCTCGGGCGTGGTGTTGCTCGAGGTTTATGATGCGGACTGAACGGGTGCGGCGGGACGTCTTCGGCTGAGTTCGGAGAAATTTTCGAAATGAAGGTGGGGAAGGAGGGTTGAGCGGGTTAGGCGGGCAGACCGGAGCTGTTTCCGGAACAGTGAAAACCCCCAATCCCCCTATCTCTTGGAATTCAAATCGGGCGTGCGACTGCTCGCGGCGATCGGCGCGAGCTTGACGGTGTTTCAATCACCGGTGCCGGCGTGCACGAGCTTCGCGGTGTATGGTCGCGAAACGTGGTATGGGATGAACTTCGACAATGCGGACTGGGATATCCGGTTGTCGGTGACGCGGACGGGCGGGCGGTCGGTTTTCTGGTTCGAGTTTGGCAACGGGCTGCAGCTTGCGGCGATGAATGACGCGGGAGTTTTTGCGAATTTGCAGATCCTCGATCAGAACGTGCCGCAGACATATACGAATCTTGCTGGCGGGCTTTCGATGGGCGGGCTCTACGAGTATGCGATCGAGTATTCGAATTCGCTGGAGGATCTGAAACGGTTGATCGCGGGGCGGCGGATTGTGCCGTGGGGTGGGGACGAGTTGCATTCGCTGATCGCGGATCGCGACGGAGAGGCGATGATCGTCGAGCCCTTTGGGAGCTTTCATGGCGTGGTGCCGAAGGAAGGGCCGTTCGTGGTGATGACGAATTTTCCGGCCTACGACTTCATCGGGCGCGAGCCGGGGAGTGTGTATGGGATTGGGGCGGATCGTTATCGGATCGCGCACGCCTATATTAGCGAGCACGTGGAGGACTTCGGCTACGAGGAGGCGTGGGCCACGCTGGAGCGGAGCGTGCAGGGGCCGGGGGCGTATTTTCCGACGCGCGCTTCGTTCGTTTTGAATCCCGATACGCGGGAAGTCTTCCTGTGTTTTGCGCGGGATTTTTCGAAGGTGTGGCGGCTCTCGATGGATGATGGGACGATCGAGACGTTTTCGGGATTCGAGAAGCAGACCTCGCAGCGGATTGGCGCGGCGGGCGTGTGGGTGTCGGCTTTGCGGGCGGGCGTGGGATCGAGTGCGGCGCCGGTTGGGATTGCGCAACCGAAGAGTCGGGCGGCCGGGCTGGGTGAGCGCGTGGTGTTGTCGGGGGCGGTGAGCGGAGGAGATTTGA
>JAFAAS010000180.1 GCA_023426435.1 Verrucomicrobiota bacterium | reverse complement strand
CCACCTGGAAGTTCTCCGACTCGTTGTAGAAGAGGTTCACGTTCACCGGCAGACGGTCGCCGAAGAATCGGTTCAACTTCGCGACCACGCTCCAGCTCGGGGAGCTCGCCTCGTAAAGCGTGTAAGCTTTGCCCGACGTCGAATAGTGCGGCAGTCCGTTGCTATCCAGCGCGTCGAAGTTCACGCGATTGTTCACGAGCACGCCGTCGAAAGCCCACGTTTTCACGCGGTCCTTACGCACGCCATACATGCCGACGAGTGCGCCGTCCCACAGGTAAGCCTGCCACACGGCCGCGGAGGATTCCACCTCGCGCTTGCTCAGCGTCGCACTGCGAGTCAGCGCATCGCGATCGCCGTTCTCGGCGCTCAAGAGGTCCACCGAGATCGTGCGCCAACCCACGTAGTTGGCGGGATTGTCGGCCTGCCGCCCATTCGGGTCGCCGTTGTAAGTGTTGGTCCACGGGTCGGCCGGATTCACGTTCGGCGCATTCCAGTTCGAATCGAAGAAGCGCCACTGCGCCGAGTCCGGGATGTTCACCTGCGAGCCCGGTCGCGGGATGTTTGCGCCGCGATACGAGCTGGCGTTGAGCAGCGAGTCGCCGAGATAGATCGTCGACGTGACCGCGCGGTCATTGCTGTCGATCTGCGTCGCTGCCGTGCCGGTCGCGACGAGCGGACCGAAGAGATCCGGCGTGCCGTAGCGCATGAAACCGCGGCTGTCGCTTTCCACGGAATCCCGGCTCAACAGCCCCGTCAGGGTGTGACGACCGAGCAGCTTGCGAACCCAGCCGCCATCGCGGCGACGGTTGAAGTCATGATCGAAGAACGCCGTCAGACGCGTGGCCTCGCGATCGATGTCCGCCGCGCTGTTGCCCCACGTGTAGTTGCTTTCCACATACGGCTTGCCGACGTTCGGGTTCGGAGTGCCGTCGAGATTGTGGCTGTTGATGTCCACAAAGAGCACGCCCGCGCCGTTGAACGAATATTGCTCGCGGTTGTAGTTTGAGACGTCGTGCGCGAGCTCGAAGCCGAACTTGTCGTCGAAGAAAGTCTGGCTGAGGCTGGCGCTGAAGTTCTCGAAGTCCTGACCTTCGCGCTTGTTGTCGCCGTCGATGAGGTTGTTGTAGAAGTCGAAGATCGAGGCGTCGGAGAGCGTGTTGCTCTTCCACAGACCCCACGCCTGATACGGCGCCGTGGGCTCGCGCTCGGCCCAGTAGGCGGTCGTGGCCACGGCCACGCGACGGGAGAACGGCAGTCCGCCAATGCCGCCGTCGATCGCGCCGCTCGTGTTGATGCCGCGGATGTTTTTGAATTCCGGCATCGTCGCCGCATAGGGGCTCGTCTGGCCGGGATTGTAGAGCAGCCACACGCCGCCATACATCTGGGGCGCGCCAAGCCACGCTTCATACACCGGATTTGTGATGCCGCCCGGCGTGCGCGTGGAATTGAACTGGCCCGCGTCGTCCGGCCAGTAGGCCGTTCCATTCGCATCGAAGAACTGGCCGCTGTTCTGCACGCGATTCGGATCGAAAGTCTGCCGGCCGAGGTGATCCCACCAACCGGTGATGCGGTCGATCGGAGTGATCGTGCGAGGATTGTTGCTCTCCACCTCGCCCGCTTCGAAGTTCACCTTGAGCGAGGTCTTGTTGCCATTGCGCGAGAGGAACTGCGGATCGTAACGCAGCGTGCCGAACACACGGCGATCGAGGCTGTAGGCGGGCTCCTGCTTGAACTTCTCTTCGTTGCGCAAAAGCGCGACACGCAGCGAAAGCTCGTTCGCGATCAGGTTTTGGTTCACATCGACCACCACTCGATTCGAGCCGTAGGATCCGAAACGGAGTTCGACTTCACCAAAATTGCGGTGCTGGGCCGATTTGGTCGTCGTGTTGATGATACCCGCCGGGCTGCCCAATCCGAACAGAATCGAGTTTGGGCCGCGCTGCAGGTCGACACGGTCGATGTTATAGCCGTCCCACGGAATATCGGAGATGAAGAAATTGCGGGTGTTGTCGGCCGACGTGAGCCCGCGCACGCGCGTGTTGCCGTTCGGATTCGTGAAACGGCCGGACTCGTCCTCGTTCTGGCCACCCGAAGCACCACGGAAATTCCCCTGCGGACCGCCAACTTCGGTATTGGTGGTGTAGGTCAGCAGGCTCTTGTTGTCCGTCGCACCGACGTCCCGCAGGAACTCGGCCGTGACGACGGTAATGGCGGAGCCTACGTCTTCGAGGCGCGTATTGATGCGCGAACCCGCAAGGGTTTGCGTCGCTTGATATCCGGTGTCCGATTCCGCACGGACTTCGAACGGCGAGAGCAGGACGACATCGTCGTCGACATCCAGCGTGGATGCCGAAGACGGAGCGACCTGCGCGAACATCGCCGGCAACACGGCCAACGCCGCGACGGCGATGCCGGTGGTCTGAATTCGGTTCTTCATGGTTTGGTGAGGTCGAGCATTTGTCCGCCCTCGCGACTGCAGGAGTGCAGTGGGGTCGAATGCGGACGAACTCGCCCGCAAAGCCATTTGCGGACAAGTAGCCCAAAACACGCGCCGCCTCGCCGATCAGCTCAATTCCGCAGTGGTCATACCCCCACTATGACCTAAGTCATAGCCGACCGGCGTCCCCGTATTCATAAAATTGTTACGCAACCGTTAACGTCAGCGAAACGACTTTACGTGTCCGCGCGCCGCGCCCACGCTGGCCGTCCTGATCGATGCGCTGGGACGATTTCCTCCACTTGATCCGTGGACCCGCGCGCTGCGGCTTTCCGCCGTGCCCACGTCCATCCCGCGGTCGCGCCGTGCTTGGCGCGCTCCTGCTTGCGCTGTGCACCGCCGCCACGTCGACCGCCTACCCCACCGCTCAGGATATTCCGCATGTCCGCGGTCTTCCCTTCACTCGGTCGTATCCGCTCGAGGAGGTCGGTGAAATTCCGCGCGGCGCGCGACTGGGCTTCGACGCGTTCGGCCGCCTCGCCGTCATCTATGCAGGTTTCTATGCCGTGTTGAACGACACCGTCTGGCTGGACCTCGCCGTGAAGGACGATCCCCGTCGCGTCGACATGGCCCAGGTCGTGCAAGCTCCCGATGGCCGCGCTTACTATAGCGGCTTGGGCTCGTGGGGAACCGCCACACTCGCCGCCGATGGCCGGCTTCACGCGCATCCGATGGTGCCCGCCGATGCCCCCAAATGGGCTCTCACCACTTCGTTCAGCGACGCCTTCGCCACCGCGAAGGGCGTTTATTTCACCGGCTGGAACGGCGTCGTTTATTACGACTTCGCCTCGCGCGAGACCCGATACTTCACCCTCTCCGGCATCACCACGATCTTCGCAATCGGCGACGAGGCCTACGTCTCGGCCCACGGCCAACCGATTCATCACGTCGATCTCGCGAACAATACGCTTCGGCGCATCGAAGGCACCTCGTTCGGCGGCGTCGCAGTCGATCACGCCACCGAGCTCGATGAGACCCACGTGCTGATCGCCGCCCGCAACGGCGAGCTCTTCACTTTCGATGGCCAACGCGCCACACCGTGGCCGGTCCAGAAATCGCACCGTCTCACCGGCCGCGTCATCGGCCTCGAGCACCTCGTCGACGGCGGCATCGCCGTCGCCATCAACGGCAAAGGCCTGTTCATCTTCACGCCGGAAGGCGAATTGCGCACCGCACTCACGACGCCGCAATACCTGCGTATCACCGATATCGAGACACGCGAACCCGGCGTGCTCTGGGTCGCCACCGAGGACTCCATCGAAAAAGTCCTCTACCACAGCGCCGTCACCGCATTCGGCCAGCGGCTTGGCCTGTCGCTTTCCTGGCCCACCGTTCTTCGCTGCGGCGATCGGCTCTACGTCGCGTCGGCCGGCGAGTTGTTCGAGGCCGTGCCCGAGACACCCGACACCCCCAGCCATTTCGCTCCGGTGAAAAATCGCCTCCCCGCGGGCGCCTGGGCCCTCGCGGCCAAAGGGTCTCGGATGCTCGTCGGCAATTCGAATGGCGTCTTCTCCCTCGGCGCCGACGGCACTTACACCCGCGTCGCCCAAACCAGCGACGTCGCCAACCTCGCCATGATCGGCGACGATCTCTGCTTCGCCATCGGCGAAAAGGAAATCGCCGTCCTGCGCTGGTCCAACGGCCAATGGTCCGAATGCGCGCCGCGCATTGCCGGCGTGGGTTTTCCCACCGTCGTCCACGAGGCCCGTCGTTCCGCCTGGATCGAGCTCGGTGCCAATCGCATCGCCCGGCTCGCCCTGCAGGACGGCGCACTAAAGCTCCGCATCTTCGAAGACTTCCCGTGGACCGAACCCCGCTGGGTCAACATCGGCGTCATCGACGACACCATCGTGCTCTCCGGGCCGCCGGGGTCGCGCGCGTTCTTCGACGACCGCACCGAGACGTTCGTCGACGCCGCCGATCTTCGCCAGCTCCTCGAGCGCTCGCCCCACTGGATCATTCGCGTGCAAAAAGACGAATCCGGCACGCTCTGGGCCACGCACAACCGCGGCGTCATCACGTTCACGCCGCAGGGCGACGACTACGAAATCGACAGCTCCACCTTCGATCTCATCAACGCTCAATTCCCCGTCGTTCACCTCCTGCCCGACAACGATGTATGGTTTTCCGCCGGCCGCTCGCTCTATCACGTCGAGCGGCGCCAAGCCATCGCCACCCGGCAAACACGTCAGCCCCTCCTTGTATCCGTCGTGGACGGACGCACCAATCGCGAGCTGCTCGGGCCCGACACCCGTTTCGCGCCGCTCCGCCTGCCCTTCTCCCAGAACAACCTCAGCTTCCGCTTTTTCTCCGGGAGCTACGCCTGGCCGCGTTCGCCTCTCTACGAATTCCGGCTCAACCAAACCGGCGAATGGTCCCCGCTCGGCTCCGGCTCGTTCGTGAGTTTTCCCGAACTGCGCGAAGGCCGCTACCGCATCGAGGTCCGCATGGTCGAAAATCAAAAACCGATCAGCATCCCCGCCTCTTTCGACTTCGAGATTTTTCCGCCCTGGCACCGCACCTGGCCCGCCTACGGTCTCTACAGTCTCGCGCTTTTCACCGCGGTGTTCGGCATCGTGCGCTGGTCCGGAAATCGCGCCCGCCATCGCAACGCCGCCCTCGAGCAACTCGTCCAGGAACGCACGAGCCAGCTCAAGACCACGATGGAAAAGCTCAATGCCGAGACCCGCAACGCCGCCACTCTCGCGGAGCGCGACCGGCTCGCCGGCGAAATCCACGACAGCCTTCAACAGGGACTCAGCGGACTCATGCTCCAGCTCGACGCGACGTTGAAACTTCCTTCCCTGCCCGACGACGTCCGTTCGCGACTCAACGTCGCCCGCAACATGGTCTCCTTCACGCGGCACGAAGTGCAGCACGCCGTGTGGGATATGGAATCGCCGCTCCTCGAAGACACCGAACTCGGCGAAGCCCTCCGCAAACTCACCTCGCTCCTCAACCCCGGCGCCGCCGCCATCGCCATCGAGGTCACCGGCACCCCCGTCGTCCTGCCGTCCACAATTAAACATCACCTCCTGCGAATCGCCCAGGAAGCGATCACCAACGCCGTGCGCCACGCCGCCCCGCGCCGCATCGCCGTCCAGCTCGAATACCGCCACGGCGCCGTCGCGCTCGCGATCACCGACGACGGCGTCGGCTTCGACCCCGAAGCCGTGCTTTCGAAAAGCATTCATCACTTCGGACTTCGCGGCCTGCGCACCCGCGCCACCAAGATCGCCGGCGATCTCCACTTTCGCAGTTCTCCCGGACATGGCACCACGATCCGCATCGTCGTGCCGCTACCCGATCGACCCCCACCCGCGTCCGATGCAAGCCATACCGCATCCTGAAAAAATCCGCATCCTTCTCGTCGACGATCACATCGTCCTCCGCATGGGCTTGATGACCGCCGCCAGCGGCGAGCCCGACATGGAGGTGGTGGCCGATGCCGAAAACGGCGCCGATGCAATCGTCGCATTTCGCCAGCACCACCCCGACGTCGTCGTGCTCGATCTTCGCATGCAGGGCATGAGCGGGTTCGAAACCATCACCGCCTTGCGCCAGGAGTTCGGCGACATCCGCATCCTGGTTTTCAGCAACTACGCCAGCGGCGACGAAGTGTATCGCGCCCTCCGCGCCGGCGCCTCGGGGTTCGTCGTCAAGGAAATGGCGCTCGATCGCCTGCTCGAAGCGATCCGCAAGGTCCACCAGGGCGAACAATATCTCCCCCCGGAAATCGCGACGCGCATGAACGGCCGCGTGCTCTCCCAACTCTCCCCGCGCGAAATCGAAGTGCTTCAGCTCGTCGCGCGCGGTCTCAGCAACAAGGAGATCGGCGCCGAACTGCAGGTCGTCGAGGGCACCATCAAGATCCACATCACCAACATTCTCGCCAAGCTCCGCGTCAGCGATCGCACGCAAGCCATCCTCACCGCCGTCAAACGCGGCATCATCCAACTCGAATAAACGCCGCCGCCTTCAACGGCGGCGCTCGCTTTTATACTCCGCTCGCGCTCGGAATTCTCGTCTCTCGCTCGACCGAAGGGGGCGGAATAAAGACCGCCTCCGCCGCCGTGGCCTGCGCCAGTTCGTCGAGATCGGCAGCCGCAAGTCTCAGCTCGCTGGCTTGCACCAGCTCACGCAGCTCCGCCACCGATCGCACTCCGATCACCGCCGATGCGACGGTCGGATTGGACAACACCCACGCGAGCGCCACCTGCGCGGGCGTCGCTTCATGCCGCGCCGCCACCGACTCGATCGCCCCCAGCGCCGCGTCTCCATACGATGAGTCGAAACGCTGCGGCACCCACTCGCGTCCGCCCAACGAACCGAACAGGCCCGGCGCGCGTCGCGTCAGAAATCCGCCCGCCAGCGGCAGCGTCGCCAGGAAGCCGAGCTTGAGCTCCTCGCACAGCCGCATCACCTCGGGCTCGAACCGCGCCCGCGTCATCAACGAATATTCCGCCTGCAGCGCCTCCATCCGACACGCGTTCCGCTGAAACGCCCGCGACACGCAGTCCATCACCCGCCACGCCGGGAAATTCGCCGTCGCGAGATAACGCACATGACAGGAACGCACCACCGCGCCAAACGCCTCCAGAAACTCGCCCATCGGCAGCAGGTCCTCGCTCCACTCCAGCACCAACAAATCCAGATAATCCGTCTGCAGGCGCTGCATCGATTCGCGCACCCGCGCACAAACGACGTCCGCCAGCTTCTCGCCCGGCGCGTGCGTGCGCCGCACGTCGATCCGGGTCGCAAGCACCAGGTCACGACGCTCCACGCCACGAGAGGTCCACCACTTTCCGATCACCTCTTCCGAGTAGCCGGTCGAGACCGACGGAAGGCCGAACGACGGCGAAATCGCGGTCGCCTGCAGGAAAGTCCCGCCCGCCGCGTGAAACGCGTCGAGGATGGCCAGCGATGATGCGTCGTCCGTCTTCCAGCCGAAGTTCAAGGTGCCGAGACAAAGTTCCGAGACGCGCAATCCGGTCCGGCCCAAATTCCGTTTGTGTATCATTTTTGGGGATGCGTTGGCGCGAGGAAGCGCCGGGGTTTGGTCTTGCGCCTGCGCAGGCGCACAGGAGCGGCCCGGACGACCGTGCCGCTCACGATAATGTTCCAACAGCGGGCGCTCTTCGCCCGCGAAATCCTATCGCGCCACCGCGACTTCCGGCCGCGTCACTTTCCGAATGCGAAAGCGCCGCACGCCGCCGGGAGTCGTCCACTCGACTTCATCGCCTTCACGATAGCCGAGAACCGCCGTGCCGATCGGCGCGAGCACCGAAAGCATCTGCTGATCGACGTTCGCCCGATCGGGAAACACCAGCGTGTAAGCGTCGATCTCACCCGTGGACAGGTCTTCGATCTCGAACTTTGCGTTCAGCGTCACCACGTTCGGCGGCACCGCGTTGGCATCGAGCACGACCGCACGGTCAAGCTCGCCCCGGAGTTTCTGCACCGCCGGACTGCGGCTCGATGCGCCAAGCGAATCGAGCAGCAGGCGAAGCTTGGTATGATCGTCGTTCGCGATGTAAATGGGTCGTTCGTTCATGGAGGTATGGATTGATCGTCGAGCTGGTTGTAGGGGTGGCTGGGCAGGTGCCGGAATTGAAGCGCGGCGTTAACCGCGCTCCGCCTCCAGCGTGTAAAGGGGGGCGTCCACGACTTGCCGCGGCGGCACATCGATTCGCAGGAATTTCGCCGGCCGCTCTTCCGCGGCCTCGATCGTGCAATCGAGATCCTTCGGCAAAACGTGAGCTTCGTTTTTGCCCAACAGCGTATTCAGTTCGTCAGCACGCACCGTGAGACGCCCGTCCAGCACGAAGAGCAGATGTTCCTCGCCACGCGGGGAACGCCCGATCGCGAGTTGCTCACCGGCCTCGAGCGACACAATCGAACACGCATATCCATCCTTCGCCAGAATGGCGCGGACGTTTGCACTGTGAGGAGGATCAAGGGTGATGAGGGATTTCATGTCGTTTTATCTCTGGGGTTGAGGTTCACCGCTGCGCGGCGTTCGAGGTTAAGCGCCTTTGCAGGACATGGCGCGCAAGCAGACTTCGTCTGCGTTAGGACTGACGGAGCTCGGGGACTTCGGCGCCCCGTGGGGTCGCTCTTAGTCGGCGGGCTCCGTCCGTTTAGGACAGACCGCAGGCATCAAGACTCCAAACAAACGCGAAGTGTTGATGACGGTTTTCATGCGGCGCACGCACACCAATTGACCGCGCATTGATTCTGTCAAGCCACGGCGATAGTTTCGCCCGTCCCTGAAAGCCGCTTCAACGAAGCAGCCGATTCCGATCTGCCTCCGCGACGCGGCGCGAAACAAGACCACCCGCCAAAGCTTCTCTCCCCAACGCAGCGAGGTTCGGGAATTCTCCGATCTCCGCACAACTCACGCTCGCTCAATGCCTGCGCCGCTCTCCGCGAGCAGATTCTAAAATTAGCATCCGCGTCCATTTGCTGGAGAGTTTTTCCGCAGAACCGTGCCGCCGCCCTTTTCGTCGCCCACGGCCGCCGCCCTGCCTCCACCCCGCAATTTCCCTCCGGCGGTCGTCTCTCCGTCATCCCAAAAACACCCCGCCATGATTCCTCTGTTCGCCGCCGTCTTCGGCCGCACCCGAGCCGCTCGCTCCCACGCCGCGCTCTTCCGCGCCCCCCGCCCAATGAGCGGCCTCGTCGCCGCCCTCATCGTCTGCTCCGCGTCGACCGCCGCCGAAATCGTGTCCAACGATTTCGAAGCCGGTGCCACGCAGGGTTGGGCGCCACGAGGTTCCGTCACCGTCTCCAGCACCACCGAGGCTGCTCGCACCGGTGCAAGCAGCCTGAAAACCACCGGCCGCACCGCCTCTTGGAACGGCCCCGCCCTTGACCTTCGCCCACTGCTCACCGCCAACACCACCTACACCATTTCCGGCTGGGTCCGCCTCCCCGCCGGTCAGCCCGCGAGCAATCTGAAGTTCACCGTCGAAATGCGCGCCACCGGCGCCGCCTCCAACAGCTACGTGCAAATCAACAATCCCGTCGCCGTCACCGATGGCGCGTGGGTGCAGCTCCAAGGAACGTTCAGTTTCACGTCCGCCACAAACGACAACCTCACGCTCTACCTCGAAAGCGACCACGCGACCGCCGCCTATTATCTCGACGACTTCACCATCGTCGGCCCCGGCGACGTCGAACCGCCGCCGCCCGACCCGTCCGGACTCGCCACCGATTTCGAAACCGGCACCGCCGAGGGTTGGACGCCGCGCGGCGCCGTCACGCTCACGCCGACCACCGAAGTCGCCGCGAACGGCAGCCACAGCCTCAAAGTCACCGGGCGAACCGCCAGCTGGCAGGGCCCCGCCATCGACGTGCTCGGCAAGTTGTCCAAGGGATACCAATACGCCATCGGCGTTCGCGTCCGTCTCGCGCCCGGCGAACCCTCCACGCGTTTCCGCGTCAGCCTGCAAGCCGGCTTCAACGGCAGCACCACGTTCCACACCGTCATCGGCAACACGACCGTGACCGATGCCGCGTGGGTGGATTTATCGACGCTCTACACGTTCGGCCTCGATGCCACCCAGCTCCAACTCTACGTCGAAACCGCGGAGGGCACGCCTTCGTTCTACATCGACGACTTCATCCTCGATTTCATCGAGCCGCCTGAGATCCAGGATCTCCCGTCCGTCCACGAGGTGCTCGCGCCTTACTTCGACGTCGGCGCCGCCGTCTCCGCGGCCGAACTCAATGGCGTCCACGCCGAACTCCTCCTGTTGCACTTCAACACGATCGTCGCCGGCAACGAGATGAAATGGTCCTCACTCCAGCCGGTCGAAGGCACTTTCAACTGGGGACCCGCCGACGCCATCGCCAACTTCGCCCGCACGCACGGCCTGAAGATGCGCGGCCACACGCTCATCTGGCACAACCAAACGCCCGCCTGGGTTTTCCGCGATGCCGCCGGCAATCCACTGCAACCAGGCAACCCCGCGCATCGCGATCTGCTCATCCAGCGCATGCGCACTCACATCCACGCCGTCGTCGCCCGTTACGCCGATGTCGTGAACGACTGGGACGTCGCCAACGAGGTCATCGACGTCTCCGGCCCCAACGGCCTGCGCAACAGTCCATGGCTGCAAATCGTCGGGCCCGAGTTCATCGATCTCGCCTTCCAATTCGCCGACGAAATCCTGCACGGCGCCGGCAGCCTCTTCATCAACGACTACAACACGCACGAGCCCGCCAAACTCGCCGCGCTCAAGAACGTCGTCACCGGCCTCCTCCAACGCAACGTCCGCGTCGACGGCGTCGGCCACCAGACCCACATCCGCATCGGCTGGCCGTCGCTCACCGAAATCGCCACGAGCCTCGACACGTTCACCGCGCTCGGTCTCGACAACCAAATCACCGAGCTCGATGTCAGCGCGTATTCAAACGACAACGACACCTCGCCGGTCAGCGAGGAAACGCTCGTCCTTCAGGGCTACCGCTACCGCGACCTGTTCAACCTGTTTCGCGCCAAGAGCAGCCAGATCAGCTCCGTCACGCTCTGGGGCCTGGCCGACGACAACACGTGGCTGAAAACCTTCCCGATCGCGCGCGACGACAAACCGCTGCTCTTCGACGAACGCCTCCAGGCCAAGCCCGCCTACTGGGGCGTCGTCGATCCTTCGCAACTCCCCGTGCTGCCCCAGTCGCTCAACATCACGCAGCGTCCGCCGCGAGGCATCGTCAACAACCTCGAAGCCTGGGCCGCCATCGCTCCCACCCCGCTCAATCCCGGCGACGGTTCCGCATCGTGGGGCCAGTTCCGCGCCCTCTGGAGCGCTCGTGATCTCTACGTGCTCGTCGAGGTCACCGACTCCACCCGGCTGCGCAACGACTCCGTCGAAATCTTCCTCGCGAACGGCCAGCGCTTCTCCTTCTCGAAGCTTGGCCTCCAACGCACCAACGGCGCCGAGGCCCTCACGCTGCCCACGGCCAAAGGCTACGCAGTCATCGCCAGCATTCCGATTTCCCCGGCGCTCAGCACCGGCGACGAAGTGCTCTTCGACCTTCGCGTCACCGACGGCGCCACCGGTCGCCAACAATCGTGGAGCGACACCCGCCACCAACAGCACACCGACGAAACCGCCTTCGGCACGCTCCACTTGCACCCCGAGAAACTCGTCGTGCAGGTCGGTCGCGGCCGCCCCACGATCGATGGCCAGCCGGACAAACTCTGGAAAAACGCCACCGAGATCGCCACCCGGCGATTCGCGTTCGGCACTCAGGGCGCAACCGCCAAAGTGAAACTTCTCTGGGACGCCGGTTACCTCTACATCTATGCCACGGTCACCGACCCGGCGCTGAGCAAAGCCAGTCCAAACCCGTGGGAAGAAGACTCGGTCGAAATCTTCGTCGATCCCAACAACGCCCAAACCACCACCTACCAAAGCGACGATTCGCAGTATCGCGTGAACTTCGACAACGAGGTCTCCGTCGGCAGCACCACCTCCGCCACCGACCTCGCCAGCGCCACGCGCCGCGTCACCGGCGGCTATGTTGTCGAAGCCGCCATCCGTATCGATTCCGCGGAGACAAAGCGGGGATCGATCCTGGGCTTCGACTTCCAAGTCAACGACGACGGACCCGGCGACGGCACCCGCACCAGCGTCGCAACCTGGAACGATGTTTCCGGCAACGCCTATCAAGACCCGTCGCAATTCGGCGCCCTGCTCCTGAAGTGATCCTCGCGAAGTGCCCCTCGAGTAAACAACACCGCCAAAACCCGCCCCCCCCCCCGGCCGCCGCCTCACCGCGGCGGCCTCTTTTTCGTCCTCCCCACCCGCAAACACCCTCTCTCTGCGCACAGCAAAGTGTCATACATTATATGACACCTCCCTCGCCGCGAACCTCAGTTTCCCCCGAATGCGTTCACTCCCGATCCCACGAAAGTGTCATCTAATGTATGACACTTTCATCCGGTTCCACCGGGCCGGCGCGGCCGCGCGAATCTGCGCCAAATCCTTGATGCAAGCTCGACACGGTTGAAACGCATCAAATGGTAACGGCGCCGCGGCTGCCGTCGCCCTCGCGGCAACACCACTCATGGATGGAATCGGCCTGATTCAAGACCTTGCAATCGTCCTGCTCGCCGCAGGCATCGCTGGCGCTATCTGCCGCCGACTCGGCTTATCCGTCATCGTCGGCTACCTGGTCGCCGGCACGCTGATCGGTCCCTACAATCTTCCGTTTTCGTTTCTTCGCGACGTCGATCGCATCCAAACGCTTTCCCAAGTCGGTCTCGTCTTCCTGATGTTCGGCATCGGTCTGGGCTTGAGCATCAGCAAAATGGGCCGGATCGGAGCGCCCACCCTCGCCGCCACCGGCGTGGGCGCCGTGTTCATGCTCGTGCTCACCCAGGCGCTCAGCAAAGCCATCGGCTGGTCTCCCCTTCAAGCCACGTTCATGGCCGCCATGTTCATGGTTTCCAGCTCCGCCGTGATCGCGAAGGTCGTCGGCGAGCTCAAACTCACGCACGAGCGTTTCGCCCAGGTCGCACTCAGTATCACCGTCCTGGAGGACATCGTGGCCGTCGTGATGTTGACCATCCTCGGTTCGCAGACCGGCACGGGCGAAGACGCCGGGGTCAGTCGCGTCGTCGCCGGCATGAGCGCGTTCGTCGTTCTCCTGGTGAGCGCCGGTTTGCTGATGGTGCCGCGTCTCCTGCGCCGG
This sequence comes from Verrucomicrobiota bacterium, assembly GCA_023426435.1. Classification (GTDB taxonomy): domain Bacteria; phylum Verrucomicrobiota; class Verrucomicrobiia; order Opitutales; family Opitutaceae; genus Opitutus. The sequence goes on along the minus strand of JAFAAS010000180.1, from coordinate 19,954 downwards.
CTCGAAGCACGCGCCGACCCCGAACTCCAGACGATCATCGTCGCGGGAGTTTTGTTTCTCCTCTCCCTCATCGCCGTAAAAGCCGGCTACTCGCTCGCGCTCGGCGCCTTCCTGCTCGGCGCGATCGTCGCCGAGATTCCTCAATACGCTTCGGTGGAAAAATCCTTCACCGGCATGCGCGATCTCTTCAGCAGCGTGTTCTTCGTCGCGATCGGCATGATGATCGAGCTGAAGCTCGTGCTCCCGGTCTGGCCCATGGTGGTCGGCTTGGTCGCATTCGTGATGATCTTCCGCCCGATCGCCACCGGCGCCGCCTTGATCATCTGCGGCGCCCGCCCCCGCGAAGCTCGCCGCGCCGGGTTGCTGCTCACGCCGCTCGGCGAATTTTCCTTCATCATCGCCCAGCTCGGCGTCTCCACCGCCGTGCTCCCCGCCAGTTACTACCCGGTCGCGGTCGGCGCCTCGATCCTCACGGTTCTGCTCATGCCACTGATCAACCGTCACGCGGACGCCATCCTTCGCTTCGGCGAGCGAGTCGAGCCGCGCTGGATGCAGCGGACGTTCGATGCCTATCACAACTGGATCCAGCAGGTGCAGTCCCAACCCACCCACTCCATCGCGTGGAAACTCGTCCGCGGTCGCCTCGCACAAACCGGCGTGGAAGTGCTGTTCGTCACGGGCGTCATGGTGTTCTCACCTCAACTCCTCGATTTCCTCGACGACTACAGCGGCGCCGCCGGACTCGAACGCGAGGTCTCGGGTTGGATTTTCTGGAGCATCATCGCCATCATCGTGCTCATCCCGATCGTCGCCATCTGGCGAAATCTCGCCGCGATCGCGATGATCGTCGCCGAGAGCGTCGCCGGCTCCTCGCGCCTCCTGCCCGCCGCCGTGGTGCGCAACGCCCTCATCGGCCTCATGTCGATCGGCCTCGGCATCTGGATCTACGCGCTCGTGCCTTTCGATCAGCTCGGCCTCTGGGGCTGGGGCGTGATCGCGATCGCCGCCGCAGTCGTCGTCGCGATTTTCTCCCGCAAACTCATCTACTGGCACAGCGAGTGGCAGACGACCATGCGCGAGGTTCTGGCCGAGGATCCGCGCGGTCCCGGCGCCGCCGCCGCCGACGCCGCGCGCGGCAAGCGCCAGCAGGACCTCGAGCAATGGGACGTTCGCCTCACCGAATGCGTCATCCCCGACAACGCCGCCTACGCCGGCACCACGCTGCTCGACCTCGCCATTCCCTCGCGCTTCGGCTGCGCCGTTCTCGAGCTCGAAAGAAACGGCCACGTCATCACCGCGATCCGTCCCGACCTCCGCGTCTATCCCGGCGACAAACTTCTCTTGATGGGCAAGACCGAGCAAATCGCCGCCGCCTGTAATCACCTTCTGGATACTCCAACCCGGCAGGCGAACCAGGCCGACGAGTTCCGTGGCTCGATTCTCGAAACCTTCGTCATCCCCGACGGCCCGCACGCCGGCCAAACCCTCGCCGAGCTCAAGCTCGCCCAGCTCACCGGCACCCGCGTCGTCGGCATCGAGCGCAATGGCGAAAAGATCATCGCCCCCTCCGGCCTCGAACGCCTGCACGCCGGCGACAACGTTCTCGTCGCCGGCACGCTCTCCGAAATCAAATCCTTCCGCCGCTGGCTCGCCGGAACTCCACCGCCGTCAGACTCGTCCGCGCCTTTCCGCGCCGCCTAAAACCGGCAGCGGAAACAGCCTCCCGCGTCGCCCGGGCTTCGCGTTTTCTTCTACCTTCGCGCCAGCTTCGCGGCGATCTCCGCGACGTGGCGCCCCTGATAGCGCGCCACTTTCAATTCGTTCTCCGACGGCATTCGCGCACCGTCGCCTCCCGTGATCGTCGACGCGCCATACGGCGTTCCGCCGGAGAGTTCGTCCATATACGAAAGCCCTTTCTCCGCATACGGCACCCCCACGACCACCATGCCTTGATGCAACAAAAACGTCATCATGCTCAGCAGCGTCGTCTCCTGTCCGCCGTGCTGCGTCCCGCTCGATGTAAACAAGCTTCCCGCTTTTCCCACCAGCGCGCCGCTGCTCCACAACCCGCCCGTCGCATCGAAGAACGCCTGCATCTGCGCTGTCGCACTGCCGTAACGCGTCCCCGTGCCAAAGATCACCGCATCCGCCTCGCCCAGCGTCTTCGGATCCGCAATCGGCACGCTCGCCATCGCCTTCTTCGCTTCGGTCGCGCCCATCTTGGCGATGACGTCATCCGGCAGCGTTTCGCGCACCTGCAATAATTCCACTTCCGCGCCTTCCACCTCGCGCACTCCTTCCGCAATCGCCTGCGCCATTTTGTAAATGTGCCCGTAAAGGCTGTAGAAAACGACTTTGACTCGAACGCTCATGACGACTCCTCGGGTTGACGAACTTTGGGGTTGATCGCTCGAAACCGGATCGCGCATCGACACCCAACACCTTGCGCAGTTCGCCTTCGGCATCCGTGTTTCTTCAAGCTCCCCGCCCCACCCGCGCCGGCCCGACCGAACGGTTCCGTGACGCTCCCATTGTGAGACCGGATGCGCGCTCGCAATCCTCCCGACGTCCGCTCAACGTCCCGCCCTTTCCGCCACCCCAATCTATATGGCTACCCTCGACTGGATTATCGTCGCCTCCTACTTCCTGCTGCTCGTCGGCATCGTCTATTGGTCCTCGCGCAAACAGGCCACGTCCACCGACTACTTCCTCGCCGGCCGCGAAATCGGCTGGTTCGTCGTCGGTTGTTCGCTCCTCGCCTCCAACATCGGCTCCGAACACATCGTCGGTCTCGCCGGCAACGGCGCCACCAGCGGCATGGCCATGGCCCACTGGGAACTCCACGCGTGGATCATGCTCCTGCTCGGCTGGGTCTTCGTCCCGTTCTACTATCGTTCCGGCGTCTTCACGATGCCCGAATTCCTCGAGCGTCGCTTCAACTCCCGCACGCGCTGGGCCCTCTCGATCGTATCGCTCATCGCCTACGTTTTCACCAAGGTCTCCGTCACCGTTTACGCCGGCGCCGTCGTCTTCCAAGCGCTGCTCCCCGACACCTTCGGGTCACCCGAAAACGCGTTCTGGGTCGGCGCGATCACCACGGTCGTCCTCACCGGCATCTACACGATCTTCGGCGGTCTTCGCGCCGTCGTTTACACCGAGGTCGCCCAAACCATTCTCCTCCTCGCCGGCTCGGTGTTCATTACCCTCTTCGCTCTCGGCAAGCTCGGCGGTTGGGGCGAACTCAAAGCCATCCTCGGCGAAAACCCCTCGCAGTTTGCTCTCTGGCGACCGTTGTCCGATCCCGATTTCCCCTGGCTCGGCGTCATGATCGCCTCCCCGATCATCGGCATCTGGTATTGGTGCACCGATCAATACATCGTTCAACGCACCCTCGCCGCACGTAACCTCCAACAAGCCCGCCGCGGCGCCATCTTCGGCGGCTTCCTCAAGGTTCTCCCAGTCTTCCTCTTCCTCGTTCCCGGCATGATCGGCTACGCGCTCTATCAAAAGGGCATGCTGCCGCTCGCCACCAATGCCGACGGCTCCCTCCGCGGCGACGCCGTGTTTCCCACCATGGTCGCCACGCTCCTTCCCGCCGGTCTCCGCGGTATCGTCGTCGCCGGGCTGATCTCCGCGCTCATGAGCTCGCTCGCGTCGCTGTTCAATTCCTGCGCCACACTCTTCACCGTCGATATCTACGGCAAACTTCGCCCGGGCCGCCCCGATCGCGAACTCGTCAAAGTCGGCCGCATCGCCACGGGCGTCGTGGTGGTCCTCGGCATCCTCTGGATTCCGGTCATGCCGCTCATCTCCAAAGGCGGCCTCTACGAATACCTCCAAGCCGTCCAAGGCTACCTCGCTCCGCCGATCACCGCCGTCTTCCTCCTCGGCCTTTTCAACAAGCGCATCAACGCCCGCGGCGCCTTCGCCGGTCTCGTCATCGGCTTCGCCCTCGGTCTCTTGAAGCTCGGCCTCCAAGCCGCCGCCGGTTCCGGCGCACTCGGCGAATCCGGTGTGCTCTACGCTTTCGGCACCATCAACTTCCTCTACTACTCCGGCATGCTCTTCCTCGTGAGCGTCATCGTCGTCATCGTCGCCTCGCTCACCGCACCCGCTCCCACCGCTGCGCAGGTCGCCGGACTCACCTACAGCGCAATCACCAAGGAACAACACGACGAAACCCGCCGCAGCATCGGCTTGGCCGACATCCTCGGCACGATCGTCGTCCTCGGCATGGTCCTCGGCATCTACCTCTACTTCAGCTTCTGGCTCAGCTAATCAGCTGAAGATTTTGTCAGATTCAGCCCGCCCTTTTCGGCGGGCTTTTTTTGCGCCTTTTCCCTCCGCCCGGACGCCCGAAATTTTTTCCGATTTCCGAACGGTTGCGCTCGACGGACAGCAAATCGCCCGTCGAAATAAACCCTCTCACCAGCCCGCGACGCGCGTTGTCCGCATCCAGCGTCATTCCGCCGCGCGCTCTGGTTTCTCGACAGCCGCTCCGTGCGCGCGGCTTGTCCCCAGCAATAACCGTCAACCCGGAATCCAGCCAAAATGATTGCCCACGCCCGTCTTCAGCCTCGCACCTTTCGCGTCTATCAACGTCACGACCTTCCGCGAATTCCCCAGCTTCAAAGCCTCCCGCGCGACCACCTGCTCGCCATGCGCGCCGTCGCCGCCGTGCTGCCGTTCCGCGTCAACCACTACGTCACCGAGGAGCTCATCGATTGGGACGACATCCCCAACGATCCCATTTTCCAACTCACCTTTCCACAACCGGGCATGCTCGCTCCCGCCGATCTCGATCGGCTCATGCGCCTGATCGCCGACGAGGCCGAGCCCGCCACGATCGATCGCGCCGCCCGCCAAATTCAGCGCCACTTGAATCCGCACCCGGCGGGCCAGATGGAACTCAACGTTCCCTACCTCGACGGCCAACCGCTGCCGGGCATGCAGCACAAATACCGCGACACCGTCCTCTTCTTCCCCAGCCCCGGCCAAACCTGCCACACCTACTGCAGCTACTGCTTCCGCTGGCCGCAATTCGTCGGTCTCGACGAACTCAAATTCGCCAGCCAACAAGCCCAGTCCCTCGTCTCCTACCTCAAGGAACACCCCGAAATCTCCAACGTCCTCATCACCGGCGGCGACCCGCTCGTGATGCGCACCGCTGTCCTGCGCCGCTATATCGAACCGCTCCTCACCCCCGAGCTCGATCACATCACCACCATCCGCATCGGCACCAAATCCGTCGCCTGGTGGCCGTATCGCTTTGTCAACGACAGCGACTCCGACGAGCTCCTCGAGCTCTTCGAAAAAGTCCAGTCCGCCGGCCGCCACCTCGCCCTCATGGCGCACTACAGCCACCCGCGCGAACTCCAAACCCCCGCCGCGCAAGCCGCCCTCCGCCGCATCAAGGGCACCGGCGCCGTCGTCCGCTGCCAGGCTCCGCTCATTCGCCATGTCAACGACGACGCCGACACCTGGGCCGATCTCTGGCGCCTTCAAGTCCGCCTCGGCGCCGTTCCTTATTACATGTTCGTCGAGCGCGACACCGGCCCGAAGGGCTACTTCGAGGTCCCGCTCGCCCGCTGCTACGAAATCTTCCAGAAAGCCTACCGCCGCGTCTCCGGCCTCGAACGCACCGTGCGCGGCCCATCGATGTCCGCCACACCCGGCAAGGTCATCGTCGACGGCATCACCGAAATCATGGGCGAAAAAGTCTTCTCCCTCCATTTCGTCCAGGCCCGCGAGCCCGATTGGGTCCGCCGGCCGTTCTTCGCCAAGTTCGACGAGAAAGCCACCTGGCTCGACCAGCTCCGGCCCGCCTTCGGCGAACGCGAGTTCTTCTTCGAACGCACCATGCGCGAGCTGAAAGCAGCCCGTCAGTCTCCCGCGTTCGGTCATCGCATCGTCCCCCGCCGCCGGCTCACCGTCTTCGGTCACGTCGAGTGGGAATGATCCCGGCGCTGCCGTAGCCCGCCGCTCTCCTGGAGGCGCGGTGCCCTCACCGCGCATTCCGCGAACGCTTCACCGCTCGCAAAAACTCGCCGCGCACTCTCCGCCACTTCCGCGGTCCATCCTGGCGCGCGCTTCGCGCGTCCTCCACGCATCTCCGCTTCGTGTCCCGTCGTCCTTCCACGCTTCTCCGCCGCCTCACCTCGCCCGCCCTGTTACTCGCCGCCGTTCTCCTCGGCGCAAGCCTCGCCGCCTGGCTCGATCGCCAGGGCTACATCTCACTCGCCCACGATCTCAACCCGGAGCCGTTCCGCGATGGCGACATCGTCTGCTTTCTCGGCGACAGCATCACCGAAGACGGCCGCTTCATCGCTTACCTCAACGCCTTTTATCTCACCCGCTTTCCCGATCGCCGCATCCACTTCGTGAATACCGGCATTCCCGGCGAAACCGTGGGCGACGCCCGCCGCCGGATCGCCTGGGATGTCCTCGCCCACTCCCCCACCACGATCTCGTTCATGTTCGGCATGAACGACGTCGGCCGCCACTTCTACGATCCCGCCAACACCGCTCCCGACCTCCCCGACCGGCGCGCGCGAGCGCTCGATAACTTCGAGTGGAACCTCGATTTTCTCTCCACGCAACTCGCCGCCCACCCCGCCCCGCCGTCGCTTCTCTTCGTCACCCCATCGCCCTACGACGAAACCGCCGAGCTCGAAGCGCCGAGCTTCCCCGGCATCAACCGCGCCCTCGCCCGCATGCGCCCGATCCTCGCCCGGCTCGCCCGCAAACATCGCGGTCATCTCATCGACCTCCACGCTCCGCTCACCGCGCTCAGCGCCGACGTCCAGGCCTCCTCGCCCACCACCACCGTGATCGGCCCCGATCGCATCCACCCCGAAGCCGCAGGCCACCTTCTCATCGCCTGTCATTTTCTCCTCGCCCAAAACGTTCCCACCACCGTCTCCGATTTCGCCCTCGATCCTGCCACCGGCAAAATCACCCGCGCCCTCAACGGCCGCATCACCCAGGTCGCCGCCACCGACGATCGTCTTTCCTTCACGTGCGAGGAATTCGCGCTCCCGTTTCCGATCGATCCGCCCGCCCGCATCGCGCTCGCCTGGTTTCCGGTTCACGAGCAGCTCAACCGCCAGTCGCTCACCGTCTCCTTCGACGAATCCGACGACTCGACTTACCGCCTTCTGATCGACGGAGAAACCATCGCCGACTTCTCCGCCGACGATTTGCGCGAAGGCGTCAACCTCGCTCCTCTCACCCACACGCCGCAATCGCGCCAAGCCCATGCGCTGCTCAAAATCCTCGAAGAGCGCCGCCAGATCGAAATCCAGGTCCGCCGTCTCGCCCACGTCCGCGCCCTCCTCGAAAACGCCCGTCTCGATCCTGACGACGACGCCGCCATCGAAACCTTCTTCGCCGACCGCGTCTCCGGCCTCCAAGGTTCGCAAGCCCAGTATTTCGAGTCCCTCTTCGCCGACTACCGCATCCTTCGCCATGCGGCCGAAACCCTGAGCTCCGAGCTTGCCCGACTCACCGATCTTCTTCGGCCGGCCAACCAACCAATCCCCCACCGCTACGAATTCATCAGGCTGGCGGCGGATGTATCCGAAAAACTGACACCCTCGACGTCCGACGCCGACTAGCCGCCGCTTTGGCTCCGGCTCAACCGGCCGCTTCCATCGGCAGCGAAATTGTGAACGTCGACCCGCGCCCGGCCCCCGCGCTCGTCGCATCGATCTGCCCGCCGTGCATCTCGACAAGCGCGCGCGAAATCGAAAGCCCCAGCCCCAAGCCGCCATAACGCGATCCGCGTCCATGGCTCGCATGTTCGCCTTGCACGAACCGCTCGAACACACGCGCGATCTCCTCCGCGTTCATGCCTATCCCGCTGTCCGCGATCTCGATTTTCACCCGCCGCGCACCCGCATCGACGCGCGTGGTCACCATCACGATCCCGCCTTCGGGCGTGAACTTCACCGCATTGCCCAAGACGTTCGCAAACACCTGCAACAATCGCACCGCGTCGCCTCGCACGGTCACACCCGCCGCACCGAGCCTCATCCGCACGTCCAGCCGCTTCTGCTCCGCTCGCGCGCGCAACGATTCCCACGCGTCCTGCACCACGCGATCCACCTCCACCCATTCCAAGCGCAACGAGATCTTGCCCGCCGCGATCCGCGTCACATCCAGCAGGTCGTCGATCAATCTCGTTTCCGTCATCACGTTCCGCTCGATCATCGAGAAGATCTCCCGCACCGCCGGCGGATAACCTTCATCGCGCGCCGCTTCACTCGCCAACAACAGCACCGGATTCAGCGGCGTCCGCAGTTCGTGCGAGAGTGCCGCCAAAAATTCGTCCTTCGCCCGCGACGCTGCCAGCGCCTCATCGCGCGCCTTCGCCAACGCCGCCTGCCGCGCCGCCAATTCCTCCGAGGTCGCCGCCAACGCCGCCGAAACTTCGTCTCCTTCTTGAATTCCCGTCCGCCGCTTCGCCACCGGCCGCCCGTGCGCCAGTGCCTCCGTGTCCGCGACCAGCGTTTGCACCGCCGTCACCGTCGTCCGCCGCAACCACAACGCCGTCGGAATCGCCACCGCGCACACCACCGCCGCCGCCAGCAACGCGAGCCACATCGCCCGTCGCGCCGGAGCTAGCAACTCCGCCCGCGGCGAGCCCACCACCACCGTCCATCCGCTCTCCTCCGACCGATGAAACGCCGCCAGACTTTTCACGCCTTCAAGCGTCACCGATTCCACGACACCCGACGACCCGAGTTCCATCGCTTCCTGAATATAACGCGTGGGTTTGACACCCACGAATTGCTCCGGGCTCCGGCTCCGCGCCGCCACCGTCTTCTCCCGATCCAGCACCGTGATCACCCAGCCCGCGGAGATCTGATGCGACAACACGGGCCGCGTAAAATCCTCGGGCAACATCGCCAGCGTCAACATCGCCGGCTTACCCCCGAGTTCCACGCGCTTCGACACATGCAAAATGAGCCGCTTCGTCGCATCCGAGCGCACCAGATTCGAAACATAGATCCGGCGTTTGCCGAACCACTCGTCTGCCTCCGCCACGTGCGTCATCATCGGCAACGCCGCATCCTCCGGCAGACTCGTGTTGACCAGCTGACGATGATCGGCGTCCGACAGTATCACCCAGTCCGATCGCCCTTCGAGCGCCCGCTCCGCCCGGAAACGAAACTCCCGCCAATCGCCCGGCCCCAACGCCGAAGACGAAGCCAGCCCCTGCAGCACCGCCACGCGCTCCCGCAGCTCCACGTCGATGAGCGCACAAAACGCTTCCGCCGTGTCCGCCAAATGCCGCTCACGCGCGCGCCGTTCGTTGTGAAACACCTGCCAGATCAACCACGCCGTCAGCAACGCAGCCGGCAGCAAGATCGCCATGATCAAGACGGTCAGCCGGCCGCGTATCGAAGGAGCAACGACGGAGAGAATCCGATGAGGCATGAACCTTCCATCCCGACCGACCGGTTTATCGGCGTAAAGACGCAACCGTCCGGCCGGGGCTCAAGGCCGGCATTTCACCAGCCTTTCTCCTGGCGCCTCAGGGTTGCATCAGCCGAATCGAGCCATCCGCTTCGTAAAAGAGCTCCTGCACTTTCACGCAGCGCTTCGATGAAACCCCGCCCGACAACGTCGCATCGTGGTAATAAAGCCACCAGCGTCCGTTGTGCTCGATGATCGAGTGATGCGTCGTCCATCCCAAGGGCGGCGTCATGAGCTGCCCACGGAAGGTGAACGGCCCGCGCAAGCTCTTGCTCGTCGCATAAACCAGCAGGTGCGTGTCTCCCGTGGAATACGACAGATAATAGGTGTCGCCGCGTTTGTGCAGCCACGGTCCTTCGAAATACCGCCGCTCCGTATCTTTCGCTTTCAACGGCTCGCCTTGCGCATCGTTGATCACCAGATCGCGCGGCTCCTCCGCAAATTGCAGCATGTCGGTCGTGAGCTTCGCCATCTTCGGATACAGCGCCGGCGCATCGCCTTCCGGCTCTTTGCCGTCCGCCACATACGCTCCCGTCGCCCAGCGCTGCAACTGCCCGCCCCAGATGCCGCCAAACGCCATGTAATGCTCGCCGTCGTCATCGCGAAACACGCAGGGATCGATGCTGAAACTGCCTTTGATCGGCTCCGGCTCCGCCTTGAACGGTCCTTCCGGCCGATCGCCCACCGCCACTCCCATGCGGAAAATCTCATCTTTGTCCTTCGCCGGGAAATACAGGTAGTATTTGCCATCTCGATACGCCGCATCCGGCGCCCACATCTGCTTCAAGGCCCACGGCACATCTTTCACATGCAGCGCCTCGCCGTGATCCGTCGCCGGCGCCTCCGGATGATCCTGAGACAGGACGTGATAATCCGTCATCGCATACTGATCGCCGAGATCGTTCTCCGGCACATCGATGTCGAGATCATGCGACGGATAGATGTAAACGCGCCCATTGAACACGTGCGCCGAAGGATCCGCGGTATAAATGTGAGAAACAAGAGGTGTCCTGCTCATGATAAAGCCCACCCTCCTTCATTCGCGCGCGAAAGCAGACCCCACTTCCGTTCCAATCTTAGACTGATCGCCTGAACTCGGTCTCATCGTCGACCGCCGGAAACTGTTTCGCCGTCTTCCTCGTCAATCCACTCACCCCCATGCTCGGCCGTTTTCTTTCCGTCCTGCTCGCCACCACGCTTTGCGCGCTCGTCACCGCCGCCCCGCCTCCGCGCTCCTGGCCGGAAAACGCCTTCACCCCGCTCACGGCCGATCGCATCTCCGCGCTGCCCGACGAGGTCCGCCCCGCTTGGACCGACTACTGGCAACGCTCCCAATCCCTTCTCCAACAACTCGCCATCCGACCGCGAGCCGACGCCTCCAACCTCAAGCCGATGTCCGCACCTCCCATCGGCAGCGTCCACAGCAAAGGACTTCGTCTCAACGAATCCGCCAAATGGTATGCGTCCGACGAAGCCCGCCGCATCGCCGATCACATCGCCGCCGCCCAGATGCACATCGGCGCATGGAAAAAAGGGTTCGACTACACGCAGCCCATCGATCCCGCCTCCGTCGAAACCGGCGGGCCCACCTTCGACAACAACGCCACCACGTCCGAATTGCGCTTTCTGGCCCGCGTGATTTCCGCCTCCCCCGCCGCCGCCCGCACCGAATGGCGCGAGGCGTTCGATCGCGGACTCCGCTACCTCTTCGCCGCGCAGTATCCAAACGGTGGATTCCCTCAGGTGTATCCGCTCATCGGCGGTTATCACGATGGCATCACCTACAACGACGATGCCATGACCCAAATCCTCGAGGTCTTGCGCGACATCGCCTACGCCAAACCCGCCTACACGTGGGTCGCTCCCGCGCTCCGCGAAGAAGCCGCCATCCGCTTCTCCCGCGGCATCGATTGCATCCTCGCCACGCAGCAGCGCGACGCCACCGGCCGCCTCACCGGCTGGGCCCAACAACACGATCCTCTCACTCTCCGCCCCGCCGCCGCCCGCAGCTTCGAACCCATCGCCGAGGCCTCCCGCGAAAGCGCCACCATCGCTCGTCTTTTGATGTCCGTCCGCGATCCTTCGCCCGCGGTCGCCGCCGCGATCGAAGGCGTGATCGCCTGGTTCCGCGCGACCGCCCTCCACGACCTTCGCATCGCCAACGCCCCGCGCGATTTCCGCGGCAACGTCGTCCCGTCTCCGGGCGCTCCTCCGCTCTGGGCACGCTTCTACGAACCAGGCACCGCCACTCCGATTTTCGGCGATCGCGATCGTTCGATTCATTACGATCTATCGGAAATCTCCTCCGAACGCGTCGCCGGTTACGCGTGGTATACGCTCGCGCCCAGCGAAGCTCTCAACCGCTACGAGCGCTGGAAAGCCGCCCGCTGAGCGCACGCCCCCAGCCGCCTTCACCCGTCGCTCGGCTCCGCTCCGCCGCGCGCGCGATCCCGCCGCGCACTCACCTCTTCGTTCAAATCCTGCCGCGCCACCGCCAGCATGCTGAGGATCTTCACTTCCCTCACGCTCAACCGCCCTTCATTCGCCCGGAACAATTCCAAGGCAGAATCCAGCCAGTCGATAATGCGGCGTGCGTCGTGATCAGTCATGCGTTGAAAGCGGCGTTCCCTGCCGACCGCGCCCCGACGCAAATGTTCGCTGACACAACGGTCAGCCACGCCGCCCCCACTCGCCACTAAGGCGTATCCGAGAGAGGCAAATTCAACTCCCGCCGCAGCTCCGCCCGCACGCGCCGCAACTCGTCGCACACGTTCCGCCGCGCCTCATCCATCCGATCTCCATAGCGATCGCAGATCGCAATCGCCTCCTCCACCGCACTGAGAATCGCTTTGTAATCTTTCGCGTTCACCCGTCGTTCGACCGTCTGGTCCGACGCAAGAGCCGTCCATCGACGTTGGCCCCAAGCCTAAATCGCGCTGCGGTTTTCCCTTACGCCGCCGCAGCGGCAAACACGTTTACTCGTCACGCAATTTGTCCGCCCAGGCGGACCGTAGCGCGCCTGCTGCATCTTCCCAAGGGAACCATGCAGCCATTTCCCGCTTGGCGCTGCAGGTGCCGCTCACACCGGCGATTTCTCGGTCCATGTCGCCGTTCACTATCAGGAATGGCCTTCAGCCCATCCTTCTCGTGCTTCACTCCGCGCAGCTTCAACCACCCCGCCCCGGGTGCCCTCTCCGGTTTCTTCAACCCCGCTAAAACTATGACCTCCCGCCCCTCGCGGTCGTGGCTGTGCCACGGCCTTCTCCTCGCGCTCGTTCTCAACACCAGCGCTTCCATCGCCAGCGCCGAAACCCTCGTTCCTTCCATCGCCCAACCCGGCACACGCCTCGGCGCATCGGTCGCCATCGGCACCGACACACTCGTGGTCGGCGCGCCCGATGACAGCGAACGCGCACCCTACGCCGGCGCCGCCTACGTTTACGCGCGATCCGGCACGCAATGGATCGAACGCACCAAACTCCTCGCACCTCCCGGCACCGCCGGCGCTTACAGCTCCTTCGGCGAAGCCGTCGCCACGAGCCGCAACTTCATCGCTGTCGGCGCGCCCTACGATGCCCTTCAAGGCGACGCCTCTGGCGCCGTTTACGTTTACAAGCGCTCCGGCGACACGTGGTCATTCGACTCACGCATCAGTCCGTCCGACGCCGCCCCGGGACAACAATTCGGCGCCGCCATCGCCATGGACGGCGAGACGATCGTGATCGGCGCCTACCTCGACAACGCCCACGATCGCGACGCCGGCGCCGCCTACCTCTTCACCCGCTCCGGCAACCGCTGGATCCAACGCGCAAAACTCACCGCGTCCGACCCCACCCGTTTCGCCTTCTTCGGCGCCTCCGTCGCGATCAAGGGCAATTACATCCTCATCGGCGCTCCCGTCGCCCAAGCCGCCTACCTCTTCAAACTCCAGAACGGCGCCTACATCGAATACGCACGTCTGTCGCCCGCCGCTGGCGTCCCCACCTCGAACTACACCGCGTTCGGCGCCTCCGTCGCGATCGACCAACACGCGCTCGCGGTCGGCGCGCCCCTCGACGGCGACCGCGGCTTCAACGCCGGCGCGGCTTACGTCTTTCACTTCAACTCCACCCGCGTCGCCTTCCACGCGAAACTCTTCGCCTCCTCTCCCCAACCGGGCGACGAGTTCGGCACCGCGCTCGCCATCGACGACTTCCTTCTCGCCGCCGGCGCCCCTTACGCGGGGGAACTTAACCAAGGCGCAGTCAGCGTTTTTCATTCCAGCTCCAGCCGCTGGTCTCCTTTCCGCACCATCCTGCCCGCATTCGACACCGCCTTCTTCGGCATTTCTGTCGACCTTCACGACGACGACTTGGTCGCCGGCTCTCCCGCTTACGGCGCATCCCCCGGTGCCGCAACAGCCCAAAACGTCCGCGCCACGCCATAACCCTTCTCACCCAAAGAGAGGGCGGACCGCCTACCCCTAAGCGGTCCGCCCATTGCTTTCTATGTTACCCCAAACGTCTCCCCGCTATGCGGGCGAGACACGGATATTTAGCAGGGCCCGCGCCAACTCCAAACTCACCTCGAAAAATCTGCATCTGCCTCTCCCGTCGCCGTCCCGTTCAGCGCACCACCCCCGTTCTCCGAATTGCGGTGCCTTCATTGCAGAATTCTCCCCATTTCGCCCACGCCCGAAGCAGACGATGCTAACCCATGAACTCCATTTCCCTCTCCCGAAATCTCGGTTGGTTCAGCATCGGACTCGGCCTCGTTGAACTCCTCGCGCCGCGCTCCCTCGCTCGGACCGTTGGCGTCGGAGAAGAAAACGAAAACCTCATCCGCCTCCTCGGCGCACGCGAGCTCGGCGCCGGCGCCGGACTGCTCGCGCGCCCCAAACCCACCATGCACATGTGGTCCCGCGTGGTGGGTGACATCATGGATCTCGCCCTCCTCGGAGCCGCCCTCGCCCGTCACGACTCCCAACCCGCCGCCTTTCGCAGCTTCCGCGACGATCAACGTCGCCGCACCGTCGGCGCCTTCGCCGCTGTCGCCGCCGTCACCGCGGTCGACATCGCCGTCAGCGTTGCCCTCACGCGTCCACACCACGTCGATCCGAGCTGGCGCTACACGCCCGCAGGCGGCCGCGCCGGAATCCCGCGACGCTCGCAGCCCGCACCGGAACTCGCTCCAGTCGCCTGAGTTCGCCCGTTCGATTCGTCGCACTCTCGGCTTTCCGATCGGCGCGCGACTCCCTAGGAGTTCCGCGTGCCCGAGCTCATCGTCAGCCTGAGTCTCAGCCCCGACAAAGTCGCCGCTTACTACCGCGGCGAGGCGCCGCGGATCGTCGCGCGAGCCACCAACGGTCAAACCGTTCAGTTCCCCACATCCGTGCTGCACAAGTTCATCGCCGCCGACGGCATTCACGGACACTTCCGCCTCGTGTTCGACGAGCAGCACAAATTCGTCCGCATCGAGCCCGTTCCAACCCAATAAAAAAGCGGAGCAAAGCTCCGCTCGTTTCATTCGCGAGCCGTCGCCGGCCCTGACGCGAGAGTTAGTCCAGCGCCTTCTTCAAGTCCTTCGCCATCGTCAGATGGTGCTGCAGGGTCGGGAGCGTCTTCCGCGCAAACGCCGCAATATCGGGATCCTCGCTCTTCGACGCTTCCTCGAACAACTTCACCGCCTCTTGGTGGTCGTCCACCATCTCCTCGATATAATCCTCATCGAGGTCGTCCGTCTTCTTGGACCACTTTTCCATCAGCTTCGGCGCCTCTTCTTTCGGCGGCAGGGTCACGCCTTTCTTGGCGGCGAGTTCCATCAGCTCCGAATTGGCCTTCGAATGATCGCTCACCATCATCTGCGCAAACGCCTTCGCCTGCGGATTCATCAAGCGATCGATCGTCGCCTGCGAAACGCTCACTTCTTTCATTCCCGACTTCGCCGCCTTCTCGAAGAAGTTCCGATCCGACCGGCTCAGCTTCGCCGCGCCCGTCGTCGCCGCAGTGCTTGTGGCCGAGACGCGATCCCGATCCGCCGAAGTCGTCGAACCAGCCGCAGTCGTCGAGGTGTCAGCATACAACGCGACGCACATCGACGCCGCGGAAAAAACCAGCGCGCAACGGAGCGCGGAAGGGGTGGAAGGTTTCATAGCGCAACCATGGTCGCCCAGCCCCATCGCCCTGTTCCACCGCGGGCCTTGTCCTCAGGAAAACCACCGGCGCCTCCCTAGGAACCCAAGCCCAAGCCGTCGCCGATAAACCTACCAGATCTTCGCCCGTTTCTCCGGCGGCCGCCACAGCGCGTCACCTTCTTTTACGTCGAACGCATCATACCACGCCTGCTGATTCACCAACGGCCCAAACCCGCGGAAATTCCCCGGCGCATGCGGCCCGCGCGCGACTTGCAGCCGCATCGCGTCGTCGCGATACGCCGTTCGCCACTGCTGCGCCCACGAAATAAAAAACCGCTGCTCCGCCGTGAGGCCATCGATCTTCGGCGGCGTCGGCTTTCCTTTTAACGAGCGCTGAAACGCCTCAAACGCGATCGATGTCCCGCCGAGGTCCGCGATGTTTTCGCCCAGCGCCAGCTGGCCGTTGATCGCCAGTCCCGGCAGCGCGTGATAACCGTTGAACTGTTCCACCACCACCATCGCCCGCTCGCGGAATCGTTGCTCATCCTCCGGCGTCCACCAATCCGCCAGGTTTCCATCGGCATCGTAGCGGCGTCCTTGATCGTCGAATCCGTGCGTGATCTCATGGCCAATCACCGCGCCGATCGCGCCATAATTCACCGCATCGTCCAACCGCGGATCGAAAAACGGCGGCTGCAGTATCCCCGCCGGGAATACGATCTGGTTCGTCACCGGCGAGAAATACGCATTCACCGTCGGCGGAGTCATGCCCCACTCGCGCTTGTCGACTTTCTGACCGGTCCGACCAATCAACCGCTTCGACTCGAACCACGCGGCGCGTTTCACATTCCCGAAATAATCGTCGCGCTTCACCTCGACGTCCGAGTAGTCGCGCCACTTTTCCGGATACCCGATCATCGGCGAGAATCGCGCAAACTTCGCCAGCGCCTTCTGCCGGGTCGGCTCCGTCATCCACTCCACCTTCTCCAACCGCTCGCGCATCACCGTCTTGATGTTCTCAATCATCTCCATCATCCGCGCCTTCGCCTCCGGCGGAAAATGCCGCTCCACATAAAGCTGCCCCAGCGCCTCGCCGATCGCCCCATCCACCGTCTTCGTCGCCCGCTGCCAGCGCGGCTCCTGCTCCGGCGTGCCATTCAATACCGTTCCGTTGAACCGAAAACTCTCTTGCTCGAACGGCTCCGCCAGATAAGGCGCCGTCGCGCGCAACAGCTGCCAGCGCGCATACACTTTCAAATCCTCCAGCGACCGCTCCGCCGTCACTTTCGCCAACGCCTCGAAAAACTTCGGCTGCCCCACGATCACTTCCGTCGCGCTGGCCGGCACCCCGAGTTCCGCGACGACGAGCTTCAGCGGAAACCCTTCAAACGCCGCCGCCGCTTCCTCAATCGTCATCTTGTTGTAGTTCGCCACCCGGTCGCGCAGCTCCACCGGGAGCTTCGCATTTTCCGCCAGCGCCTTTTCGATCGCGAACACCGTCTCCGCCCGCTGAAACGCCGTCGCCCGCGGCTCGCCCGCCAGCTCCAGCATCTTCGCGACGTGCCCCACGAACTCCCAACGCTCGCGGGCAAACTTGTCCGAAAAATAATACTCCTTCGACGGCAGGCTCATCCCGCCTTGGTTCAGATAAAACCCATACACGTCGCTCTGCTTCTGATCCGGATAAAACGCCGCGCTGAAAAACGGCGCGCCAATCCCGAGGTGCTGCTGCACGACATGCTTGAACAACTCGTCCTTCGTCTCCGCCGCCGCCATCGCGGCCAACTCCGCCTCGATGGGCTTCAACCCGAGCGCATTGATGGTCTCCGTGTCGATCGCCGACGCATAAAAATCGCCGACCTTGCGCCGCACCGTCGCACCTTCTCCCGGCTGCGCCGCCGCTTCCTCCACGATCGCCCGCAGCGCCACCCAGTTCCGCTCCCGCAATTCGTCGAATCCACCCCAGCGCGACTTGTCCGACGGAATTGCCGTCGTCTCATACCATTTCCCGGCCGCGTAGCGCGAAAAGTCGTCGCCCGGTCTCACCGATGTATCCATTCGGCTGACACTAAAGCCGGGATCCACCGGCGCCGCTCCGGCTTCACTTCCCGTCGCCACGCTCATCGCGCACACCGCCACCGCCGCGATCCCCATAAGTCGTCGTGTAACCATGCGCCGACGACTGCCACCGCCTTCGCTTCAGCGCAACCTCACGAATCGCTCGCCTTCTCTGCGCTAACACATTTCCCGCCTCGCCTCTTGCGGTTCGCCGCCCCCTTGGGCAGCTTCGCGTCACCTATCATGAGCCTCTACGGTGACACCGACGAAAACCAGCCCGTGACATGGATTCGCGGATACCCCATCTACGCCGCTCACCTGGTCGTCGCCGTTCTCACCGCCTCCATGCTCATCACGACGCTGCTGATGGCCGGTCGCGCCACGACGTTTCAGAGCTGGATGATGTTCACCAGCGAGGGCGTGCTCCGCGGCGAGATCTGGCGGCTCGCAACTTACGGCCTGCTCAACCAACCGAGCCTCGGCTTCGTCATCGATATGGCGATGCTCATCTGGTTCGGCCGCGAGGTCGAACGTCACATCGGCCGGCGCCCTTTCCTCCAACTCTACGCCTGCCTCTACTTTGTCACGCCGTTCGTGCTTACCTTGATCGGCCTCTGGCGTCCGACCGCGTTCGCCGGCCAGGCGGGCTCCCTCGCCATCTTCGTCGCTTTTGCGACGCTCTACCCCAACGCGATGCTGCTGTTCAACCTGCTCGCCAAGTGGGTCGCGATCGTCCTCGTCGGCATCTTCACTCTCATGGCGCTCGCCGCCAACGATGTCACTCGCCTCCTCACTCTTTGGTCCACCACCGGTTTCGCGCACGCCTACATCCGCTATTTCCAGGGCCGTCTCGTTCTCCCGTCGATCAAGCTGCCGTCGCGCAACCCCAAGCTTCGCGTCCTGCCCGACCCTAAACCGTCAAAACCGAAACCGGCCGCGCCCAAGCCCGCCGCCCGCGAAAGCTCCATGGCGGAAATCGACGCGCTCCTCGATAAGATCGCCACATCCGGCATCGACAGCCTCACCGCCAAGGAACGCGCCAAACTCGAATCCGCCCGCGCCGCCCTCAAGCGCCGCGACTCCTCCGAGTAGATTGCCCACCCGCCGGGCAATTCCTCCCTTTCTCAGGCCGCCAGCGCGTGACACGTCCGCGCGAGATCCCGATCCGTAATCGCCGGGATCCGCTGCAACGCAAAGATCGCCGTCGGCTCCCACAGCAAATTCCGCAGCGGCTCCAACAAACGCTTCGGCACGTCCGGCTCCACGATGCTCTGCAAAATCCCCAGTGTCTGCCGCGACGCCGGCAGCCCCAGCCATTCCAGCAGCCCGAAAATTCCGCTGCGCTCGTGCACCGCATTGATCTCCGCCCAGCACGCGCCGCCCGTCCCACGCAGCGCCGCATGCGCCGCCACAAACGCCGCCAGCGCCGGCGTCTCCGCCACTTCGCTCACCAGCTCCGGACAACGCGCCACCACCTGCAACGCTTCCATCCGCGCCACCCCAAAACGCGCAATCACCTCCCGCACTCCCGCCGGCACAAACTCGAGATAACCCGCCCACGCCCGCCCATCGCACTCCACCGCCGCCGACGCCAACGCGTCCTCGGTCGGCGAGGTCTCGATCCAATCCTCTCCATACAAACATTCGAAGCGGGCTTCCGGCCAAGCCGTGACCCGATAGAGCGCGCCACAGTGCGACCAAGTCAGCGCGAGAGGAACGAAGCATTTTTTCTGGCGGCGTTGCGATTTCATGCCGAGACCATAACCGCGCGGGTGGGACATACCCTGTCCCACCCTGGTTTTCACCCTCTTCATTTATCCATGCCCAGTCCCCGCGTTCATTTTTCCCGCCCTCCTTTGGAGCGCATGCTTAAAATCCACGACGAGCTCCGCCGCGGCGCCCTCACCAACAGCACCAAGCTCATGCGACTCCTCGAGGTCTCGCGCAAAACCATCGTCCGCGATATCGCCTTCATGCGCGACCGCCTCGAGCTTCCCATCGAATTCGACGCGCAAATCCAGGCCTACCGCTACACCCAGCCCGTCACCGCCTTCCCCACGGTCAACGTCTCCGAAGGCGAGCTCCTCGCCCTCCTCGTCGCCCAGCGCGCCCTCCAACAATACCGCGGCACGCCTTTCCACCGCCAACTCGAGGTCTCCTTCGAGAAACTCTCCCGCGGCCTCCGCGACCGCATCTCCTTCTCTCCCGCCGACGAGCTCCAATCCGTCTCCTTCAAAAACATCGGCCTCGGCAAAACCGACCTCGCCGTCTTCAACACCCTCAGCGCCGCCGTTCTCCACCAAC
>JAFAAS010000054.1 GCA_023426435.1 Verrucomicrobiota bacterium | reverse complement strand
CGCTCCGCGCGCCGGCGTTTCGAGTTCAAGGTTCCGAGTTCCGAGTTCTTCCATCCACCTCTTCGACTCCCCGAACCCGAAACCCAGACCCCGGAACTCCGAACTCGGAACTTCAGAGCAAATTTCGCGGAGCTAAATTTGCTCTTGCTCCACCTTCCTGCATTTCCGAGCGTCCACCTCTGCGTCAGTGAGAGTCCGCCGGTTGCGGATTCCCACCATGATTGGCCCCGGCTCGCCGGGGTTGGAACGGTGACGCCGGCTCGGCCCGATTTCCACTCGGGAGGGGCGGGTGGCACGGGGACTGCAAAGCCCCCCTACAATCGTGACCTCCAACAAATAAACCATGTCCACATCAGTAGTTAAACCCGACATCATCGCTCAGTATAAGACTCACGACAAAGACACCGGCTCGTCCGAAGTTCAGGTCGCACTGCTCACCGCTCGCATCAATCACTTGACCGAGCACCTGCGCACGCACCGCAAGGATTTCCACTCCCGCCGTGGTCTGCTGCAAATGGCCAGCCGCCGTCGCAAGCTCCTCGATTACCTCAAGAAGCACGACCTGCCGAAGTATACCGAACTCCTGCAGAAGCTGAACCTCCGCAAGTAACCGACTTTATCGCACGGGCGACCCGATCCGCGGGTCGCCCGTTGTCTTTACCGACACTCGCACTCTCGACCGGGACATTTCCGTTTGTTTCTTCAACAGGTAGGGCGAAGCCTCCGGCTGAGCCGCCCACCTCGAGGCGCCAAACGGAAATCTCTCGAGTCAGAACGAGGAGATTAAGTGGGTTCGTGAAAACCCCAACCCCGCGCGCAGCGCCCTCAAGCGCCGCCGCCGCTTCCGGTCACCGGAAGCCCCGAACCGCCGCAGTCGTGTCGCTGCCCGCGTTCGTCCTATCCGCGACACATGTCCGTATCCGAAATAGCATAACAAGTCCGAAATGAATCAGAAATACTCCGTCACGGTTCCCGAGCTCGGGATCACGTTCTCCACCGGCTCCCTCGCCCTCCTCGCCAACGGCGCCGTCAATGTCCAGGTAGGCGAGACCAACGTCTTCGTCACCGCCTGCGCCGCGCAAACCATGAAGCCCGGCCAAGACTTCTTCCCGCTCACCGTCGACTACCGCGAAAAATACTCCGCCGCCGGCCGTTTCCCGGGCGGCTACTTCAAGCGCGAAGGCCGTCCGTCCGAAAAAGAAATCCTCACGTCGCGCCTCTGCGACCGCCCCTGCCGCCCGCTCTTCCCCGAAGGCTTCCTCAACGAGGTCCAGATCATCGGCCAGCTCATGTCCGCTGACCAGATCAACGAAGCCGACATCTCCATGGTCAACGGCGCCAGCGCCGCCCTCGCCATCTCCGACATTCCCTGGGCCGGCCCCATCGCCGCCGTGCGCGTCGCCGAAATCGACGGCCAGTTCGTCGCCAACCCGACGATCGAACAGATGTTCTCCTCGACGCTCGATCTGATCTACGTCGGCACCGAGAAGGACATGCTCATGATCGAAGGCTCCGCGGACCAGATCTCCGAAGAGCGCTTCATCGAAGCCCTCGAATTCGGCCACAACTCCATCCAGCCGATTCTCCGCGCGATCAAGGAACTGGTCGCCCAGTGCGGCAAACCGAAGGCCCAATTCACCCTCGTCGGCGCCACGCCGGAAGCTCGCGCCATCATCGAACGCGTCGTTCCCGCCGATCGCCTCGCCGAAGCCATCTTCGGCAAGGAAAAGGCCGCCCGTTCCGCCGCCGTGAAGGTCCTCAAGGAAGAAGCGAAAGCCGCCCTCCTCGCCGAACTCGGCGAAGGCAAGTTCACCGATGTCGACCTCAACGTCGTCTTCGAAGACCTCCAATACAAAGCCTACCGCCAGACCGTCCTCAGCCGCGGCGTCCGCGCCGACGGCCGCGACGCCAAATCGCTCCGCCCGCTCCACGCCCAGGTCGGCGTCCTCCCGCGCGTTCACGGTTCCGCCATGTTCCAACGCGGCGACACCCAAAACATCGCCACCACCACGCTCGGGCCGACCAAGGAAGCGCAAGACCTCGACGCCCTCACCGGCGGCGCCAAGTCGAAGAGCTTCATCCTCCACTACAACTTCCCGCCGTTCTCCGTCGGTGAAACCGGCCGCTACGGCTCGCCCGGCCGCCGCGAAGTCGGCCACGGCGCCCTCGCCGAACGCTCGCTCGTGCCCGTCCTCCCGCCGGAAGACGTCTTCCCCTACTCGATCCGCGTGGTCTCCGACATCATGGGCTCCAACGGCTCGACCTCGATGGCTTCCATCTGCGGCGGCTGCTTGGCCCTCATGGACGCCGGCGTGCCGATCACCGCGCCCGTCGCCGGTATCTCCTGCGGTCTCATGACCGAAACCGCCCCCGACGGCTCCATCGCGAAATGGACCACCATCACCGATATCCTCGGTGAGGAAGACCACTTCGGCGACATGGACTTCAAGCTCGCCGGCACCACCAAGGGCATCACCGGCTTCCAACTCGACCTCAAGATCAACGGCCTCCCGTTCGAAATCGCCAAGACCGCGATCTTCCAGGCCCGCGACGCCCGCATCGAAATCCTCAAGGTCATGCTCGCCTCGCTCCCCGCGCCGCGCACCGACCTCAGCGCCTACGCCCCGCGCATCCAGACGATCCAGATCGATCCCGAAAAGATCGGCCTGCTCATCGGACCCGGCGGCAAGACCATCCGCCGCATCGTCGAAACCACCGGCGCGCAAATCGACATCGCCGAAGACGACTCCGGCAAGGTCTTCATCTACTCCAACAACGCCGACGCCATGAACCGCGCGATCCAGGAAATCGACGGCCTCTGCGGCGGCGGCAAGGGCGGCGGCGGCGCCAAGATCGAAGTGGGCAAGATCTACACCGGTCGCGTCACCGGCGTGAAGGACTTCGGCGCTTTCGTCGAGTGCACGCCCGGCAACGAAGGCCTCTGCCACATCAGCGAGCTCGCCGACTTCCGCGTGCGCCGCACCGAAGACGTCGTCAAGATGGGCGACTCGATCACGGTGAAGTGCATCGGCATCGACGAGCGCAGCGGCAAGGTCCGCCTCAGCCGCCGCGCCGCGATGAAAGACCTCGAAGCGCAGCAGCAGCAACAACAGCAGCCCCCGGCGCAACCCGCCGAATAAGGTAGGGCGCGTGGTCCCCACGCGCCGTTCTCTCTCCAAGCCGGAGCCGCCTCGCGCGCTCCGGCTTTTTCTTTGCGCCGCTGTGCAACGCGTGAACCCCGATGGCGGTTTCTCGACCCCAAATTGTCTCAAGGGGGTATGGACCTCCGGCAACCGCGCATCCTTATTCCCTTCGTTCTCCTGCGCGGCGCACTGCTCGCACTCTTTCTTGCCGCATCGCTTTGTGGAGCTCCTCACTCGCTCTATCTCA
This sequence comes from Verrucomicrobiota bacterium, assembly GCA_023426435.1. Lineage (GTDB taxonomy): Bacteria > Verrucomicrobiota > Verrucomicrobiia > Opitutales > Opitutaceae > Opitutus. Next base: position 10,854 of record JAFAAS010000054.1, on the reverse strand, counting down.
GCCAGGAAGATGGCGTGTCACCGCTGCCCGCTTGGATCCCTCCGGGCAGCGCCGCGCTCTTCAGTCTCCACCCCGCACCGGGCGCCGGCGTGCAACTCCAGTGGCACTTCGAAAACCGACCGCTCCCCGGCCAAACCGGCCCTACACTTCATCTTCGCAACGTCACGCTCGCACACGCCGGCAACTACCGAGTCCAGATCACCGATCCTTCCGGCACCACTTACACCAATACCGTTCCGCTCAACGTCGCTTCGGCGCCGCCTTCTGCGATCGATCGCACCTTCAAAGCCGAATTGCCCGCCGACATTTCGAACGCCTCTCTCCTCGCCGTCCTCGCAAATCGCGGCGTCCTCGTCCGACTCTGGCGCGATTTCGGCACAGCCGAAGTGGTCCGGCTCGACGCCCACGGAAATCTTCTCGGCTCCTTCGAACTTCCCCACCCAGAAGCGCGGGTCCTCACGACCTTCCTCGACGGCCGCATTCTCATTTCCCATCCCCCTTTCCTCTTGGAAGCCGATGGCAGCACCTCAGCCGATCTCCCCCTACCTTTCGGCTTCTCTGCCACCACCGCACTCGATGCCGCCTCGCGACAGCCCGACGGAAAAATCCTCCTCGCCCAAGGCTCTCGCGCCGGCCGCCTCAACGTCGACGCCACTAACGATCCATCCTTCGCCTTCACCGTCGCTTCGCCGAGCGTCTCCTTTTCGCACTTCACCCATTTCGAAACCGACGCCGCCGGCCGCATCTATGCGTCCGGCGTTGCGACCACCATCGGCGGTTACCCCACCCCGCTCGGCTTCCGGCTCCTGCCGAACGGAAGCTACGATCCTACCTTCACCACTCAAGTTCGCGACGAAGCCAACTACCTCTTCTTGGTCCCACTGCCCGATGGGCGCGTGCTCCTGAGTCACAACACGAACGTCACCGCCACCTGGACCCTGCTTCAAGACGACGGAACGCCGGACCCGTCATGGTCGGCGCCGCCGACGACCGCGTGGGGCACCGGCGCAATAGACGCTTCGCACCTGCGCATATTCACCCCCGATCCCCTGCGTCGCCTGAAGATCGGCACATCCACTCTCGAAACCGATCATTCTTTCTATCCAGCCACTCCCCATTCTGTCTGGACTACTCAACTCGTCCTCGACTCCGCCGGAGCGCTCCTTGTCGGCGGCAATTTCCGCAGCTGGGACGGCCATGCGTCTCCTTTCATCGCGCGCCTCCACGCCGACGCCCAAACCGTCACGATCCCCGTCGCCTCCATCTCTGTGTCCAACATCTCACCCGCGCGCGGCGAACGCGTCGTGTTCACCAGTGCTATTCTCTCCGGCACCGGCCCCCACCAATACGAATGGCGGGCGCTTGACGGACAGCCCCTTCCTTTCGACCGCACATCCAGCCAACTCGTCATCTCTTCCTTCGCGCCTGAACATCTCGGCCGCTATCAGCTCCGCGTCGGCGCTCCAGGAGGTTCCACATTGAGTGAAGTGATCTCCTTGGACGGTTCGTTCGAACAGCCTCACCTGCTTGCCCTCTCCGGCCGCGCCATCGCCGGACGCGACGACGAAACGGTCATAGCCGGCCTAAAAACCAACGGGTCCTTTCACGGACTCGTGCGAGGCGTCGGCCCCTCCCTCGCATCGCTCGGCGTCGCCGAATACCTGCGAGACCCCGCAATCCAAATCTTCCATTCCTCCGGGCAATCGATTCATGAGAACGACGACTGGGGTAACGACCCACTCCTCTCCGACCTCGCGCAGACAGCTGGCACCTTCCCGCTCCAGGCCGGCAGCAAGGACGCCGCGTTGTTGTTCACCGACTACAACAGTCTCGGGAGTGCCGTCACCGTTCATCTCACGAGCCCCGAAACGGCGAGCGGCGTCGCCCTCTTGGAAATCTACTCCACGCCCGCTCCACCGAATCTCGGCCTCCCTCTTGATCCACCTGCCGGCCTCGCCCTCCGCGCCAAAACCTCTCCCGGCGAGGGCACCACGATCGGCGGCTTCATCATCGTCGACCCGCTCAATCTCGACCGCACGTTGAAAGTTCTCCTCCGCGTCTCTGGCCCTGCACTCGCCGCTCACGGCGTCCAACAGCCTCTCGCCGATCCCACCCTCAAACTCTTCGATTCCTCCGGCACTCTCCTCGCCGAAAACGACAACTGGTCCGAAGCGCCAGACCTCACCGCGCTTGTTGAATCAATGCACCGCACCGGCGTCACCGCCTTCTCCCCCGCCAGCAAAGACGCGGCCCTCCTGATTCACCTCCCTCCCGGCCCCTACACCCTCCACGCCACCGGCGGCACCGGCATCGTCCTCCTGGAAATCTACTCCGCTCCGTAAGCAACCTCCGAGCTCCTTGCCTTTTCGAGCAAAGCGAAGGCTACAGCCGTTCGAAAATCCTGTAGCCGCTCGTCGCTCCGGAAACACCGCTGTGAACCACGGACACACAAAGAATACAGAGAATGGTTAAGGGTCCCCTGTGTCTCCGGGCCTCTGTGGTTCGCAAAGATGGGTTCTGAGCGCAGCGAAGAATCCATTTGGAGCTACAACAGCGGCGTAACGGCAGATTGAAGATGTGCCTAACGCCTCTTCCGCCCAGCCTTCTCCCGCGCGGCAAACACCTCCCGCGCCGTCGAAATCCCATTCATCGCCGCCGGAATTCCCGCATACACGCTAACGAGTAGCATCGTCTCGAGAATCTCCTCGCGCGTCGCCCCGCTGTTCAACGCCGTGCCCACGTGCGTCCTCAATTCCGGCGCCGCATTCCCCATCGCCGCCAACATCGCGATCACCACCAGCGAACGCGTCCGCCCGTCGAGTTTCTCGCGCGAAATCACCTCGCCATACGCGAAATCCACGATGATCCGCGTCAGCTCCGGCGACACCGTCACGAGTTCATTCAACACCCGACCACCCCGCACGCCGACGATCTCCTCGAGTTTCTTCAACCCGCGCTCGCGCCGCCCCGCCCCACCCGCCTCATCGCGCGCCGCCAGCGCCTTCGTCACCTTGGCAAACTCCCGCCGCACCGCCGCCGGCGAATCTCCATTCCCGAGTCGCTTCGTCATTTTTCCTTTGGCCATCCCGCGACCCTAGAACGCCTCCACCACCCCGCAATTCTCGTTGTCCAAATTCTGCAATCCTTTGGCCGACGATGACACCGAGGACACGCGACCAAAAAAAACGCCATCGCCCGACTCTGTTCTCATCGCCTTGCCGTTTCTCGCGCTGGCACTCACCCGCGAAACTCATCACGTTTCCCCCACCCCGTGCACCCCGCACCCCAAATCTCAAATCCCGAAACCTGAGATCCACCTCCGCCCTCCCGTCCTCCCGCCCGCTTTCGCTCCTTCGTGTAGATTCGTGTCCATTCGTGGTTCCATCCTAGCTCTTCCCTCCTTTCGCGTCTTTTCGCGTGTTTAGCGGGCCACAAGCCCCAACCACCACCCCATGTTCCGCCTCGATCAGAAAACCGCTCTCGTCACCGGCGCCGCCTCCGGCATCGGCCAGGCCATCGCCCAACTTTTCGCCACCCAGGGCGCACACGTTTTCGTCGTCGATCGCGACACCGCCGCCGGCCTCGCCACGGTTTCCTCCATCCGCGAATCCAGCGGCACCGCCGACTTCCACGAGCTCGACGTCTCCGATCCCGCCGCCGCTCTCGTCCTGGCCGGACAACTCCCGCCGCTCGACATCCTCGTCAACAATGCCGGCATCGGTCACGTCGGCCATCTGCTCGCCACCACCCCCGACGACCTCGATCGCCTCCACGCCGTCAACGTCCGCGGTCCGTTCAATCTCTGTCGCGCCTTCGTCCCCGCCATGCTCGAGCGCCGCCGCGGCAGCGTGATCAACGTCGCCTCCATCGCCGGCATCGTCGCCGTGCGCGAACGCCTGGCGTATTCAGTTTCCAAACACGCCCTCATCGGCCTCACCAAATCGCTCGCGCTCGACCACTCGCACACCGGGGTCCGCTTCAACGCCATCTGCCCCGGGCGCGTCGAAACCCCTTTCGTCAAAGCCCGCATCGCCGAATACCCCGACCCCGCACAAGCCTACCGCGAGATGTCCTCCACCCAGCTCAACGGTCGCATGGCCCGCCCCGACGAAATCGCCGCCGCCGCCCTCTACCTGGCTTCCGAAGCCAGCCAGATGGTCACCGGCTCCACCCTCCTCGTCGACGGCGGCTGGTCCGCCGGCAAGTGAACGACTCGCGCCCCCCGCTGGTATCCGAAGCCGTATCCATGCCATTGAACCGCGAAGGATGCGAAGAGCCGCTCAGGCAGCAGGCCGCTTTGCAGCGTCACCGCACCCACTGCCTCCCCTGAACTTCGCGCCTTTTCGCGTTCTTCGCGGTCTCCTCCATCTCTCAACCTCACCTCCCTTCCCCAAACTTCCCTCCCCGTGCACCGCATCACCGATCTCCAGGTCTTCGACATCCGTTTCCCCACCTCTCTCGAACTCGACGGATCCGATGCAATGAATCCGGATCCCGACTACAGCGCCGCTTACGTCATCCTCAAAACCGACCACCCCCACGTCCCCGAAGGCCACGGTCTCACGTTCACCATCGGCCGCGGCACCGAAATCGTTGTCGCCGCCATCCACGCCCTCCGCCCGCTCGTCGTCGGCCAACCCATCGCCGCCTTCACTTCCGCCCCGGGCGCGTTCTGGAAACATCTCACCGGCGACTCCCAACTTCGCTGGATCGGCCCCGAAAAAGGCGCCATCCACCTCGCCACCGCCGCCGTCGTCAACGCGCTCTGGGACCTCTGGGCCAAGCTCGAACGCAAACCGCTGTGGAAACTGCTCTCCGATCTCTCGCCCGCGCAAATCGTCGAACTCGTCGACTGGCGCTACCTCACCGACGCCCTCACGCCCGACGAAGCCCTCGCCTCGCTCGAACGTCTCGCCCCCACCCGCGCCACCCGCGAAGCCGAGATGCTCCGCCACGGCTACCCCGCCTACACCACCTCCGCCGGCTGGCTCGGCTACTCCGAGGAAAAAATCGAGCGTCTCTGCCGCGAAGGCATCGCCGCCGGTTTCACTCACTTCAAAATCAAGGTCGGCGCCGACCTCGCCGACGACCACCGCCGCGCCGCCATCGTCCGCGCCACGATCGGCGAACAACGCACGCTGATGATCGATGCCAACCAGCGTTGGGACGTCCCCCAAGCCATCTCCTGGGTCCAATCTCTCGCAAAATTCCGCCCGCTTTGGATCGAGGAACCCACCTCGCCCGACGACGTCCTCGGCCACGCCGCCATCGCCCGCGCCCTCGAACCGCATGGAATTGGCGTTGCCACCGGCGAACACTGCCAGAATCGCGTTGTATTCAAACAACTCCTACAAGCCCGCGCGATTTCCTTCTGCCAAATCGACTCCTGCCGCCTCGGCGGAGTGAACGAAGTGGTTGCCGTCCTCCTCCTCGCCCACAAATTCGACGTCCCCGTTTGCCCCCACGCCGGCGGCGTCGGCCTCTGCGAATACGTGCAACACGAATCCATCTTCGACTACATCTGCGTCAGTGGCTCCCTCGAAAACCGGATCACCGAATACGTCGACCACCTCCACGAACACTTCGTGGATCCTTGCGTCGTCCAAAACGGCCGCTACCTCGCCCCCACCGCCCCCGGCACCAGCATCACCATGAAACCCGCTTCCATCGCCGCCCACACCTTCCCCACCGGCGAGATCTGGCAAAACCTCTCCCACCGAAACGTGTAGGGCGGGGTCTCCTGCCCCCGCCGCAACGTCCCCGATTCTCCGTGTCTCCGTGCCTCTGTGGTTAAACAACTAAACGTCCCATCCGCCTAGAGCCCCATGAACTCCAAACTCCTCACCCTCTCCCTCCTCCTCAGCCTCTCCTCCCTCGCTCACGCCGCCGGCGAAAAAATCGCCGTCATCCCGAAAGGCACCACGCACAGCCACTGGAAATCCGTCGAAGCCGGCGCCCGCGAAGCCGCCAAGGAACTCGGCGTCGAGGTCATCTGGAAGGGCCCGCTCAAGGAAGACGACCGCGCCCAACAAATCGCCCTCGTCCAACAATTCGTCTCCTCCGGCGTCAGCGCCATCGTCCTCGCGCCCCTCGACGAAACCGCGCTCCGCGGCCCCGTCCGCGCCGCCGCCGATCGCAAAATCCCCGTCGTCGTCTTCGACTCCGCGCTCAAAGGCGAGGTCGGCAAAGACTTCATCAGCTACGTCGCCACCAACAACCGCCGCGGCGGCGAACTCGCCGGCGAGGAACTCGCCCGCCTCCTCAACGGCAAGGGCAAGGTCGTCCTTCTCCGCTACGCCGAAGGCTCCGCCTCCACCGCCGAACGCGAAGCCGGTTTCCTCGACGTCATCAAGAAACATCCCGACATCGAGATCATCGTCGACAACCGCTACGCCGGCCCCACCGCCAGCACCGCACAGGATGTATCCATGAATCTGATCGATAAGATCCGCGAAGCCGACGGCATCTTCTGCGCCAACGAATCCTCCACCCAGGGCATGCTCCTCGCCCTCCGCCAAACCGGCCTCGTCGGCAAAAAGACTTTCGTCGGTTTCGACGCCTCACCCTATCTCCTCCAAGCCCTGAACCGCGGCGACATCCATGCCCTCGTCGCCCAAAACCCCAGGCGCATGGGCTACGAAGGCGTCGTCACCGCCGTGAAACACCTCCGCGGCGAAACATTCGAAACCGAAATCGACACCGGCTGCGTCCTCGTCACCAAAGCCAACCAAAACACCCCCGAGATCCGCGCCGTCCTCGGCAAGTGAGCTGAAGAATATAACCACAGAGACACAGAGCTCACAGAGCCAAACCTCAGCCGGTCTTCTCTGCGTCCTCTGTGCCTCCGTGGTTCAATTAATCTGCCCGTCCGCATGCCCCCTCGCCTCCGACTCACCGGCATCCACAAACGCTTCGGCGCCACCATCGCCCTCGCCGGTGTCGATCTCGACATCGCCCCCGCCGAAGTCCACGCACTCGTCGGCGAAAACGGCGCCGGCAAATCCACGCTCATGAAAATCCTCGCCGGCGTCCACACGCCCGACGCCGGCACGATCCTCCTCGACGGCGCTCCGTTCACCCCGCGCGACCCGCTCGATGCCCGCCGCGCCGGCATCGTCACCGTTCACCAGGAACTCGCCATCGCGCCCCACCTCACCGTCGCCGAAAATATCGTCCTCGGCGCCGAACCGCGCCGCGGTCCGCTCCTCGACCATCGCGCCTCCCGCGCTCTCGCCACTCGCGCCCTCGCCGATCTCGGCCGCCCCGACATCCCACTCGCCATCTCCGCCGGCCAACTCGGCATCGCCGAACAACAATTCGTCGAAATCGCGCGCGCCCTCGCGCTCGGCTGCCGCGTCCTCATCCTCGACGAACCCACCAGCAGTCTCAGCCAATCGGATACAGAAAAACTCTTCGCCCTCATCCGCCGCCTCCGCGACCAGGGCAAATCCATCATCTACATCTCCCACTTCCTCGAAGAAGTGCAGTCGCTCTCCGACCGCTACACCGTTCTCCGCGACGGCCAGTCCGTCGCCACCGGCCGCACCGCCGACACCACGCCCGCCCAACTCGCGCAGCTCATGGTCGGTCGTCAGGTCGACGAGCTCTACACCCGCTCCGTTCGCACCCCCGGCGAAACCATCCTCGAAGTCCGCGACCTCGCCGGCCCACAAAAACCCACCTCCGCCTCCCTCGACCTCCGCCGCGGCGAAGTCCTCGGCATCGCCGGCCTCATCGGCGCCGGCCGCAGCGAACTCCTGCGCACGCTCTTCGCCCTCGATCCCGTCCGCCGCGGCACCATCCGCGTCGGCACCTACGCCGGCCCCGCCTCGCCTCTTCTCCGCTGGCGTCAGCACGTCGGACTCCTCAGCGAGGACCGCAAAGTCGAAGGCCTCGCCCTCGATCTCTCCCTCGAAAACAACCTCACCCTCCCCGCTCTCCCGCGTTTCCTCCGCCCGTCCACGCTCGCTCGCGACGGCGCCCAGTGGATTTCGCGCCTCGGCATTCGCGCCGCCGGCCCGCGCCAGCGCGTCGGCGATCTCTCCGGCGGCAACCAGCAAAAAGTCGCCCTCGCCCGCCTGCTCCGCAACGACGCCCATATCCTCCTCCTCGACGAATCCACGCGCGGCGTCGACATCGGCGCCAAGCAAAACATCTACCGCCTCATCGACGAGCTCGCCGTATCCGGAAAAGCCATACTCATGGTCTCGAGCTACCTCCCCGAACTCCTCGGCACCTGCGATCGCATCGCCGTCATGTGCCGCGGCGTCCTCGGCCCCGCCCGCCCCGTCGCCGACTGGACCGAACACACCATCATGCTCGCCGCCACCGGCACCAGCCACGGCGGAAACTCCTGAGAACTCCCCATCGAAATTCGAAAATCCAAAATCGAAAATCCCCCGCCCTCTTCATGTCCGCCCCAGCCTCCACCACCCAACCGCTCCCGCGCCCTTCCCTCTTCCGCCACACCCTCACGTTCTTCGGCCCCGTCCTCGGCCTCCTCGCCGTCACCGCGCTCTTCGCCGCCCTCCGCTTCGACACGTTTGTCACCCCCGACAACTTCGCGATCATCCTCCAGCAAACCGCCGTCATCGCCGTCGCCGCGCTCGGGATGACACTCATCATCATCGCCGGCGGCATCGACCTTTCCGTCGGTTCCATCATCGCGCTCGGCACGATCGTCATCGCCCGCCTCCTCGAACAAGGTTGGTCGCCCCTCGCCGCCGCCTTCGCCGGCATCGCCGCTTCCGCCGCCTGCGGCGCATTCTCCGGCGCACTCATCACCCGCCTTCATCTCCTCCCGTTCGTCGTCACCCTCGGCATGATGGGCGCCCTCCGCGGCGGCGCCAAGGGCCTCGCCAACGAGCAGCCGATCTACCCCGACGAAACCTGGCTCAACCAACTCCTCCGCCTCCCGCCCGACGGTGGTCTCCCTTCCGGCGTATGGCTGGTGATCGTCCTCGCCATCCTCGTCGCCCTATCCCTCCACTACACCCGTTTCGGTCGCCACGTCTTCGCAGTCGGCTCCAACGAGCTCACCGCCCGCCTCTGCGGCGTTCCTGTCGAGCGCGTCAAACTCCTCGTCTACATCCTCGGCGGCGCCTTCGCCGGTGTCGGCGCCGTCCTCCAATTCGCCTACCTCACCGGCGGCGATCCCACGACCGCCGTCGGCCTCGAGCTCAACATCATCGCCGCCGTCGTCATCGGCGGCGCCAGCCTCGCCGGCGGGCAGGGCACGATCACCGGCACCCTCGTCGGCGCCCTCATCATGAGCGTCGTCGCCAACGGCTGCACGAAGCTCGGCCTCGCCAACTGGGTCCAGGAAATCGTCACCGGCGGCATCATCGTCGCCGCCGTCCTCCTCGACTACCTCCGCCGCCGCAGCTCCCGCGCCTGATCGTGGCCCTCCGTGGCGGAACGCGTGAGCGTTCCGTCCCGCTCCGACCCGTAACTACGAGCGCGAGCGAGTGGCCCCGCATTCGACCGGAAAATTATCCGTGTCCATCCGGGTTCATCCGTGGTTAAAACCGGCTCGAACCATGCCCCGTCTCCCGGCCTATCTCGCCGCCGTCGCCGCCGCCCTCCTCGTCCTCGGCGGCCACTTCCTCCTGATCGACCGCGCCGGCTCTCCCGTCCCCATCCACGACCAATGGCAGGGCGAAGCCGAATACGTCTTCCTTCCCTCGCTCGAAGGCACACTCAACGCGCACCTTCTTTTCCATTACCACGGCGAACACCGCATCGTCCCCACGCGCCTCCTCGCCCTCGCTCTTTTTAAACTGAACCACGACCGCTGGGACGTCCTCGTCCAGATGACGTTCAACGCCTTCCTCGCCGCCGCGTTCACCGCGTTCGTCGTCCTCCTCGCCCGCCGCTACCTTCGCCCGCCCGCCCTCCTCCTCTTCGCCGCCGCCTTCGGCGCGCTCCACGCTTCCGCGCTCTTCTACGGAAACGCCCTCTGGGGGTTTCAATCCCAGTTCTACTTCCTCCTCCTCTTCACGCTCACCCACCTCGCGCTCATCCTCCGCCACACACCGTTTTCCGCACTCTGGTTTCTCGGCCTCGCCTCCTCCGCCCTCGCCTGCCTCTCGATGGGCTCCGGCTTCTTCTCCGCCGCCATCGTCACGCTCTTCTCTTTCTGGCGCGTGCTCACCCCGCGCTTCTCCCGCCTCCGCCGCGCGTTCCTCCTCAATGCCGTCATCCATCTCCTCATCGTTGTCATCGCCCTGACCACCGCGCCGCACTTTCCCTCCTCGCCTCCGCAACTCTCCAACGTCCTTCACACCTTCCTCCACTGCCTCGCCTGGCCGATCCGCTTCTACAACCCCTGGGGCGCGCTCCTCTGGCTCCCGTTCGCATTCTTCCTCTCGCAACTCGTCTTTCGTCGCCGCGCGCCCACCCACCGCGACCTCCTCCTCGCCGCCGTCGGCCTCTGGGTCCTCCTTCAAATCACCGCCGTCGCCTGGGCCCGCAGCACCCCCGCGCCCGTCATCGCGCCGCGCTACTACGACATCCTTCTCCTCGGCCTCGCCGCCAACACCCTCGCCTTCGCCTCACTTCTCCGACGCTCCCGTTTCCAACTTCCCCGCGTCATCCACCTCTCGCTCCTCACCGCCGCCTTCGTCTGGCTGAGCACCGCCGCCTGGTTCGCGTTTCATTTCGCCGAAAGCCACCGCCGCTACGATCTTCCCGCCCTCGCAAGCTACGCCGAACGCCAGATCCACCACGTCCGCACTTTCCTCGCCACCGACGACCCCGCGACACTCCACGCCGAGCCGTATCCAAAAACCCCACACCCCGACCCCGCCTACCTCGCCCAACTCCTCCGCGATCCCCGCGTCCGCCCCCTTCTCC
>JAFAAS010000102.1 GCA_023426435.1 Verrucomicrobiota bacterium | reverse complement strand
CCGGCTATCGCACCAAGGTCTTCGAATTCATCTCCACCGAGCACACCGCCAAAAACCTCATGATCGCCGCGATCAAGTCCCCCACGCCCGACTCCCCCGCCACCCGCGAAACCCGCGCCCACCACCTCCGCGCCTTCGCCTCCTTCTACGGCATCCACACCCACCGCCTCGCCTCCCACCTCCACTTCCCCCTCTCCGCCTCCCCCTCCCAATCCATTTAGTAATACATTATATGACAACCGCCGCTCCCACCCAAACCTACTTGTAATACATTAGATTACATCCGTCCGTCCCTCCTCACGCGTCCTCGCCCGCGCTTCGCCTCCCCTCTCCCGCTCTCCTTCCTTCCCGCCCATGACCTGGTCCGACCTCGATTGGTCCGCCCTCGACCGCCTCCGCGCCGCCTTCCTCTCCGGCTCCGCCGCCAGCGGCGCCTACTGGCAATCCGCCTCCGACCTCGCGTCCTACGATTTCACCTACGGCGAGCGCATCGGCTGGAAATGGGACCACGTCCTTCGCGAGCTCCGCCTTCGCCACTGGAAACCCGCCTCCCGTTCCGTCCTCGACTGGGGCTGCGGCAGCGGCATCGCCTCCCGCCGCGTCCTCCAATTCTTCGGTCCCCAAAATTTCGATACACTCACCGTCTGGGACCACTCCGCCGCCGCCTGCGACTTCGCCGCCGATCGCGCCACCCGCGACTTCCCCCGCCTCCAGGTCGCTTCCGCCACGCCCGGTTTTCTCTCCTCCTCCGACCCGCTCGGCCTCCTCGTCATCAGCCACGTCCTCAACGAGCTCTCCCCCGCCGACCTCGCCACCCTCCGCTCGCTCATCGATCGCGCCGTCGAAGTCCTCTGGGTCGAACCCGGCACGCACGCCGTCAGCCGCCAACTCGGTCAACTCCGCGACACCCTTCGCCCTTCCTTTCGCCTCGTCGCCCCGTGCACGCACCAGCTCACCTGCCCGATGTTCCTCGACGGCAACACCCGCCACTGGTGCCACTTCTTCGCTCCGCCTCCCGCCGAAATCTTCGCCGATTCCAACTGGGTCAAATTCGGCCAGCGCGCCGGCATCGATCTCCGCAGCCTCCCTTACGCCTTCATCGCCCTCGACCGCGCGCACACCCAAACCCCCACCGCCGATTCCCCCGCCACCGATCTCTCGCGCGTCATCGGCCGCCCCGAGTTCTTCAAACCCTACGCCCGCCTCCTCAACTGCGACGCCACCGGCCTCACCGAACTCGAGATCCCGAAACGCTCCGCGCCCGCCCTCTTCAAACAACTCGACCGCACCCGCGCCCCGCTCGTCTATCGCTGGCAGCGCGACACCACCAAAATCCTCTCCGGCGAACCCCTCGCCTAACCCGCTTATCGCTCCTCCTGCGCCGCCAACCGATTTAAACCACCGCAACACCGCCAACACTAAGAAACGCCCACAGGTTTTCTCCGTGCCTCCGTGCCTCTGTGGTTCACCGGTTTGCCCATCCCCCTACTCCTTCAGCTCCCGCACCCGAATCGCGCGAAACCACACGCGATCCCCATGATCCTGCAGCGCAATGTGCCCGCGCAAGAGCGTCGCAAACTTCTCCCAGCCCTTGAACTTGCTGCGCGCGATCAACGCCTTCCCTTCCGCACTCGCCAGATCCACGTCCACCGTTTTCTCCCCGTTCAGCCAATGCTCCACGCGCCACCCGCGCACCCGGATCCGGCCTTCGTTCCACTCGCCCACCGGTCGCGTGAAATCCCGCGGCGGCGCCACCAAATCATACATTCCCGCCGCCGTGTGACTCGGCGGCTTGTTGTCCGACGCCTTTTCGTTGTCGAGCACCTGATACTCCGGCCCCGTCAAAAACGTGTTCTTCTCCCCCAGCCCCACGCGATAAATCACCCCGCTGTTCGCCGCCTCGCTCACCTTCCACTCGAAGCTCAACTCGAAATCCCCAAACGCCTCCGCGCTCACCAGATCCCCCGCCTTCCCTTCCAACACCACCGCACCGTCCCTCACTTTCCAGCCCTTCCCCGGCTCGTCCCCTTGCAAACTCCGCCATCCCGCCAGCGTTTTTCCATCGAACAACACCCGCCATTCGCACGCTCCTCCTTTTTCCGCCGCACTCCCGCCCACCGCCATCATCAACCCCGCCAACACCATCCAGGTCGTTTTCATCGTCCCGCACCGTCTCCAATCCGCGCCAAAATTCCAGCGCCAACCGCCCCGAACCCTCGCTTGACTCCCCCGCCTCATCCCGAATGCTCGGCCCCTTCTCTCTCTCCACCTATGGGCCAACAATCCAACAAGACCATCAAACGCAAACGCCGCGTCGCCTACCTGAAGCGCAAGAAAGCCGCCGCCAAGACCACCGCGAAAAAGAAGTAAGTTCGCCCGCGCAGGTTGCTCCGCTGACGCGGCCCCGAATACTCGGGGCCGTTTTTCTTTCCGCCCGATTCTTCAATCGCATTCCCATCTGGAGGACGCCGCTCCGTCGGCGCCGCCACTCGCCACCTCCCACCGCCGTCCTCTTCGCCGCCCCTGTAGGAGCCTGCTTGCAGGCGATTCCTCCCCGCCTCGTTCATGATCAAAGTCAGTCTCATCTCCCTCGGCTGCGCCAAGAACCTCGTCGATAGCGAGATCATGGTCGGCCACCTCCACAAGGCCGGCATGGCCGTCATCCCCGAAGCCGAAAAAGCCGACGTCGTCATCGTCAACACGTGCTCGTTCATCGACTCCTCCAAAGAGGAATCCATCGGCCACATCCTCGAGGTGCACCAAAACCGCGGCATGAAAAAACGCCGCAAGGAACAAAAGCTCATCGTCGCCGGCTGCATGTCCCAGCGGTTTTCGAAAGACCTTTCCTCCTCCCTCCACGATGAAGTCGACGCCTTCATCGGCCTCGACCAGGTCACGAAGGTCGCCCCGATCATCGAGGAAATCTACGCCAAGGAACGCGGCCTCATCAAAGACGCGCCCGCCAATTTCATCGAGGGCAAGTCCACCTACATCCCCGATTACGACACCCCTCGCTTCCGCCTCACGCCGAAGCATTTTGCCTACGTCAAAATCGCCGAGGGCTGCAATCACCCGTGCACGTTCTGCATCATCCCGCAGATCCGCGGCCGCCATCGCAGCCGCACCGTCGAGAGCGTCGTCGCCGAGGTCCGCCAGCTCGTCAAAGAGGGCGTGAAGGAGATCAACCTCATCTCCCAGGACACCACGTTCTTCGGCATGGACACGTGGGAACAACGCCCCAACCCGCGCACGCCCGTCGATTCCTCCCGCGGCACCGCACTCACCACGCTCCTCCGCCAGCTCAACGCCATTGAAGGGGATTTCTGGATACGCCTGCTCTACACGCATCCCGCGCACTGGTCCGACGAACTCATCCGCACCATCGCCGAATGCCCGAAGGTCGCCCGCTACATCGACATCCCGCTCCAACACATCAGCGACCACATGCTCGGCAAGATGCAGCGCGAAACGTCCGGCGACTACATCCGCAACCTCCTCGCTCGCATCCGCGCCGGCATTCCCGGGATCGCCATCCGCACCACCTTCATCGTCGGCTTCCCCGGTGAAACCGACGCCGATGTCGACGAGCTCTGCGACTTCATCCGCGAAACCAAATTCGAACGCCTCGGCGTCTTCCGCTACTCCCAGGAAGAAGGCACCCGCGCCGCGAAGATGGACGAGCAAATCACCGCGAAGCTAAAGGAAGCCCGCTGGCACCGCACCATGGCGCTCCAAAAAACCATCGCCGCCGACGTCAGCAAATCCTACGTCGGTCGCACGCTGCGCGTCCTCGTCGAAGAGCCCGGCGTCGCCCGCGGCGAAGCCGACGCCCCCGACATCGACGGCCGCGTTTACGTCCCGCGCGAACTCCCCGTCGGCGAGTTCGTCGACGTGAAAATCACCGGCTACCAAGATTACGACCTCCTCGCCCTCCCCGCCGGCGAACAGCCCCTCGTCCGCAAGGTCGCCAAACAAGCCCAATAGCCCGGCTTTCGCCGGCCTCACGCGCGCCCACCGCTCCCTCTCCAATGGAGGCGCGGTGCCCCCACCGCGCATCGACGGCCGCCTGAACCACAAAGGCGCAGAGACACAGAAGAAAGCCAAGGTAGTCCTCCGTGTCTCCGTGCCTCTGTGGTTCACTCCATAATATAATAAACCCGCCCCAATCCTTCGGCCGCAATCCCACGCAAAAATCCGCAAGCCACAACGAGCCCTCCGATTCCTTTTTGCGCCTTCTGCGCCTTTTTGCGGCTCCTCATAGCACATTAAATAATGTCATGGCCGTTGGCCGAATCGGAAAACCCGATTTGAACCACGAATGCACCGAGCACACAGAGGAAGGCCACGGGATGTCTCCGTGCCTTTGTGCCTCTGTGGTTCACCTGAAGGGCTATCGTTTTTCTGAAAACGCTCTAATTTAGCTTAGCCTCAGCAGCTACTCCCCCGACGCCCGCGCCGCCTCCGCCTGCTTCGCGACATCCGCAATATCCGCCGCCGGCAACACCACGATTCCCGTCCTCCGCCCGCTCGCGAAATGCTGCAGCGCGATGCCGAGCAGCTTCCCTTCGAGATCGAACACCGGACTGCCCAGCGACAACTCGCGCATCAGATAAAACATCCGCGGCTTCTCCACGATCCCCACCACCGTCGACTTCTGAATCAACGGCACTCGTTGCAACGCCTTCGGCGCCCGCGTGATCGTATAAAAATCCTCCAACACGCCGCCTTCCACGTCCGCGCTCAAATCGATGTGCGCAAACTCCCGCTCATCGCCCGCCCCCGACTCCGGCGCGATGAACGCCAAATCGAGATCCGCATCTTTCAACACAAAGCGCGCCGGCACTTCCGTTCCATCCGCCCGTCGCAACTTCACTTCCTTGAAATCCGCCCCAAGCAACTCGATCTGACGCCCCGGCTGCGAAATCTGCATCGCTTCGATCTCCGTCGCCGGATCCACCTGCGCGAGCGACGCCACCGTCAGCCCGTCCTTCGTCAACACCGTGCCGTTCACCTCCACCCGCTGCTCGCGCGGCGGCATCTCCCGGTCGCCCATCTTCACCTTCACGGTCACCACCATTTCGATCCCCACCACCGCCTCCGCCTGCTTCTTCAACAGCGCTCGTCCGGCTTCCGCCTCGGCCGGCGCCGTCGCACCCATCGAGGGCGTCAGCACGCTGCCGAACATTCCTGTAACCAGAATTACGATACGAGACAGGGCATTCATGAGGATCCTTTCGCTGGCTGTAGATTGATTTCCACAAACAAAGTCCGTCCGCGCCGGCGCACTTTCAACACCCACCAATCCTCCCCCTTCTCCACCGCCGCGTTCCGCGCCGCCTTCAACTCTTCGAGCGAGCTCACCGCCGCCCCGCCCGCCGCCTCCACCACATCGTCGCTGCGCAATCCCGCCAGCGCCGCCCACCCCGCCGGCACCGCGCTCTCCACCAGCACGCCCGCCGCGTCGGGTGACAATTGCAGCCGCACGCGATCCTCGAACGCGATCTCGCGCGCTGAAAATTCCAGGTCGGTATCCTCCCACCACGGCATCTCCGGCGCCGGCGTCGGCTGTTGCTCGAGCACCACGTTCACGTCTCTCTTCCCGCCTTCGCGCCAGATCGAAACCACCGCCGTCGTTCCCGACCGATACTGCCGGATCTGCCGCGCCAGCACGTCCGTGTCTTCCGGCCGCCGCGCCGGCACACTCGCGCCATCCAGCGCCAGCACGACGTCGCCCACTTTCAACCCCGCCTTCTCCGCTTCCGTTCCCGGATAAATCCGCGTCAACCGCGCGCCACCCGCCGCTTCAATGCCCAACCGCGCCGCCAGCTTCGGCGTCAACGGCTGCGACGCCGCACCGAGCCACGCTTTCCGCGCCTGCGGCGTCACGTTGTGGTCATCCGCTTCCCGCAGCTCCACCACCGCATTCAACACCGCCCCGTCGCGCCGCACACTCGCAAGCACCGCCCGCTTCCCATTCGGCGCATCCTTCAACAGCCGCTCCGTCAACTTCCTCAGTTCCGCCACGTTCGCCACCGCCTCCCCATCGACCGAAATCACCACATCCTGCCGCCGCAACACCGGCTCCGCCTGCCCGCTCGGGCCCGCTGGCCTCACATTCTCCAGCCACACGCCGCGCGTGTCCGGCAGGCGCTCGTCGCGCGACAACTTCGTCGTTACATCCCGCACCACCGCGCCCCATCCTTTCAACTCCACATCGTCGCCCTGCGCCGGCTCCCGCTGCTCCAATGTCATCGTCGCCGACCGCGTGTCACCATTTCTCGAATACGTCAGCTCGAACGCGTCGCCCGGCAGCCGGCTCATCTCGAGTCGATTGTAATGCGCCACCGCCTTCTCCTCCGCGCCTTCGATCGCCTGCCCATCGCACGCCAGCACCAGATCCCCCGCCCGCACGCCCGCCTGATCCGCCGGCGATCCTTCCGCAACGTCCGCCACGATCACGCCCGGACCGCGCCCCGTCGACTCGAGCCGCGGCTGCACCGTGATGCCCGACCAGCCACGAATCACCCGCCCGTGCTCGATCAAATTATCCGCCACCACGCGGCCGAGATTTCCCGGAATCGCCCCGCTCAGATTGAACACCCCGATTTCGTTGATGCCCACAATCTCCCCCCTCGCATTCACCAGCGGCCCGCCACTGTTCCCGCCAAAAATCCGCGCGTCGTGCAAAATCCACCGCACCAACATCCCGACATCCTCGCCGCGCAACATCATCTTCCCCGCCGTCTGCTCCGGCAGCACGAGCGAGGGATTCGACACAATTCCGCGCGTCACCGACTGCGCCAAAAATCCCGGACTCCCCAACGCATACACCACGTCGCCCGCCACCAACTCATCCGAATCCCCAAACTCCGCCACCACCAGCGGCGACGCCTCCCCTCCGCGTTGCGACAAATCGAGCTTCAACACCGCCAAATCCGTCAACGCATCCTGCCCCACCAGCTGCGCATCCACATGCGAGCCGTCATACAAATAGCACCTGAAATAATCTCCATCCTCCGTCACATGGCAGTTCGTCAGCACATGACCTTCCGCCGAAATGATCACACCGCTCCCGCCGGTCCACTGCTTCGTCAGCCGCCCGTCGCTCGGCCGCAACCGGATCGCCTCGATCCGCACGATCGACGGAAACACCCGCGCCAGCATCGGATCGTGCGTCGGCGTCACCACCGCGCCACTCGTCGGCTCCACCCCCGGCGCCTGCGCCCACATCCCACTCGCCAACACCAACACCGCACCAAGCCCGATCACGCGCACACGTCGCCGAAATGCCAGTTTCATGAGGTGCTTCCGAAGGAGGGCAACTCGTTGGCAGACGCAAGCGGCGAATCCTTTCCCCCCTCGAACCCCGAAACTCGAAACCCGGAACCCAGAACCCGAAACCCAGAACCCAGCCCGAACCGGCTCACCTCACCGCCGCCACATACTTCCCAATAATTCCGTCAAACGACCCGTTCGTGAAAAACACCACCACGCGCCGCGCCGCCTGCGCGCCGCACGTGTTCTCCACCAGCTTCTCGAACAACACCGCGTTCGTCGGCGCACTGTGCGCCTCCACGCCCAACGCCCCCAAATGCTCCGCCACCGCCGCCGTGTCGAAGCGCTCCCCGATCGCCAGCTTCTCCCCGCGATTCACCGCGCCGATATAAACTTCGTCCGCCATCGCCAGCGCGCGCATGAACCCCGCCTCGAGCGTCTTCGTCCGCGCCGTGTTGCTCCGCGGCTCGAACACCGCCGTCAACGTCGCCCCCGGAAACTGCGCGCGCAACGAATGCAATGTCTCCGCCAGCGCCGTCGGATGATGCCCGAAATCCTCGATCACCGTCGCCGTCGCACTTTCGCACAAAATCTCCTGCCGCCGCTTCACCCCGCGAAACTTCTCCAGCGCCCCCAATCTCAGGGTCGTCGGATCCGCCGCATTCAGCGCCAGCCCCGCCGCCGTCGCCGCCATCGCCGCGTTCCGCGCATTGAACATCCCGCGCTGCTTCCAACTCACCTTCCCCCACGCCGCCCCGCGCCAGGTCAACGCGAACTCCACCCGCTCCGGCGTCTCCACAAAATCCACGATTCGCACGTCGTTCTTCTCCCCCGTTCCCACGCGCACGACTTGCGTCCACGACATCGCCCCGAGCGCGCGCAGGTTCTCGTCATCCCCGTTCATCACCACGAATCCGTTTCGCGGCACGATCCGCACCAAATGCGAAAACGTCCGCTGCACGTCCGCCAGATCGCGAAAGATATCCGCGTGATCGAACTCGAGATTGTTCAACACCGCCACGTGCGGCGCGTAATGGATGAACTTGCTCCGCTTGTCGAAAAACGCGCTGTCATACTCGTCGCCTTCGATCACGAAGGGATCCTCCGCCGCCCCCAAATGATTCCCCATCGGCGGATCCAGCGGCACCCCGCCGATCAAAAACCCCGGATCCCGTCCGTTTTCCCGCAGCAAAAACGCCGCGAGCGCCGTCGTCGTCGTCTTTCCGTGCGTGCCGCACACCACGATGTTCTTCCGCCGCTTCAGCACGAGATCGTGCAACATCGCCGGCAACGACGTGAACGGCACCGCCCGCGTCTCCAATAACCACTCCACCTCCGGATTTCCCCGCGACATCGCATTCCCGATCACCACCAAATCCGGCGCCAGGCGCTTCAATCTCTCCGCGTCATAGCCTTCGTGCACCGCCACATTCGCCTGCGCGAGCACGTCACACATCGGCGGATACACGCCCGCATCCGCGCCGATCGCCTCATGCCCCGCGGCGCGCGCCAGCAACGCGGCATTCCCCATCGCCGTCCCGCACACGCCCATGAAATAAACTTTCATCGCCCGCCAACAAATCCGAACCCCGCCGCGCCTCAACAGCGAACCGCGCGCCCGCCGCCTACGCCCCTTCCCCCGCCAGAATCCGCCCGATCGCCCCCTGCAAGCGCTGCATGTCCACCGGCTTCGTCAAATGCTCCGAGAACCCCGCCGCCCGACACGCATTCAAATCCTCCTCGGACCCATATCCCGTCAAACAAATGCCCGGCAAATCCGGCCGCAACGCCTTCATCTTTTTGATCAACTCCAACCCGCTCTCGTCCGGCAGCCCCAAATCGGAAATCACCAGCGTATATTCGGATTTCTGGAATAACTCCCACGCCGCCCCGGCCGACCGCGCATAGTCCACCGCATAACCGCTGTTGCGCAACAATCGCGCCAGCACCCGCCCCGTGTCTTCATGATCTTCCACCAGCAAGATCTGCACGCCTTTCGATCCTTCGCCGCTGTGAAACGGACTCCGCGTCACCGCCAATTTCGATCGCTCCAACGTTTGCTCGTCCAGGATCGGCAATTCCACCGTAAAGGTCGCACCGTGGCCCGCCCCGTCTGAGGTCACCGAAATCGTTCCGCGATGCAGCTCCACCAGCGCCTTCGCAATCGCCAGCCCCAATCCCAGGCCGCCTTCGCTCCCGCGCTGCTTGCCCATCCGTTCGACTTGCTCGAAGGGCTTGAAGATCCGCTTCAGGTCATTCGGCTCGATCCCCAGACCTGCATCTTTCACATCCACCCGCACGCGCGGCGTCGCTCCCGCCATCCGTCGCGCCGTCATCGTGATCACGCTCTGTCGCGGACTGAACTTGTTGGCATTCTTCAACAGATTCCAAAACACCTGCTGCAAACGCGGACCGTCGCCTTCGACGCGGCATCCGCTCACGCCGTCGAGATGCAGCTCCACCCGCTGATCTTTCGCATCCAAATCGCCCGCCACGATGCCCGTCGTCTCCTGCAACAGCATCGCCAGGTCGAGCGCACTCGTGTCGAGCTTCAGCTTCCCCCGCTCCAATCGCGTAAGATCCAGCAGGTCGTCGATCAACCGGCTCTGAATCGCCACATTCCGCCGGATCATCTGCAGGTCTTCCCTCACGTCCGGCGGAATCCGCTCATCCCGCTCCAACACCCCCGCGGCGGCCAGCACCGGCGTCAACGGCGTGCGCAGCTCGTGCGACAACATCGCGAGAAACTGATCCTTCGCCCGATTCGCCGCCTCGATCTCGCGCGTCCGCTCCGCCAGCACGCGCTGCCACCGAATCCCCTCCGCAATCATCCCGCACTGCGCCGCAATCCATTCAATGACGTGAAACTGCTCCTCCGACCAATGCGTCGCCTCCGAGCTGCACGCGAGCACCACCCCATAGGGCGCGCCTCCGACGCGCAACGGCGTCGCCAACACCGATCGCACCCGATCGCTCTCGGCAAACGGCGCCCGCAGCTCGGGCTGCAACGATAGATCCGAAACATACGCCGTCTTCTCCGCCGCCAGCACCATCGTCGCAATCGAGCCTTCGCGCGGCCACTCCGACGGCACCCGAGTCCCGCCCGGCGCCACCGCCTGCGACTTCAAGCGCAGCTTGTCCGGATCCAACCGCAACACCGCCACACATTCCGCCGGCCGGCCGATCGCATGCAGCGATCGCTGACACACATCCGCCAAGGCCTCCAATCCCGATCCAGGCCGGCGCGTCACTTCGAGCAGGCTCTGCAAAATCTCTTCCCGGATCGCCAGCCTCTCGTTCGTCCGCTGCAACTCCTCATTCTGTCCGCCGAGTTCCTCCGACTGCGATTCGATCTCCTCGTTCTGCTGCGCGAGTTCTTCCGACTGCTCCTTGATCTCCTCATTCTGGCGCGCCAGCTCCTCCGACTGCGCTTCCAGCTCCGAGTATTGCTCCCTCAACCGCTCTTTTTGCGCATCGAGTCTGTTCCGCAACACCAGGATCGCCTGCACCACCACCACGCCCGCAATCACGTTCAACATCGTCGTCCCGAAGAACACGCGCGCATCCTCCACGGGCATCACCTGACGGGACACCACGTCGTAGTATCGCCACACCGTCACGCCCGCGAACACCGCCGCCATTCCCCACAACTGCCACGCCCGGCGCGACCAGACGCACACCAGCATCGGCAGCACGAAGGTCAACGGCATCGGCACGTCTTTGAAGGCGATCACCCGCAACCAGGTCCACAGGGCCGAAAGCCCCAGCACCAACAACGTCGACCAAACCAGCGAATGTTCCCTCTCGTTTCGCATGCTCATTTCCCGTGTTTCCGATAAATGCACGGAGCCACCCGCACGAGTCGCAGCCACTTCGGCGGATGATCCGCCTTCCCCGCCACCAAAAACCCGCCGGGCGCCAGTTGATCGAACAACCGCGTCCACACGTCTTCCGCGCGTTCTTTCTCCAGATAAATCGCCATGTTGCGCCACAGGATCAGGTGCCACGGCCCGCGCTCCGCCCCGCCAAACAGGTTCGCCACTTTCCATCGCGTCGCTTGCTGCAGTCGCGGATCGATCGTCGCGAATTCCCCCGTCGTCTGGAAAAACGCCTCCCGCCACGTCGCATCCATCCGCCCCGCCTCCTCCGCCCGAAACACGCCCGCTCGCGCCTCCTCGATCGCATCCTCCCGGCAATCCGTTCCCAATAATTCGCACTCCGACAACCGCCCCGCCCGCGCCAGGATCATCGCGACCGAGTAAAGCTCCGCGCCGTGCGAACACGCCGCGCTCCACACCCTCAACCGCCCCGTCCGCGCACACAGCTCCGGCACCACCAATCGCTGCAATTGCTCGAACACCGGCCCGTCACGGAAAAAATCCGTCACCCCAAGCAACACCACGCTCAACAGCCGCCGCGCCGTCTCCGGCCGCGCCGCAATCACCCGCGCCGCCTCCGCCGCATCCGACACGCGCAACATCCGCAAACACGCGGGCAGCCGCCGCGCCAGCGCCTGCCGACGATAAGCCGCCGCCGGCAACTCCGCCCCGCCCAACAACTGCTCGAAAAACACCCGCTCGACGCCGCCATCCAGCGCCACGTCTTCCGTCCGTTTCGGTGTCCAGCTTCGAGCCCGCACGCGCCGCGTCCGACTATTCTCAGTCGGAGTGCCGTGGAAATACAGATGCTCGAACTTCATCACTTCAGGCGGGACACGTGTGGGCCGCGAAACGATCGCGGAAGGGTTCACCAAAAATTTCCCGCTAGGATGAGTCAAACCCCGAGTCCCGTCGTGCAGCACGTGTGCAAAAAATTTCGCCGCGCAACAACTCGCCGGCTCGCGCTCATTTCTCCTGAACCGCGCACCGAATTGTGCCGATGAAACGAGCGGTGCGCCACGCCGGCTTCACCCCACCGTCGCCGGCCGCATCGACCCCGATGACGAAACTCTCCGGTCTTCGCCGCTCCATGCTGCTGATGGTGCTGGCGCCTCTTCTCGGCGCCACGCTGTTCGCCATTTACCAGGTCCGACAGCTCTCCGGCAAAGCCAGCGAACTCACCCGCATCGCCGATCTCATCGCCATCGCCACCGATGTCGCGCGCTTCGACATCCTCATGGGTCTCGAATACACGTCGTCCTGGGCCCAATACATCGACCCCAACAATTCGCCCAATTACCAGGCCTACATCGACGAGAGCGAACAACTCGTCGCCAAAATCCGCGCCAATCTTCCCCGCGCCAAAGCCTCCGTCCGCAATCAGGCTTTCACCACCCAGATCGAGGAAGCCCTGAAGCTCTACGAACAGGTGCCCGCCGTCCGCACCTATTACCTCGCCCGCCGCCCGGGCGACGATCGCGAGGCCCGCACGGTCAACAACAGCGTTTACACCGCCCTCGCCACCCCGCTCGGCCACACCATCCGCGCCCTCGTCAACGAATCCTCCGAGCTCCCCATCCGCCTTCGCATCCAGACGCTCATCTGGTGCGCCGACCTCAACAGCAACGCCACCACCGAAACCGGCATGTATTGCTGGGGCCACGAGCTCGGCCGCTTCCGCTCGATCGACAACTGCGCCAACGCCGAGCTCGCCACCAAAATGCGCCGCGAGATCGAACGTCACCTCCTCGCCAACACCGTCCCCGAACTCCGTCCTTACTTCGAAAAGATCTTCTCCGACCCGATCTACCGCGAAGCCGACCGCATGGTCCGCACGTTCGCCCAGGAAAACTCCCGCGAAAAACGCACGTTCGATCCCGCCAACCTGCCCGTCTGGCGCGAGCTCACCGAGGTCAAACGCTACGCCCTCCTCGTCGGCATGCAGCCCCATGTCCTCTCGGAGCTGCAATCGTTCGCCCAGGACTACATCGATCGCGTCCACCGCGAGCGTTTCTGGATGATCGGCCTCCTCGCCGGCGTCCTCATTCTTTCCGGCATCGTCGTCTGGCTCCTCGGCCGCGCCGTCTTCCACGCCGTCACGCGCGCCGTGCTCTCTCTCAAACAAAGCATCCACACGATGCTCCAGGTCACGACCGCAAGCACCGACGCCGCCAGGCAGCTCGCCGATGTCGTCTCGCAACAGGCCGCCGCCCTCGAGCAAACCGCCGCCTCGCTCGAAGAGCTCACCACGACCAATCGGCAAAACTCCGACAACGCCCGCGCCATCGCCTCGCGTATGAAGGAAACCGATACACTCGTGCAGCGCGCCACCGAATCCATGCGCCACCTCGTCGCCGCCGTGCAACAAATCGCGACCACCAGCGGCCAGACCAAACACATCGCCAGCACCATCGACGAGATCTCCTTCCAAACCAACCTCCTCGCCCTCAACGCCTCCATCGAAGCCGCCCGCGCCGGCGAAGCCGGAGCCGGCTTCGCCGTCGTCGCCGAGGAGGTCCGGCAAATGGCCATGCGCGCCGCCGCCGAATCCGCCTCCATCGCCAAGCTCATCGAGGACGCCCACCAGCTCACCGGCGAGGGCGTCGCACTGAGCGAAAAGGTCAACGCCGTCTTCCAACAGGTCGAAGCCCAGGCCCGCACCGCCACCGGTTGCATGACCGGCATTCAATCTTCCTCCGAGGAACTCGTTCGCGGAATCGAGGAAATCAACTCCGCCACGCGCAACCTCGACGCCCAAACGCAGCAAACCGCCGCCATCGCCCAGGAAAACGCCTCCACCGCCGAATTCATCGACACCCAAACCGCCGCCCTCGGCTCCAGCATCGCCCTGCTCGAATCCCTCATCGCGCTCGATCAAGCCGCCACCGCTCCGCTCCCCGTCGCCACCACCACGCCCGCGCTCGCACCTTCTTCCTCGCCTTCATCCAACGCCGACCACGAACCGGAACCGATCGCGACCGCCCGCGAATAACTCCGTCCCATGCGACTCCATCTTTCGCTCCGCCGCCAACTCGTTCTGCTCGTCGCGCTCCCGCTCGCCGGCGCGTTGATCTTTTCCGGCGTCGCCATCGTCCGGCTCGCCTTGGACGCCCGCGCACTTCGCCATACCGTCGATCTCGTCGAACTCACCTCGGACATCGTCTCCTTGCGCCGCGCCTTGCTCACCGAAATGGCCGCCACGTGGGACCGCTACAATCCAGGCGTTCAAATTTCTTTCGACGGCGCCGCCCGGGAAACCGACTCCGCCGCGCAACGGCTCTCCACTCACCTCGCTTCCCCACGAATCCGCTCGCTCGTGTCCGACGAGGTTCACACCCACGCCGCCACGCTGCACCGGCTCGTCGAGGGCCTTTCCAGCCCTCGCAGTTTCTTCGCCACCCACGATCGCTCCGCCTCTCGTTTCGATCCCGACGCCACCACCCACCGCGCCCGCTACCACGAGGTGTTCGAACAGATTTTCACGCTCATGACGACGCTGCACGCCCACGCCGACTCCGCGTCGCTGCGCTCGCGTCTCGACGGTCTCGTCTGGTCCGGCCGCCTGGCTGTCGCCGCCGAAATCGAACGCACCCGCTACGCTCATGGCCTGGAGGTTCCTGAACTCACCGTGCTCGAAATCATGCACGTCCTCCACGCGTCGTCCCAGGTGCGCTATTTCGAATCCAACGCCGCTCTCATGGCCCCGCCCGAACTGCGCGACTTCTGGCAAAAAACCCTCTCCTCGCCGGCCTACGCCAGTATCCAAAATCTTAGGACCGCCGCCTTCAACACCACCGCCACCGATCCCATCCCGTTCGACCACCGGGTTCGCGATCGCTGGGCCGCCGCCACCCTCGAGCGCCGCGATCTCCTCGCCCGCGTCGAACCGCATCTGCTCTCCGAATTGCACGATGTCCTCGCCGGCCAGCAGGCCGCCGTCTCCCGCGATCTTCGCCAGCGACTCTTGTTCGTCGGCGCCCTCACGCTCGTCTCGATCTCGGTCGCTTTCGTTTCGATCCGCCGGATCAATCGCCTCGTCCGCTCCGCCTTGAAGGGTCTTCGCGACGGCGCGAAAGCCATTTCCGACGCCGTCAAATCCTCCACCGCCGCCGCTCATCGCCTCGCCCAGGGCGCCTCCAACGAGGCCGCCGGTCTCGAGGAAACCGGCGCCGCGCTCGTCACACTCACTGCCGTCAACCAGCAAAACGTCGACGCCGCCCGCCAGTCCGTCGACCACATGCACCAGACCAGCACCTTGGTCGCCGAGTCGCGCCAAACCATGACGTCCCTGACCGAGACCATGCAGAAGATCTCCGACTCGAGCAACGCCACCCACCGCATCGTGAAAACGATGAACGAGATCTCCTTCCAAACGAGCATCCTCGCCCTCAACGCCTCCATCGAAGCCGCCAGCGCCGGCGCCGCCGGCACGGGTTTCGCCGTCGTCGCCGACGAGGTTCGCAACCTCGCCAAACGCGCCGCCGACGCCACCGCCGAAACCGGCCGCCTCGTCGACGAATCCCGCGCCGCCATCGCGCGCGGCGACGAACTCACCCGCGAAGTCGCCGAGGTCCTTCGCGAATTGGAATCCAACGCCGCCGTCTCCGCCGACGCGATGCGCCTCATCCAGACCTCCTCCGAGCAGATGCTCACCAACATGCAGCACATCAACACCGGCAACCGCTCCATGGAAGGCGTCACCCAGCAGAACGCCGCCATCGCCGAACACAACGCCTCCAGCTCCGCCGCCATCGCCGAGGAAACCCAACACCTCACCCGCACCATCGGCGCCCTCGAACAAGTCCTCCTCGGCCGCCGCGCCCCCGTAGCGCGGTCAACCTGACCGCGCTTTTCCTACGCCTCGGGCCTACATCAAATTCATCGGATCCACATCGATCACCTGCACCATATCCTCCGGCCACGCGAACTCCGCCCTCAACCGCGCCAACTCCGGCACCACTTTCGTCACGCCATTCGTCAAATACCACAGCTGCCAGCGATACTCGTCCTTGATCTTCTCGATCGGCGCCGCCGAGGGTCCTTTCAACTCCACGCGCTCGCCCACTTCCTTCTCCACCAGCCGCGCCCACTGCTCCGCAAAAAATTTCAACTTGTCCGGATTCGGCCCGCGAAACACGTGATGAATCAAATGCCGGTAGGGCGGATAATGATACGCCTTCCGGATCGCCAGCTCCGACGCCGCAAACCCCGCAAAGTCCGCCTGCCGCGAAAACTGAATCGGCTCCGCCTGCGGCGTGAAGGTCTGCACAATCACCTCGCCCGCCCGATCTCCGCGTCCCGCCCGCCCCGCCACTTGCACCAATAACTGAAAGGTCCGCTCGTTCGCGCGAAAATCCGGGATGTGCATCGACATGTCCGCATCCACGAGCCCCACCAGCGTCACGTTCGGAAAATCCAATCCTTTCGCGATCATCTGCGTTCCCACCAGCACGTCGATCTTCCCCGCCCGAAACTGCGCCAGCACTTCGCGAAACCGGTTCTTCTTCGACATCGCGTCCGTATCCATTCGTTCGATGCGCGCCCGCGGCAGCACCCGCCGCACCGCCTCCTCCACCCGCTGCGTCCCCAATCCTTTCCATCGGATATCCGGCGCGCCGCATTTCGGACACCGCGACGGCGCCGCGCGCTGATCCCCGCATAAATGACACCGCAGCATCTCGTCCGCCCGATGATACGTCATCGTGATGCTGCAGTGCACACACTCCTCCACGTGCCCGCATTTCGTGCACAGCATCGACGACGAATAACCGCGCCGGTTGATGAACAAAATCGTCTGCTCCTTCCGCTCGAACCGCGCCTGCATCGCATCCACCAGCTTCCGCGACAGGGTCGTGAACGATCGCTGCCGCATCGCCTCGATCCGCAAATCCACCACTTCGATCTTCGGCAACTGCCGCGCATCCACGCGCTGCGTCAACTGCAGCAACCGATACTTTCCCGCCTCCACGTTGACGAAACTCTCCAGCGACGGCGTCGCCGATCCCAACAGGCACACCGCTCCGTTCAACTTCGCCCGCATCACCGCCACATCGCGCCCATGATAACGCGGCGTTTCATCCTGCTTGTAAGCCGGCTCGTGCTCCTCATCGACCACGATCAATCGCAGATTCGTCACCGGCGCGAACACCGCCGACCTCGCGCCCACCACCACGCGCGCCTCGCCCGTCGCCAGCGCCAGCCACCCATCGAATCGCTCTCCTTCGCTCAGATGACTGTGCCACACCACGCAGCGATGCCCGGGCGCAATCGCTTCCAATCGCGACCTCAACCGCGCCACCGTTTGCGGCGTCAGCGCCACTTCCGGCACCAGAAAAATCACCCCGCCACCCGCCTTCAACGCCGTGTCGATCGCGCGCAGATACACTTCCGTTTTTCCCGACCCCGTCACGCCATGCAGCAGCGTCACGCCAAACTGGTTCTCCGCCAGGCTCGCATCCAGCGCCGCCACCGCCGCCGACTGCTCCGCGTTCAACGCATGCGGCTGCGCCGCCACCAACTCGCCCGCCGCAAAATCGTCCCCATACGCCACCCGCTCCACCCGCCGGACGTCCTCGCGCAACACCCCGCGTTTCACCAGCGCCGCCGCCGTCGCCGCCGCCACCCCGAGTCGCGTCAACACCAGCGCTTTCTTCTGCGAACGAAACTGCTGCGCCAGAAACCGATAAAGCTTCGCCTGCTGCGGCGCGCGTCTCTCCATCTCCGCGATCTCCTCCGCACTCAACGTCCGCGCCACCGCGAGCGATTTCTCATGCTTCACCGTCGCCCCATTCCGCACCGCCGCCGGCAGCATCGTCTCGATCACTTCATCGACGCCGCACGCGTAATACGCCGCCATCCACCGCGCCAGTCGCAGCAACTCCTCCGACAACGCCGGAAACGGATGCAGCACCTGCGCAACCGTTTTCAATTTCTCCACCGGAAAATCCGTCGGCGCCCCCGCCTCGCCCACGATCCCGAGCTTCATCGTCCGCCCGACCGGCACCCGCACCAGCGATCCCACCGCCACGTCTTCGCGCAACGACTCCGCCACCCGATAGTGCAGCAGCTTGTCGAACCCCGCGAGCGGATGAACGCCGACGATCATCCCGCGATCACGCCGCGCAAATTCCCGCGACGCAACACGCTTCCCACCGCGCTTTCTCACGCATTGACACACCTCCCTCCCCGGCAACAGTGCGCCTCGTGAACATCCCCGCTGCGCGCGAAAAGTTCAGAAAATTTCTCACCCAAAAAGGCCTGCGCGTCACCAACCAGCGGCTCGCCATCTTCGACGCTGCCCTCGCACAAAAGGAGCATTTCACCGCCGAACAATTGCTCGATTACGCCCGCGACATCGACGATTCCGTCTCCCGCGCCACCGTTTACCGCACGCTCCCGATCATGACCGAGAGCGAACTGCTCCGCGAGGTCGACATCGGCTCCGGCGAAAAATTCTATCGGCCCAGCGAAGAGGGCAGCAGCAACCAGGTCGCCCAGGTCGTCTGCCTCGACTGCGACAAAATCTTCGAAATCAGCGCCCCGTTCATGAGCTGGTATGGCAACACCGTTTCCTCGAAGCTCGGACTCACCCCCGTCTCTCAGCGTCTCCAAGTCAGCGCGCGCTGCGATACGCTCCGGCTCACCGGCACCTGCCCGCGCCGCAGTTGATCGCACCATGGCCCGCGCCCACGACCACGAGTTCGAAATCAAATTCTTCGAGACGGTTCTCAAACGCGACCCGTCCTACGCCGACGTCGTCGAGATCCTGGGCGGCCTCTACACCAAGCATGGTCGCATCGTCGACGGTCTGCGCATGGACCGCCGCCTCGTCCGACTCCTCCCCTCGAACGCCACCGCGCATTACAATCTCGCCTGCAGCCTTGCCCTCGTGAAACGCAAGGCCGCTGCCCTGCGCTCCCTCCGCCAAGCCGTCGAACTCGGCTATCGCGACTTCGATTGGATGCAGCAGGACCCCGATCTCGACGGTCTGAAGGAGCACCCCGATTTCATCGCCCTCCTCAACCAGCTCAAACCCCAGAGCTAACTCGTAGCACGGGCAACCTGCCCGTGCGCACCATTGTAGGGCGGGTTCTCCCGACCCCGCCGTCCGTCGGCGCCTGCCTCCCCGCCCCCATGTGGGAGCCTGCTCGCAGGCGATCTCCCTGCTCGCAGGCGATTCCTTCACCGCCCCCCAAACAACTGCTGCAACACCACCTCCAAATCCGACGCCGCCCGCCACTGCCCGCGCACTTTCGCCGCCAACGTCCTGCTCCGATCTTTCCTTCCCAACTCCGCGTCCACCTCAACCACCACCGGGCGGTTCATCTCCAAACCTTTCGCCTCCTCCGCCGTCAACGGCCTCCACCCAAACGGAATTCCGCTCCAGTTAAACCGGACCTCCCAGCCGTTCACGATCATCGGCATCCGCCCCGTCACCAGCGAAGGATACCGCCGCACGAAATCCGGCACGCGTCGCGTCGCGATGCGCACGACCGCCACCGGCTCCATCTGCGCGAAATACTCGTCAAACGTATCCACTTTTCCCGCACGCCACTGGTTCATGAAATCCAGCGGATCGATGCCCATCAGATTCATGCCGTTCCACATGCCGTGGTCGTTTTTGCTCCCGAACTTCCGGCCGTCATACCACGCCTGAAACTCCGTCGTCACCGCCACGCCGATTTCGAAATGCAGGTGAGCCCGCTCCTTCGGCAGCACATAGCCGCCCGCGCTGTGCCCCATCACTCCAATCGGCTGCCCGCGTTTCACCGCCACGCCTGGCCCGATCGCCTCATCGATCCGCGCCAGATGCGCATAAAGCGTATATACCGCCGGCGACACATCCGGATGTTCGATCACCACGTAACGTCCGTAACTGCTCTTCCCCGCCACGCGGCTCGTGTGACGCACCACGCCGTCCATCGCCGCAAACACCGGATCCGTCGGCGCGCCCTGCCGGTCCCGTCCGACCGGCTTGATGTCGATTCCTTCGTGAAACTGCATCCCTCCACTGCGCACGCCGCCAAATCCTCCCGAGGCCGGATCGCCCGACCCCGCATGCTGCAAAAATTCGCTCGGCGCACGCCGCTGCTCCCACGCTTTGCTCGGGGTCGGCCACACGATCTCCACGCGTTGCGTCGCCCATCCTTCCGCCATCCCCGCGAGCACCACGCCCGCGCAACACATCCATCGCATCCACCTCATCGTTTCACCTCCTCGCGCACGCGCGCCGTCGTTTGCTGCAGCCGCCGCACCAGCGCGTCCAGTTCGGCATCCGAAACTTCAACAAAAACCAAAAGCTCCCCATCGCCCATCGGCGCTTCGATCGGCCGTGCCCCCACCGCCTCCCCGTCGATCGTCAACACCAGCCGCCGCCCCTGATTCGCCGCCGTCAGCCGATAAAGATCCCGCGCCGCTTCGCGCGTCAGCCGAAACAACACGCACCGCCCCAATTCCACCTCCGCCAACTCCACCGCCACAAAATCGAACTCCGTCAACACCGGCTTCGCCTCGATCGCCAACGTCACCTCGCTCACCGGCAAACTCACCTCCACCCCCGCTCCACGCGTCTCGAGATAGAAGCGCGCCAACGCCCTCTCTTCCTCCACGCGCGTCGTCTGACACCCCGCCGCGAAGAGCGCGATCGTTGCCAACACCCGCCTCGTCATCGCCCCGCCACTTTCTCCACGCGCACGCTCCACTCCGCGCCGCATCCGATTCCATGTCGTTCCGCGAAATTCCTCCGGTTCAACGCCAACGACACATTCAACAGGCTGTTCAAATACACCAGCGGCTCCCCTTCCGGCACATCGCCAAAGGTCCGGGCATAAGGCATCTCGCCTTCATAAACCCGCTCGCCGTTCCGCGCGATCGTCACCTTCACCCGCTCGCCCGGTCGCACGCCGAGTTGCTTCCACAAATCCTCGCCGAGATTCGTCCACACATTCCCGAATTGAAAATCCAGATACGGAATCGTCCCCACCAACGCCGCCCCTTCCCTCCGCGCCTTCTCATACGCGATCTCCACCACCTTCGCTTCAAGTTCCACCCCCACGTCCTCGAAACTCATCACCCCCGCCGCCAGCCGCGCGCCGGTAAACACATACACGTCGCGTCCATGAAACGTATACGACTTCTCCGACTCCTTCCGCCGGTTCCTCGCCTCGTCGATCTCGCGCACGCTTTCGATTCCCAACTCCTCCGCCACCAACGTCCAGGTCCCATTGTCCGGCCCCACAAAAAAATGCCCGCTCTTCGTCTTCAACACGACTGACTTTCGCTCCGTCCCCACGCCCGGATCGATCACCGACACAAACACCGTCCCCGCCGGCCAATACCCCGCCGTCTGCTTCAAGCGATACGCCGCCTCCCACACGTCGAAGGGCGTGTTCTCATGGCTCAAATCGTAAATCGCCAACTTCGGACTCACGCCCACCGCCACGCCTTTCATCGCCGCGACCGCGCCGTCCTTCGTCCCAAAATCCGTCTGAATCACCAACGCCCCTTCACCGCGCATCAACGCCGCGCACATCGCGAACACCGCCCACGCCCGCTTCATGCCGACACCTCTTCCTTGCTGAACGCTTCCATCACCTCCGCCCCAATCGCATCCGCCAACAACCGCCCGCGCTTCGTCAAACGCACCACGCCGTCACTCCGCTCCGCCAATCCGTTTTCCGCCAACCGCTCCAACACCCCTTCAACTTCACCCCACGGCGCCTCCGGCGCCCGCTCCCGCCATCCGCGCACATTCACGCCGGCATTCATCCGCAGCCCAAAAATCAACGCGTCCTCCGCCAGCAATTCCTTCGTCAGCTCCACCGCATCCTCCGTCACCCGCCGCCCCGCGCCGACGTGCTCCAGCCATTTTTCCAAATCCGCAATATTCGCCCCGCGCCGGCCCGCATGCTGCGACGCCCCCGACGGCCCCAAACCCACCCACTCGTGCATCCGCCATGTATTGAGATTATGGACACATCCATGCCCCGGCCGCGCGAAATTCGACACTTCATATTGCGCATACCCCGCCTCTTCCAACCGCTCCCACGTCATTTCGTAAAGCCGGGCCTCGTGCTCCACGTCCAGCTTCACGCGTCCTTGCGAGAGCTTCACCCACAACGCCGTATCCTCCTCAAACGTGAGACAATACGTCGACAAATGATCCGGCGCCAACGCCACCGCTTCGCGCAAATCCGCCAGCCACTCCGCCTCCGTCTGCCCGGGCAACGCAAACATCAGATCCAGGTTCACACTCGCAAACCCCGCCGCCCGCACCCGGTCATACGCCCGAAAAATCTGCTCGCGCGAATGCTGCCGCCCCAAGGCATCCAGCAGCTCCGGCTGAAAGCTCTGCGCCCCCATCGAGATCCGCGTCACCCCCGCGTCCTTCAACGCTTCCAGCCGTTCCTTCGTCACCGACCCCGGCGCCATCTCCACCGTCCACTCACACACCACCCCACCCGCGCCGCGCCCCACTTCCAATGGAGGCGCGGTGCCCCCACCGCGCAATTCGCCCTCCGGTCCCCGTAACCGTCCCCGCACGACTTCCGCCAACCTCCCCAAATCCCGCGCCGACAACAAGCCCGGCGTCCCGCCGCCCCAAAACACCGTCGTCACCGGCCGCTCCCAATTCACCAGTTCCGCTTCACGCGCCACACCGTCGAGGAACCTTTGCACACCGTGCGCGGTCGGCTTGGTCTGGTAGAACGCGCAGAAGTCGCAGGTCGAGGCGCAGAACGGAACGTGCACGTAGAGTCCCAACGGTTTACCCGTCGCAGCTTTGTCTTGCTCTGATGCGAAGTGACTCATTACTAACCCGACTCGGTCCGCCCGTTTCTCACGCTCAATTTCGCAATGCATACCAACCGTATTTTTCCCGCGAGAAAATTCCTTCTCGGGCTCGGCCTCGCCCTCGGCGCGCTCTTCTTTTCCGGCTGCCAATCGATGGTCCTGTCCGACCTCACGCCCGCGTCACTGCCAGAAAACCCGTCGCAAATCTACACCCTCACGCTGCGCGCCACGCCCAAGACCAGCGCGATCCCGCGCGAGAGCATCGAACCGAAAATCGTCATCGATGGCCGCAGCCACTCCATGACGAAAAGCCCGCTCGGCGAAAACCTTTACGAATTCGACTACCAGCTCGGCGGCGGACGCGACCAACTCGCCTACTACTTCCTCGTCGATTACAAGATCAAGGGCGGCGAAGGCGCCCTCAACAGCGCTCAAGCCTACACCGGCCTCACCCAGGCCAGCATCGTCCGCCGCTACGTCCTCTCCCTCGAAGTCAATCGCGGCCCCGTCGGTTCTCGCATCAGCATTCTCGGACGTGGCTTCACCCCGCAGGACACCGTTTACTTCGACGGCACGCCCGCGCGCACCGTCTTCGAATCGCCCAACGCGATCAGCTTCTTCGTCCCCGCGCTCAACCCCGGACAAAACTACCGCGTCACGCTCAACAGCCCGTCCGGCAATTCCCCCGTCGGCACCTTCCGCATCGACGCCGCCAGCGTGACCGTTTTCCCCACGTCGCTGACGCTCCGCAGCGGCGAATCGCAATCGCTCACATTCACCGTCCCCAACCTCGCTCCCCCGGGCGGCCTTCTTCTCGACGTCACCACCGACATCCCGGACAGCGTGATCATGCCGGAAGTCATCGTTCCCCAGGGCCAGAACTCCATCACCGTCACCGTTCAGGGCGGTCGCCCCGGCAACGGCAGTCTCTACCTCAAAGGTTACGGCGCCGGCGAAGTCAGCATCCCCGTCTCCGTCTCCGGTCGCTGAATACAATCCAAAGCGCTTCTTCTTGGGCGAGTCCTTCGACTCGCCCTTTTTCGTTTCACCGCCCCGCAAGCTCCAGCGTCACCACCACCGGCCGGTGATCGCTCGCTTCCCTGACCCCGTCGCCATCGAAAATCCGCGCCGCGCCGTCGCGCACCGCATTCGCCAACCCCGGCGAAACCAGCACGTGATCGACCCGCGTGTAACTCTCCTGCTTCCGATAAACATGCGTCCACGCCTCGCCGCGTGAATCCTGCGCGCGCAACAGGTCCGCAATCGCCGTATCCCCGCGCTTGCGAAAGCGCTGCAACGTCCGGCTCGCCCGGTCATCGTTGAAATCGCCCACGATCAGAAAGCGCGCCACCGCCGGATCCGGGAACCGCCGCAACACCGCATCGCGAATCGCCGTCGCCTCCCCTTCCCGCCGCATCGCCGACCGCGGATCGTCCGCCCGATCCGTGTATCGACTTTTCAAATGCACCCCAAACAGCGTCACGTCGCCGCCCGCCGTCTCGAACCTCACCTCGATCAGCCCGCGTTTCACTTTTTGCATTTCCCCGAAATACCGAAACTCCAGGTCCGCGTGCCGCACCACCTCCGCAAAGGCCCGCCGCGACAACACCGCCACGCGCCGCGCCACATCCGCCGCCTCGATCACCACCGCATGCGGCAACTCGACGCCTTCCCGCCGCAAATCCCGCTGCAACTCCCGCACATACTCCGCCCCGCCGATTTCCTGCAGCACCCACACATCCGCCTCCACCGCCCGCATCACCTGCCGCAACGCCGCCTTCTGCGCCTCCGGCTTCGGATATTCCTTCCGATACCCGTTCTCCGTCATCCGATCCGCCGCCCCGTAGTTCTCCACATTATACGTGGCGATCGTGATCGTCTCCGCGCGAACCCACGCCATCGCTGCGAGCCACAAAATAAAAACTCGCAGCGTCATCT
Source organism: Verrucomicrobiota bacterium (assembly GCA_023426435.1). Lineage (GTDB taxonomy): Bacteria > Verrucomicrobiota > Verrucomicrobiia > Opitutales > Opitutaceae > Opitutus. Next base: position 1,356 of record JAFAAS010000102.1, on the reverse strand, counting down.
CCGTTCTCTCCGTTTCTTCCGATAACTACCCCAACACTCCGCTCACCCCGCCGCCACCAGCGCCCGCTCCCGCTCCACGAGCGTCGGATGCGAATAGTGAAACCCGCTGAACCACGGGTGCGGTGTCATGTTCGACAGGTTCTTCTGCGCCAGCTTCCGCAGCGCTCCCACCATCGGCCCCGCCCCGCCCACCGCTTCCTTCGCGAACGCGTCCGCTTGGTATTCAAACTTCCGCGACAACAAGTTCATGAAGGGCGAAAACCAGAACGTCACCACCCCGCTCAACAGCCCGAACAACAAAAACGCCGGCGCCAGTTCCCCCGGCGGAAACCCGAACGCCGGATTGAACCACGGGCTGTTCGCCAGCCACGCCACCGCCGCAAACGCCGCCAGCATCATCCCCGCCGACATCGCCAGCATCTTCGGAATATGCCCGCGCCGATAATGCCCGATCTCATGCGCCAGCACCGCCTCCAGCTCCTCCGGCGTCAGCTGCGCGATCAACGTGTCGAATAACACGATCCGGCGAAACCGCCCGAATCCCGTGAAATACGCGTTCGAATGCGCCGACCGCTTGCTGCCATCGATCACCTCGATCGCTTGCGCCTTGAACCCCGTCCGATCGCCGAGCGCCATCAACCGGTTCTTCAACTCGCCTTCCGGCAGCGGCGTCAACTTGTTGAACAAGGGCAGGATCAGCTTCGGATAAAGCACCAGCATCAGTAACTGAAATCCGAATACGAGCGCGAAGCCCCACACCCACCACGCGTCTCCCGCCCAGCCCACCAGCGACAACAGCGCCCACAGCAGCGGCGCTCCGATCACAAAGGCCAGCATCATCCCTTTCAACCGGTCCGTGATCCACAGCTTCGGCGTCGTCTTGTTGAAACCATAACGCGCCTCCAGCCGAAACGTCTCCCACCACTCGAAGGGCAGCGAGGGCAACGACAGCAGACTTCCCGCGATCAAGATAAACAGCGCCCGCGTCCAATTCGCATCCAGATCGCCCCACCCCACCACGTGCGAATACAACCACGGCAGCACACCTCCGAACACGACCAACGCCAGCACCAGCGTATCGAAAATCGACGTCAACACACCGAACTGCGACCGCGCCAGGGTGTAGCGCACCGATTTCGCATACGTATCGCCATCCATGATCGCGGCCACCGCCGGCGGCGGAGCCGACGCATGCCGCCGCACTTCCGCGCGATTCAACGCCGACAACACCAACTCCCCCGCCAGCCGCAGCACCATCAGCGCCGCCGTGATCACAAGCACAAGTAACATGCGCCCCAACGCATCCAACTTTCCCTCCCCCGCCAACCGCAAATTCCGCCCCATCTCCGCCGTCTC
>JAFAAS010000160.1 GCA_023426435.1 Verrucomicrobiota bacterium | reverse complement strand
CGTGGAGGAAGGCGGCGCCGGGTTCGCCTTGGGTGAGTGCGACGGCGATCTGTTCGCGAAGCGCGTCCAGGTCGCCGCGGCGGGCGAGTTGGAGAAGGGCTTCGAGCATGGCGGGCGACGGAAGCGCGGCGGGGGAGGAGACGGAGACGAGCGAGTCGAATGGGGCGGCGCTTTCGCGGGCGGTCCATTCGAGCCGGAGGAGGCGGCCGAGTGTTTCGAGGAGTTGGGATTCCTGAACCGGTTTGGGGAGGAAGGCGTTGCAGCCGGCGGCGATCGCTTCGTTTTGATCGAAGCCGAGAACGCTGGCGGAGACGGCGATGATGGGAAGTGACTGGCCGTGGGGGAGGGCGCGGAGGCGCGGGACGGCGTCGAGTCCGCCGAGGACCGGCATGCGCAAGTCGAGGAGCAGGCAGTCGTAGCGGTTTCGTTCCACGGCGGCGACGCAGGCGGCGCCGTCGGGGACGTCGTCGATGGTGAAACCGAGCGGTTCCAGCAGGTCGCGCAGCACGGCGCGGTTGGTCGGTTCGTCGTCGGCGACGAGGATGCGGCGACGCGGGCCGGAGTAGCCGGTGATGGTGCGGATGACGGCGTGGTGACCGCGAGGTTCGACGACTTCGGGAAGCGTGAGATCGAGCCAGAAGCGGGAACCCTGACCGAGCGTGCTGGAGAGATGGATACGACTGCCGAGCAGTTCGGCGAGACGCTGGCTGATGGCGAGACCGAGGCCGGTGCCCTGGGATTGAGCGGCGGGTGTGGCCTGGTGGAAGGGTTGGAAGATCGCGTCGCGTTGATCGGCGGCGATGCCGGGACCGGTGTCGCGGATTTCGAAGCGCACGTGGCCCTCGATGCGCGCGACCGAGAAGACGATTTCACCGCGATCGGTGAACTTCACGGCGTTGCCGAGGAGGTTGAACACGATCTGGCGGAGTTTTTGTTCGTCGGACGAAACCGTCTTCGGCAGGCCGGCGCCGATCTCGAGGCGAAAGGCGAGGCCTTTGTCGGCGGCGCGTTGTTCGAAGAGATCGGCGGCGGTTTTCACGACGCGCATGAGTGGAAACGGCGCGGTGTGGAGCGTCATCTTGCCCGCTTCGATTTTGGCGAGATCGAGGACCTCGTTGATCATCTGGAGCAGGTGTTCGCCGTTGCGGCCGACGATGGCGAGCTGGTGGCGGCCTTTTTCGGAGAGGCCGGTTTCGCGGCGGAGGATCTGCGCGTATCCAAGAATCGCATTCAACGGCGTGCGCAGCTCGTGACTCATGTTGGCGAGGAATGCGCTCTTGGCGTGGTTGGCGGATTCGGCGGCGGACTTGGCGTCGCGCAACTGGTGGGTGCGGGTGGCGACGAGTTGTTCGAGCTGGGCGTTGCGGCGGCGGATCGCGTGGCCGCGCCAGCGCACGAAGAGACCGACGGCAGCGAGGGCGGCGAGGAAGTAAGCGGATTTGGCCCACCAGGTTTGCCACCAAGGCGGGACGACGACGAAGGGGAATGCCGCGGGGGAGCTGATGCGGCCGTCGGCGTCGCGGGCGCGAGCATGGACGGTGTAGCGGCCGGCGGGGAGGTAATCGAACGCCGCGACGTTGGCGGTTCCAAACGGCCCCCAATCGGCGTCGCGGCCGTGGAGACGGAACTGGAATTGCGTATCGCGATCGTCGAGACGGTCGGTGCCGAAGGCGATGCGCAGCGTGTGTTCGTCGGGCGAAAGTTGGAGCGGCGGGCCGGTGAGTGGGGCGGTTTCGCCGGCGGCTTTGGTGATCTCGCGAACGACGGTGCGGAACTCGCGCGGCTCGACGAACGCGGCGGGCAACTCGGCGCGGACGAGTCCGTTGGTGCCACCGATCCAGGCGACGAGTTGGTTGGAGCCGGGGCTGCGTTCCTCGTTGAGCGACATGATTTCGCCGGTGGCGGAAAACAGGGAGAACGGCATTTGCCGCCACGTGCCGTCGGATTCGATGCGCCAGAGGCGGCGGCCGCCCCATGGGCCGGCGTCGCCATCGCGGCGGACGGTGCGGGCCCAGAGCCCGCCGTCGAGGCCGGCGTGAAGATCGACCACGTCGACGGCGTTGGTGTCGAAATGGCGAGCGGCGGAAAGCGAGGGCTCGAATCGGCGAGCGGAGGCGTCGAAACGGTAGATGATATTCCGATAGAGAAACACCGGACGATCGCCGGCTCGGCTGATGATGACTTCGCCGCGCAGTGTTTCGTCGGGGAAACCGTGTCCGCCGGCGTAGTGTTCGAGCTTGGGTTGCGAAGGGTCGCGGAAATCGAGGAGGCGGTAATAGCCGCGGTTGAGGGTCGAGATCCACACGGTGCCGTCGGGTTCTTCGACGAGCCGGCTGGTGGCGGCGTCGACTCCGGCGATTTGGGCGGCGACGCGCCAGCCGGTGGCGTCGCGTTGGAGAACGAAGAGACCGCGCTCGGCGCCGGCGAGAATCGTATCGGATTGCCGGCGTGGCTGGAGCAGCGCGATGACGATGTCGTTGGGCAGGAGGCGGGTGGTGTTGCCCGCGGCATCCAGAATGCGGATACCGCCGAGTCCGCCGACGACGAGTTCGTCGCCGATGCTGAGCAAATCCCACACGCTGTCGGTGTAACCGGGAACGGGAATGAAGCGCGCGGGTTGAGCGGGGACCTCGTGCGGAGCGGGGGATTCGAGGAGGCTCAGGCCGTCGGACTTGCCGAGGTAGAGCCGGCCTTGGTGACGGCGCGCGATGCGGATGGATGTGCTCGGCACGCCATTCACGTGGTTGAAAACGGTGAGCGGTGAAGGCCAGGAAAGGCGGGCGATGCCGGTGCGGCGCAGCACCCAGAGATCGTCGTCGCGATCCTGGAAGAACGCTTCGACGAGAGGAGTGCGTTGTCCGTCGGGATCGCTGTGAATGAAGGACAGCAGTTCCCCGCGAGGATTGAGCAGGAGGAAATCGGTGGGATAGAGCGCGATCGCGAGCGTGCCGTCGCGGAGTTGGGTCGCGATCGCGATCTGGCGGGCGAAGAGTGTGGCGTCGACCTGCGTGGGAAAACGTTCGGCGATGCCATGGCGTGCGCGCCAGAGACCTTGATGACGTGTGGCGAGGAGCGTTGAGCCATCGGGCTGGGGCATGATCGCCATGATCGTGGTGTCGCGCAGTTCGGGGGCGTCGGCGAGCGGCTGCCAATCTTCGCCGTCGAAGATTTTCCAGGATTTGTCCGCGGCCTGCGCGTAGGGCAGGTGGCTGCCGGGCTGGTAAGGCAGGTGGAGTTCGTGGGCGCGGGTGAATTTTTCTCCGGCCCACACCAGCTGTCGGTCCCACGCGGAGAAGCGGACGCCCGACGGGAGCACGTGGAGCCCGGAGGTGCCGCGGTAGTCGCGATCTTCGGCGGTCAGACGATCCCACAGCGACGTGAAGACGCGGGCGCCGTAGGTGTTTTCGTCGAGGTAACCGAGCGAGTCGGCGCCGCCGAGCCAGATGCGATCGTTGATATCGAGCGCGAGCAGCGTGCGATAGGCGCCGCGGGTGTGGACGGAGCGCCACTGACGGCCATCGAACGACAGCATGACGTTGTTGTTCGCGACGTGGAGGAGGCCGCGGCGGTCTTGGACGGCGGACCAGTTGTGGGTGGATGCGTCGTAGTCGCGGGGCCGAAACACCTCGATGAGCGGCTGGCCTAGCTCCAAAGCGCTCGCGAAAAGGGTGGAGGCGAGTGCGGAGACGGAGAGCAGGAACGCGGCGGCGCGAAACATGACGCGCAGTTCGTCGCAGAGAAAAAAACCTGCGACAATCTCGCAGGCGACGACTACGCCGATGGGCGTATATCGATAGGGGCTTGCGACATGATATAGTGTCGGCGTCACATATTTCTCCATGCGTTTCCGTCCAGCTTCCGGAAGCGCCGGCCCGACGTCCTCGCGGCTAGCGCTGGTCTTGTCTTTGTTGGCCTTGGCTCCGATCGCGGTGTTGCCACCGCCTGTGTATGCGAATCTTCCGGCGGGTGCACAGGTGGTGCACGGTAACGTGGCCATCACGCAGGCCGGCGGTGCGATGAACATCCAGCAGGCGTCGCGCAACGCGATCGTCAACTGGCAGAGTTTCAACATCGGCGCAGGCAACCGCGTGCAGATCAACCAAGGCGGGGCGAATGCGGCGATGCTGGCGCGGGTGGTCGGCGGCGATGCGTCGCAGTTGTTGGGATCGTTGAAGGCCGACGGAAAACTTTTCCTGATCAATCAACGCGGCGTGATCGTGGGCGAAGGCGCGACGATCGACACGGCGGGATTTCTCGCGTCGACGCTCGATGTGAGCGATGCGGAATTTCTCGCGGGTGGAGCGATGACCTTCAAAGGCGACAGCAGCGCCGGCATCGTGAATCTCGGTAAAATCACGGCGAGCGAGGGCAACGTGATGTTGTTCGCGCACACGGTGAAGAATGCGGGGGAGATTTCGGCGTCGAAAGGAACGGCGGCGCTGGCGGCGGGAGCGGAGATGTTTCTCGCTTCGCCGGACGATGCGACGGTCGTGGTGAAAGTGAATCTACCGCATGCGAAAGACGCGACGGTGGGCGTCGAAAATTCCGGCACGATCGAAGCAGCGCAAGCGGAGCTGAAAGCGGCGGGCGGGAGTATTTACGACCTCGCGGTGAATCAGAGCGGCGTCGTGCGCGCGACGGGCGTGGAGCGGCGGAATGGTCGCGTGATCCTGACGGCGGGCGGGGGCACGGTGGGGGTGAGCGGGACGGTGGTGGCGACGAATGCGAACGGTTCGGGCGGCGAGGTTTTGGTGGGTGGAGATTATCGAGGTGAGAACGCGAACGTGCCGAATGCGACGCGCACAGTGGTGACGAAGGATGCGGTGATCGATGTGAGCGCGGCATCTGCGAACGGCGACGGTGGGCGCGCGATCGTGTGGGCGGATGAGAGCACGCGGTTTCTCGGCACGCTGGCGGCGCGCGGTGGTGCGGATGGTGGCGATGGCGGGTTTGCGGAAGTGTCGGGCAAGCAGTTTCTCGATTTCAATCCGCGCGCGGTGGTCGATCTGTCGGCGCGCCATGGCAAAGCGGGGACGCTCTTGCTGGATCCGGCGGCGTTGACGATTACGGCGGCGGCGAGCAGCGGGACGACGACGAGCGGGACGAATCCCTTCGAGTTTGGCGTCGGGACGGAGCCGGCGGTGCTGGATGTGGCGACGCTGCAGGCTCAGCTCGCGACGAGCCACGTGACGATCGAGACGTCAGGGTTGTTGGGCGAAGTGGTGTTCGATGCGTCCGTGTCGTGGGCGAGCGCGAATACGCTGCGCGTGAATTCGTTCAACAACATCCTCATCAACGCGGATATCACGGCGGCGAGCGGCGCGCTCGAATTGTATCCGGGGCCGGCGGCGATGAGGGACCTGCAGGAGCAGCAAGGATTGGGCGCCGTAATCCCCCGAGCGGTGTTGGATTCGAGCGCGACGGTGACGGTAAACCGGCTGACCTATGGGACGAACGGCGCAGCGATGCCTGAGGGTTGGACGTCCGAAGGACGCGGAGTGTCGTCGATGTTCGACGGTAATTTGAACGTGGAGACGCTCGAGATCGATCTCGCGAATGGCGGCACGGGCGTCGGGGTGTTCGGGACGAATAACACGATCGGGGCGGTGCGCACGATCGGCACGGGCGATCTGGGATTCTTCTTCGTGGAGAATCATCACGGCGATCTCAGCCTGCGGCTGGATTCGCCGACAGCGAGCGCGCCAGCGATCGTGGCGATCACGCCGGGCACGCTTACGCTCGAAGCGGGTTCGAATCTCGCGTTCGATGATTCGACCAACGTCATTTTGGCATCGACTGGCGCGGGCTTCATCAATCTCGCGGGCGCAACGCCGTTTGGAGCCAATGCGCGCTTTCTGATTTACGCGGCGGATTCGACGGCGACCTCGAAAGGCGGGCTCGTGGGATCGAATGTGTTCGAGCACGTGTTTGACCTCGACGACGACTTTTCGGCAGACACGCAGAATCGTTTTCTATTCGCGAACGAGTCGGGTTTGCCGGTGCTGACCTACACGGCGGATAACATGAGCCGGATCTACGGAGCGGCGAATCCGACGTTTACCGCTACGGTGACGGGGCTGCTGGGTGCGGATTTGTTGACGGATGTCGTGACGGGTCTGCCCGCTTTTTCGACCACGGCATTGCAGAGCTCGGGAGTGGGTTCGTATGCGATCGCTGTCGCGCGGGGAACGCTCGCGTCGGATGTTTACGATTTTGCCTTCGTGCCGGGCACGCTGACGATCGGACGGGCGCCGCTTACGATCGCGGCGAACGATGCGAGCCGGCGATTGAATCGGGCGAATCCGACGTTCAGCGCGAGCTACAGCGGATTCGTGAATGGCGACACGGCGACAGTGGTGTCGGGGCTGCAGTTTAGCACGACGGCGGATCTGTCGTCGCCGGTCGGTTCCTATGCGATCACGCCGTTCGGCGCGACGGCGGCGAATTATGTGATCACGTTTGAACCGGGGACGCTGAACGTGTCGGGCGTGGCGACGTTGAACATCCGGGCGAACGACGTTGCGCGGCTTTATGGCGCGGCGAATCCGGCGTTCACGGCAACGATGACGGGGTTCGAGGATGGCGATGACGCATCGATTGTGAGCGGGTTGGAGTTTGCCACGACGGCGACGCAGCGATCGGGGGTGGGGACTTATGCGATCACGCCGTTTGGCGCGACGGCGGCGGGGTATGACATCGATTATACGGCGGGGCTTTTGACGATTGAGCGTGCGCCACTGACGATCACGGCGCCGACGGTGAGCCGGGTTTACGGGGACGAAAATCCGAGCTTTACCGCGACTTTCTCCGGGCTGGCAAACGACGATACGAGCGCGGTGGTGAGCGGGCTGCTTTTTGAAACGAGTGCGACGAAGCGGTCGAATGTGGGCACGTATGCTTTAAACGTGAGCGGCGGCGCGGCGGACAATTATGCGATCACGCACGCGCCGGGCGCGGTGAACGTCACGCCGGCGGCGCTTGTGGTGAAGGCGGATGATATGACGCGCGTTTATGGCGATCCGAATCCGACGCCTACGATTTCGGTGACGGGATTGAAAAACGACGATCGGCTCGAGGACGTGGTGTTCATTGCGAGCGGTCCGACTCATTTCGCGACCGAGACGTCGGGGATCGGCGCGTATGGGATCATCCTGCAAGGCTTCGGTTCGTCGGCGAACTACAACGCGACGGTCCAATCCGGATCGCTGACGATCACGCAGCGGCCACTGACGATCGTGGCGGACAACAAGACGAAGGTTTACGGGGATCCGAATCCGGAATTCACGGCGACGTTTCGCGGGCTGGCCTCGTTCGACGCGCCTTCGGTGATTCCGAACGTGCGCTTTTCCACGCAAGCGACGCAGACCTCGGGCGTGAGCACGTTTGGCATTCTGGTGAGCTCGGATCTGAATCAGAACTACCAGATCGGCTATGAATTCGGGCAGTTGCAGATCACGCCGGCGGAGATCGGCATTACCGGGCTGACGGATCTTTCCCGCGTCTATGGACGAGCGAACCCGACACTGCCGACGGTCGGAGCGTTTGGTCTCAAGAATTCGGATACGGTGGCCATGCTCGGGCTGGAGTTCGCTTTGCCGGCGCTGACGGAGGATGCGGGCGAGCACACGTATTCGGTCACCGCGCGGAACTCGAATTACACGCTGGTGGGCAATCAGGCGAATTTCATCATCGAGCCGGCGCCGCTGACCTTGCAGGTAACGCCGCTTGTGCGCCGCTACGGCGAGGCGAATCCGGCGAATGTGGGTGTCAACGTGGCCGGCCTGGCATTTGGGCAGACGGCGGAGCAGGTGGTGCGCATCGACAATCCGACGACGGAAAAATCGGACGTCGGCACTTACAATCTGTTCCCCGTGCTCCTGTTGAAGAACTACGTGTTGGGCGACATCAGCGGCAACACGGTGCGAATCAATCCGCGTTTCCTCACGATCGATGTGGACAATCACGCCCGCTACTATGGCGATGCGACGCCGGAGTTCAGTTACGTGCTGGGCGGCGACGGGCTGGCGTCGTTTGAGGATGCGTCGTCGGTTTTGGCGGCGGTGCAGACGGCCGTGCCGATTTATCCGGAGACGGACGTCGGTTGGTATCGGATCGATCCGGTCTTCACCAACAACCCGAACTATCTCGTGTCGTGGAGTCCTGGATACCTGGCGATCATGCCGCGGCCGATCGAGATCACGGTGCACAACGGCGTGTCGTTCGGAAACAACAACGTGCCGGAGGAATTCGACGCGGAGGCGCTCGGATTGAATTTGATCCTGTTCGATCCGAATGGATCGGGCGGGCTGGGCTACACGGCGGAGGTGACGGGATTGCCGTCGTTCGCGACGATGGGCGACGTGATGCCGAATCTGTATTTCGACCTGCGTTCGGAAAACGAGCCGCAGGGGATCGGCGAAGCGGTGGATCTGGCGTCGATCACGTTTCCGGCGCGGCCGTCGCGCACGCCGCCGCAGCCGACGTCCGAACCGCCGCCGGATTCGTTCCCGGTGAAGGTGGTCGAGTTCACGCCGGGACAGATCGTCGTTCCGGATTCGCCGACGCTGGTGACTTACAGCGAAATCATCATTCAGGGCGGAACGATTCAGCTTGGGCCCGTGCTGAGCCTGCCGGGCGTGCCGAAGAAGGACACGACGAAGGACCGGTTTGCGGACGTCACGCGCTACATCATTCCGCGGGCGTATCAGGCGAACAACTACGTGGTCACGAAAGTGACGAACGGCGTTCTCACGATGAAGGCGGATCCGGTGGTCAAGGCGGACGTCCTCGCGCGGGAGGCGGCGGCGGCGAAGCGCAAGGAAGATCAAGACAAGTTTTATATGAATTACACGGCGGCGCCGGGCGAAGTCGTGCTGGTGAAACGCGGAGCGTATGGGTTGACCGCTGACCTGATGCCCTCGCTGCGCGCGGCGGTTGGATTCTTCCTGAACCAGGAAATCGTCAATGGGCTGAGCGACGAAACGGGTGCGCTGGCGATCGCGATCAATGGTGGGCTGCAGGTGAAGAGCTGGGATGATTTGCCGAACGACAAGATCATGGCGTTCCTCGCGGATATTCACACGAATCCGGAGAAGCAGGCGCTGGTGATGCCGGCGTTGATGGGCTACACGATGAACGTCGCGATGAAGGATCCCTCGCAGCGCGATGCGCAGGAGCAGAAGTTGATGGCGCATATCGGGCCGGCGCTGGGCGAAGCGCGGGGCTCGTTTATCGATGCGGCGAAGAACGCGCAGGATAACTGGGCAAAGGCCGAAGGCGCGGCGAGAGGCAGCACGCTGGCGGGGTTGTTCGACGGCAAGGTGCCTTACGACGATTTCGTGGCGCAGGCGGTGGGGGACACCATGGGGGAGGCCATGCAGCGTTTCGAAAAGAAGGCGGAGGAGTTCGACGCGAATGCGGCCATCGGCGGTGTCGGTGCGGTCGTTGGCGGCGTGGGGGCGGGCGCGATCGTTGGCATGACAATGGGGCTGGAGAAGGTGGTCACGAACGTGTTCCCGTTCGCGAAGGCCACGGTGATGCGCACCCTGCAAAAGGCTGGAGAGAAGGCGACGGCGCAGGCGGTCAGCAAAGGACTCGCGAAGGTGGGCGGTTCGGCCGCCGGTGGCGTGGGCACGATTGTGTCGCTCGCCGTCACCATCCTGATCACCGAGTCGATTGCCGTGGCCGAAAATGAGGACGCGCGGAAGAACTTCGATGCGCTGCTCAAATCGCGCAACGACCCGGTGAATCCGCACGAGCTCATGAAGAGCGATCAGGGGAAAGCGATCATGATGCTCGGCCTCGCCAACCTGTTCCTCGGCGGGAAGTGAACGCCTCGCGCGGTCCTTCTTCACAGCTCCAACTTCGACTCTTCTAGAAATGCGTCCTCTTCTTCTTGTGCTTCTCGTCGCGATCGCTGGAAACGCGTTCGCGCAAACTTCCGCGGCGGAAACAGCGGACTTCGAACTCTTCGCGGCTCGGCCGAACGAGGAACGACTGGCGGACAAACTGGTGGGCGTGCGGATCGTGGCGACGCCGGCGCAGTTGACCGAACCCGGTTTTCCGGCGGAAGGCGTGGACGTCAGCCGCGTCGCATGGCTTGGTCGGGACGATTTCGCGTTCGCGACCGCGGGATTTATGGATGAGCCGGTGTCGCGCGAATCGCTTGAGCGGCTGGTGATGGCGGTGCGGCTGTATGCGCGGACGCACGGGAAGAGCTTCGTTTCAGTTTATCTGCCGCCGCAGGACATCACGGGCGGTTACGTGCAGATTGTGGCGAGCGAGGCGACGCATTCGGGCGAAGTGGCGGTGCACGGGGCGAAGCATTTTTCGGAGCGGAGTTACCGGAGCGCGCTCAAGCTGGAGAGCGGAAAGCCGATCGACGAAGCGCGGTTGCGCGCGGATGTGGAGTGGTTGAACCGCAATCCCTTTCGGCGGGCGGTGATCGCGGCGGAGCCGGGTGAAGAGCCGGGGACAACGCGACTGGCGCTGCGGGTGCAGGAATTGACGCCGTGGCAGTTGTCGGCGGGCTACGACAACACCGGCACGAAGACGACGGGCGAGGATCGCGTTTCGGCGGGTGTGTTGTGGGGCAACGCGCTCGGGCTCGCGCATCAGATGAGCTATCGTTTCACGAGCGATCCGGAGCTGGAGCATTCGCGCAGTCACTCGTTGTCGTATGCGGCGGATTTGCCGTGGCGGCATTCGGTGTCGGTGTTTGCGGCGTGGTCGGACATCAAGTCGATCATGCCGGAGCCGTTCACGCAGGAAGGAAGCTCGGGGCAGGCGGGCGTGCGTTATGTGATCCCGCTGCGCAGCGCGCGTGAAGGGTGGGTGCAAAGCGTGACTGTCGGGGGCGATTTCAAGTATAGCGACAACACGCTGGAATTCGCGACGATGCCGGTGACGGACAATGTCACGCACATCGTGCAAGCGAGTGCGACGTATGCGCTGAACGTGACCGGCGAAGGACAGCAGGCGGGGGTGCAGGCGACGGTGTTTGCGAGCCCCGGCGGATTAAGCGGACGGAATCACGGGCGGTATTTCGATGCGTCGCGGAACGGCGCGAAGGCGGAGTATGTTTACGGACGGATCGACGCGCAGTATTCGCGCGCGTTGCCGGCGCGGTTTTTCTGGAGTTCGACGGCGAGCTTGCAGGTGGCGAGCGGGGCGTTGTTGGGCAGCGAGCAGTTGAACGGCGGCGGTGCTTATGCGGTGCGCGGGTTTCGCGAGAACACGGCGTTCGGCGACGAAGGCGTGGTGTGGAACAACGAGCTGCATCTGCCGGGATATTCGTTCAAGGCCGGCAGTGATAATCTGGATACGTTTGTGTTCGTCGATGCGGCGTCGCTGCGAATGCGCGTGGATGACGACACGTTCGAGCTGAGCAGCGCGGGCGTGGGCGTGAACTATACGTGGAAACGGAATTTCACGCTACGCGCGGCGTATGGCTGGCAGTTGAAGAAACTGCCAGGTTCGCGCGACGACGGGCATGGGCACGTGAGTGTGAATGTGAGTTGGTAGGGAACCAGAGCGCGGGCGGGCGGCCGGATGGGTCGCCCGCAAGAGGCACGAAGGCACCAAGGCACGAAAGGCGCGAATCGCTCACTCGTTCCGCTCCGTGCGCAGGCGGCTTTAGTTAGGCGGACTTTTCGCCGGCGAGGGCTTGGTCGATCCAGCGGCGGAGGCGGAGGAGGGCGTCGGTGCGTTTGGGCGCGTCGGGCTTCATCGTGCCGAGAAGATTGATCACGGTGTCGGCGTAGTCGTCGGCGGTCGCGGTGAGGATTGAGGGAAGTTCGAAGGGATTAATCTCGCCTTTGCGGATCATCATGCGGGCTTCCTGTTCGAGTTCGGTGGAGGTGCCGCCGAAAGCGCCGCCGCCGCCTTTGCCACGGGAGAAGCCGCCGCCTCCGCCACCGCCAGCCCGATCGGAGGACGAGGCTTCGGTTTTGCCGCGCGGCTGGCGTTCGATTTGGGACGGATAGGATTTTCCGTCACGGCCGGTGACGGTATCCGCGGTTTGGATGCGACCGGACTGGGTGAGTTGGGAGCGGGTGCGGCGGACGAGTTCGACGGAGACCTTGCAGATCTCGGCGATGACGGGGTTGGCGAGGTCGGGCCATTCCTCGAGCGCGATCTCGGTCGCGTTGCGTTTGTCGGCGTTGTTGCGATACACGCCGTTGGTGGCGTTGGCGCCGAGGGCGTGGCGAAGGGCGTCGGTGCGGCCGCCGGCGTGAACCTCGGCGGAGATGGTGGGGCGCTCGATGCGTTTGGCGGCGAGGTAGCGATGGAAGCCGTCGGCGAGCCAGTGAGTGGCGCCGTCGAAATAGACAACGATGGGCGGGAAGATGGCGCCTTGGGACATTTCGTCGGCGTAGCTGGCGATGGCGTCGTCGTTGGTGGCAACGCGTGCCTGGGTGCCGCCGTAAACGTTGATGGAGTCGAGAGGAAGATCTTGGAGATTGGACATGAAAAAGGCCGCGTTTGTGAACGTGGCGGGCGGGTGCGCAAGGCGGAAAGCGAGAGGCGTGGACCGCGGATGCGGCGGATCCCGGAGCGTGACCGATGAAACGGCGGAACGGCAGACAACGAAGACGGGATTGTATTGGGTTTTTAATCACGGAGGATGCGGATGGACACGGATCGGAGGGGCGGTGGGCGATGGCGGCGGAGGAGGTGGAACCACGAAGGGACACGAACGAGCGGGGATAGATGTGAGAGGGAGACGGGCGGAGGAAGCGAGTGGAGCGCGGCAGGTTGATGTAATTTAATGTATTACAAGTAGGATTGGGATCGGTGTGGGTATGTCATTTAATGTATGACAAGGGATCGGGTTTGAAAGGGGGATGCAGGTGCAATCGGCTTGAGGGTGGGGGCGTGGGTGGCATAACGGACGGGATGATGAAGTTTCCGGCTTCGGTGTGGGTGGTTTTGGTGTTGTGGGTGGGGATGGCGCGGGCGGCGGAGATGCCGGGGCTGGATGACAAGTGGAAGCGCTACGAGTCGCCGAACTTCGAGTTGTTCAGCCATGTGTCGGATGGACAGTCGCGGGAGTTGTTGCGGACGCTGGAGCTGCTTCGAGCGACGTTTGCGGAGCTGATCGAAGCGAAGGAGCAGCGGCCGAATCCGCTGACGATTTACTATTTCAAAAACGAGCGGGAGTTCCTGCCGTATGTGTCGGCGCCGTTGCGATCGGCGGAGCGGACGGCGGGCTATTATTTGGAGCGTCCGGATCGGTCGGTGATCGTGTTGTCGCCGGCGTGGACCTCGGAGGATGCGCGACGGCTGATCATGCACGAGTTCGTGCACTATCTGATGTCAGTGACGGGGGATCGACCCGGTCCGTGGTATGGCGAAGGCGTGGCGGAATTTTTGTCCACGATCGACGAGCGGAAGGATCACCTGATCATGGGGCAGCCGATCGTGGAGCACGTGGCGGCGCTGCGAGGGAAGGCGTTGATGCCGATGCAGGAGTTGTTCGCGGTGAGTCATGGTTCGCCGAGTTACAACGAGAGCCGGCGCATCGGGTTGTTTTATGCGCAGTCGTGGGCGCTGGTGCATTATTGGTATTGCGGGCGTTCGAAGCGGGCGACGGGGAACGAGAAAGGGCGCAACGAGTTTTTTCATTATGCGCGAAATCCGGAAGGCGATCCGCGGGATCCGGTGGCGTTGTTCGAGGAGTCGCTGGGAATGGATTATGGGCAGATGCAGCGGGAGCTCAGCCGGTATGTGGAGACGGGGCGTTACGCGATGTTCAAGCTTCCGATGCCGCAGATTGCGGCGGCGAACAGTTATGCGATGCGAGCGGTGGCGCGGCCGGAGATGGCGCTCCATCTGGCCAGTCTGGATTTGCGGGTGAATCGAGCGGCGACGTCGAAGCTGGCTTTGCTGGAGGAGTTGACGCGGAATCCGGGCGACACTCGGGCGTTGGAGATTCTTGGCACGGAGGCGTGGGCGGATGGGGCCGAGCACGAGGCGCGCGAGCGGTGGATGCAGGCGATCGCGGCGGGCACGGAGAATCACGCGATTTATCATGAAGTGGCGGCGATGGAGGCGCGGCGCTGGTTCGATCGACTCGATCCGTATTTCCGGCTGCCGAACGAACGGGCGACGGAGCTGCGGACTTTGTTGCAACGCTCGATCGAGCGCGTGCCGGGTCAGGCGCAGGCGTATGAGATTCTCGCGTGGGTGGAGGCGACAGCGGAGAAACCTTCGCCGAAAAACATCAATGTCGTGCAGGCCAATCTGGCGAAGGTGAAGGAGCGTCCGCGGACATTGCTGGCGCTGGCGTTGGTGCGGGCGCGGGTGAAGGATCTGGCGACGGCGCGGGTGATTGTGGAGCAGATGGAAAAGGAAGGGGTGCCGCCGAAGATGCGGATGGATGTGGAACGTTTGACGGAGTATATCGCGCGGATGGAGCGGGCGGGCGGGTGATCGGAAAGGGGAAATGAAAAAGCCCGCGCGGGAGCGCGGGCGGGGGGAAAAAGCGCGGTGGGGGCACCGCGCCTCCATGGGTGGAAATCGATCAGGCGGGGACGATTTCGATGCTGGTGATTTCGACGCGGTCGATCGGCGTGCTTTTTTCGCCGCCGCCGCCGGATTGGGTGGGGACGGTCGCGATGCGTTCGAGGACGTCGTCACCGGCGACGAGCTCGCCGAAGGCGGTGTATTGGCGATCGAGGAATTTGGCGTCGCCGTGGCAGATGAAGAACTGGCTGCCGGCGGAGTCGGGGTGGGCGGAGCGGGCCATGGAGATGACGCCGCGCACGTGCGACTTGGGGTTAAACTCGGCCTTGATCTTGTAGCCGGGGCCGCCGGTGCCGGGCATGCCGGATTCGCCCTTGCGGGTGTTGGGGCAGCCGCCCTGGATCATGAAACCCTTGATGATGCGGTGAAACGCGGTGCCGTCGTAGAATTTTTCGCGGGCGAGTTTCTTGAAATTTTCGACGGTCTTCGGCGCGACATCGGGCCAGAAGGAGAGAGTCATGTCGCCGTAAGTGGTGTGGATGACGGCGTTTTCTTTGGTGGCGGAGGTGCTCATAGAGTCGGGCAAGGAACGGGGCCGCGCGCGGGGGCGCAAGTAGCAAAATGCGGTTGGGCCGCGGCCGCGCGCGGAAGCTCCAAGCTCCAAGATCCAAGGACCAAGATCCAAGCTCCAGAGAAGGACCAAACACCAAGTGCCAGTTCCCGTGGTTGAGGATTGAGAATTCTCTGGAGCTTGGGGCTTGGAGCTTGGAGCTTTGGCTTCGATGCGTCTTCGCAAACTCACACTGCGACACTTTCGGAACGTGGGGTTTTCGGCGCTCGAGTTTTCGGGGCGGCAGCAATTTTTCGTGGGGGCGAATGGGCAGGGGAAAACGAATTTGTTGGAGGCGGCGGGGTTTTTGACGGCGTTGCGGTCGTTTCGGTCGACGGACAACAAAGTGCTGATTGGGCACGGGCAGCAGGTGGCGGCGATTGCGGCGGAGTTCGAGCACGAGCGGCTGGGCGAGAGCAAGGTGACGATCAAGCTGCGCAGGGAAGGGAAGGAGCTGTGGTGCGATCAGACGCGGATCACGAAACTCGGCGATTATATCGGACGGTTTCCGACGGTGGTGTTTTCGTCGCAGGACATGCTGTTGGTGCGTGGCGCGCCGGCGTTGCGGCGGCGGTGGATGGACCTGACGCTTTCGTCGATTGACGCGGGGTATTTGCGGGCGCTGCAGACGTATTCGAAAGCCCTGGCGGAGCGGAATGCGTTGTTGAAGCGAGGCGGGGCGGGGGACGCGGAGTTGGGGGCGTTCGAGCAGATTTTGGCGCCGGCGGCGGCGGCGTTGATCGAGATGAGGACGACGGCGATGGGGCAGCTGGCGGCGAAGGTGAAGGAGGCGTATTCGAAATTATGTGACGCGGAAGGCGAGCGGGGCGGGCTGAAGTATCTGCCGAATTTCGAGGGGGCGTCGGCGGAGATGCTGTTGGCGAAGCTGGAAGCGGGGAGGGGAAGGGACGCGCAGTTTCGCACGACGCTGACGGGGCCGCATCGGGACGATTTTTCGTTTTCGGTGAAGGGGACGGCGGCGAAGGAATTTGCGTCGGAAGGGCAGCAGCGGTCGCTGGTGCTGGCGCTGCGGCTGGCGCAGGCGGCGTGGTTTCAGGAGAAGAGCGGAGTGCGGCCGGTGTTGTTGTGCGACGATGTGCTCGGGGAGTTGGATCCGGTGCGGCGGCGGCGGTTTTGGGCGGCGGTGGATGCGGCGTCGCAGGTGATTGCGACGGGGACGAGTTTGCCGGAAGCGGAGTTGGGGGAGTGGCAGGTGTTTGAGGTGAAGGAGGGGAATTTTGAAGAAGTTGCCCGCGAAAGGCGCGAATGAGCGCGAACGGAAAACGAACGACGGATGGATTCCGCGGGGATCCACGGCTTTCGCGAGATCCGTGTTCGTTGGGGGCGGATACGATCTTTGAACCACGAAGGGACGCGAATGACGTTTGAACTTTGGGAGTGGGCGGTGTTGGTGGGCGGGGCGTTCTTCGTGGGTGTATCCAAGACGGGGATAGCGGGGCTGGGGATGTTGTTTGTGGTGATGTTTGCGCAGGTGTTGCCGGCGAAGGAGGCGACGGGTGTGGTGCTGCCGCTGTTGTGTTTTGGGGATTTGATCGCGGTGGCGGCGTATCGGCAGCATACGCGATGGAAGTTTTTGTGGCGGTTGTTTCCGTGGACGGCGGCGGGAGTGATTGGCGGGTATTTCGCGTTGGGGCGGATCGGGAATCGCGAGGCGGAGGTGATGATTGGGGTGATCGTGCTGGTGTTGCTGGGGCTGCATCTGGCGCGGAGGAGGTCCGCCTCCGCCAAGGCTATGGCGGACAACGAGGCGCTGGCTGCAGCGCCTCGTTGGTTTGCGCCGACGATCGGGGTGCTGGCGGGGTTCACGACGATGGTCGCGAATGCGGCGGGGCCGTTGATGGCAATTTATCTGCTCGCGATGCGGTTGCCGAAGATGGAGTTCGTGGGGACGGGCGCGGTGTTTTTCATGCTGATCAACCTCTTCAAGGTGCCGTTCATGATGAACCTGGGGCTGATCAATGCGGGCAGTTTCACGCTGAACTTGTGGCTCGCGCCGGCGGTGTTTTTGGGCGCGTGGGTGGGGCGGAAGCTTTTGGTGAAGATCGATCAGCGGTTGTTTGAGAATCTGGCGCTGGGGTTGAGCGCGCTGGCGGGGGTGAAGTTGTTGTGGGGG
>JAFAAS010000132.1 GCA_023426435.1 Verrucomicrobiota bacterium | reverse complement strand
GTGGAGTGGCGCGAGGAGGTGGGGGTGGGGTTGTCGATTTTGTCGACGGGGTTTTTCGGCGGGTTGTTGCCGATGCTGTATTTGAAGCTGCGGCGGGCGACGCGGGAGCGTTACTCGATGGCGCAGGCGGGGGCGATCACGGCGTTTTGGGCTTACAAGGGATTCGAGGTGGATCTGCTGTATCGGCTGCTGGCGCGGTTTGTGGGAGAGGGGAACGATGTTGGGACGATCGCGGTGAAGTCGGCGATCGATCAGTTCGTGTATTGTCCGCTGGTGGCGGTGCCGGTGACGGTGTTCTTTTATGAGTGGGTGACGGCGCGGTTCGATGCGGGAGCGGTGAGGGCGGATGTGCGCGCGGGCGGGTGGATTTGGCGGCGGGTGGTGCCGGTGTTGATTTCGAATGTCGGCGTGTGGCTGCCGGCGGTGTGCATCATTTATGCGCTGCCGACGGCGTTGCAGCTGCCGCTGCAGAATCTGGTGCTGTGTTTTTTCACGCTGCTGGTGGCGCATCAGATGAAGCGGGAGTGACGGGGGAGGGGCGGAGGTTGGCCGCAAAGAGGCGCAGAAGGTGCAAAACGGAACCGGCGGGGACGGAGCGCGCTCTCCACGTTGTTACGTGAAGGGGCGATGGTTTTTGGCACCCTGGCTTTGCCTCGTGCGTCAGACTCCACATGTTTGCCGCCATGAAGTTGCTTCGTCGCATCGCGTTTTGGGTCGGTTTGTTGCCTGTATTTGCGCAGGTGGCGGAAGCTGCTTTCGCGGGGGCGCCGCAGCATGTGAAGGCGACATTGGTGGCGGCGGAGCAGTCGATTCAGCCGGGGCGGGCGTTCACGGTGGCGCTGCGGTTGGAGCATGATGCGCACTGGCACACGTATTGGATCAATCCGGGGACGGGTTATCCGACCTCGCTGGAGTGGACGCTGCCGGAAGGATTTGAGGCGGGGGAGATTCAGTGGCCGACGCCGGTGGTGTTGAAAGACAGCAAGGGGACGGTGATGGGGAATGGTTATGAAGGGGTGACGTATCTGCCGGTGACGATCACGCCGCCGAAGGATTTGGCGGTGGGAGGCACGGTGGAGCTGAAGGCGCATGCGAGTTGGTTGATGTGCGCGGATGTGTGCATTCCGGGAGATCAGGAGGTGAGTTTGACGCTGCCGGTGCGCGGCGAGACGCCGCAGCGGGATGTGCGATTTGGGGAAGAGATCGCGGCGACGCTGGCGGAGATGCCGCGGGTGCTGGACGAGTGGGCGGTGTCGGCGCGGAAGGACGGGAAGACGATTGTGGTGACGGTGACGCCGGCGGGCGGGAAGGCGGGCGGGCATGCGCCGGGGGAGCTGCATGTGTTCGCGGAGGACAATCTGGTGGCTTACGATTTGCCGCAGGAGGTGCAGGCGAATCCAGATGGCGGATACACGATTCGGGCGCCGATCGCGGCGGATGCGTCGCAGGAGGCGACGCATTTGAAAGGCGTGATCACGGCGAGCGAGGGGTGGCTCGCGGGCGGGAAGATGCGCGGGATGGTGGTGAATGCGGCGTTGGGCGAACCGGCGCGGGCGGGTGCGGCGAGTGCGGCGAGAGGCGGGGAGGTGGGTGGCGGTGGAGGCGGGGTCGGATCGACGAGCGGATTGGCGGGGACGCTGTTGTTGGCGTTCGTGGGCGGGTTGATTTTGAACCTGATGCCGTGCGTGTTCCCTGTATTGGGAATCAAGATACTCGGCTTCGTGAACCAGGCGGGGCATGAGCGCGGGAAGATCGTGGCGCACGGCTTGGTCTTCACGCTGGGCGTGTTGCTGTCGTTTTGGTCGCTGGCGGCGGTGCTGGCGATTTTGCGGGCAGGCGGAGCGGAGCTGGGGTGGGGGTTTCAACTGCAGTCGCCGGCGTTTGTGTATGCGCTGGCGGTGTTGCTGCTGGTGTTCGCTTTGAACATGAGCGGCGTGTTCGAGTTTGGGCTGCGGGCGACGGCGATTGGCGGGGAGTTGCAGACGAAGTCGGGCTACGCGGGATCGTTTTTCACGGGCGTTCTGGCGACCGTGGTGGCGACGCCGTGCTCGGCGCCGTTTCTCGCGCCGGCGCTGGGAGCGGCGCTGGCGTTGTCGACGGTGGAGTCGTTTGCGATCTTCACGGCGATCGCGATCGGGTTGTCGACGCCCTACCTGTTGTTGTCGGCTTTTCCGCAGGCGGTGAAGGTGCTGCCGCGGCCCGGCGCGTGGATGGAAACGTTCAAGCAGTTCATGGCGGTTCCCCTGTATGCGACGGTTGGATACTTGATTTGGGTGCTGGCGGGGCAGGTGAACGAGGAAGGGCTGCAGTATTTGTTGCTAGGGCTCGTGCTGGTGGCGATGGGCGTGTGGTTTTATGGACGTTGGACGGCGCCGGGTGCGTCGAGCGGGCGGAGGCGTTTTGGGGTGGCGGCGCTGGTGGTGGTGGGCGCGGGAGGCTTGTGGCTGGGGTGGCCGAAGGCGTCGGCGGCGGTGCAGGGTGCGGGGGCGACGGTGGTGTCGGGCGGCGTGACGTGGGAGCCGTGGAGTCCGGAGGCGGTGGAGAGACTGCGGGCGGAGGGGCGCGTCGTGTATGTGGATTTCACGGCGCGGTGGTGTTTCACGTGTCAGACGAACAAGAAAGTCGTGTTCGGTTCGGACGACGTGTTGAAGGAATTTGCCGAGAAGAACGTGGCGACGTTGCGCGCGGATTGGACGAACAAGGATCCGCGGATCACGGCGGAGCTGGCGAAGTATGAGCGGTCAGCGGTGCCGTTTAATTTGATTTGGAAACCGGGTGCGGCGGAGCCGGTGATTTTGCCGGAGCTGTTGACGCCGGGGATCGTGTTGGAGGCGGTGCGGGAAGGGTAGGTTGGGAGAAGCTCCAAGGACCAAGATCCAAGATCCAGGGAACGTTCAAAAACCGGGTCGCAACTGGAAGGGGAGGTGGGTTGAAGCCTCCCGCTAAACACGCGGAAGGACGCGAAAGGGGCGGCGGGGTCGGGTGACCCCGCCCTACATTGAGTTACTTGGTCCAGCCGAGGAAGCGGCGGGCGTCTTCGGTGAGCATGTTGGTGTTCCAGGCGGGGTCCCAGACGAGATTGATGCGGACTTCGCCGATGCCGGGGAGGGTGGCGAGGGCGGCGCGGGCGCCGTCGAAAATCATGTCGCCCGCGGGGCAGGAGGGCGTCGTGAGGGTCATGGCGACGGTGACGTTGGAGCCGTCGAGCTGCACGTCGTAAACGAGGCCCATGTCGACGATGTTGAGGCCGAATTCGGGATCGAGGATCGTGGCGAGTGTGGCCCAGATGGTTTCGGTGGTGAGCGCGGCGGTGGTGTTCATGAGGCGGCGGGTTGGGCGCGGTTGAACGGGGTGGGGAGAGGTTGCGGGGCGTCGGCACGCCAGAGATGGCGGGCGGCGGACGAGAGGCTGAGGGCGAGCGAGAGTTGACCGGCGCCGAAAAGGAGTGAGCCGAAGGTGAGGGTGAGCGGATGGGCGGTGAGCGTGCCGACGGCGAGCACGACGGTGCCGGAGACGTGGGCGAGGAGCCAGAGACGTTCGCAGTTGGGGCGGCCGAGGGCGGCGGCGACGGGCGTGCGCTGGCGTCCGACCCGCGGGCCGTAAACGCGCATCCATACGAGGAACGGGATGATTTTGCAGAGCATGCCTTGGACGAGGGCGAGAACACCGCCGAGGATGGCGACGACGCCGTAGGCGAGAGCGGCGCGAAGGTTGTCGTGGGCGAGGGCGAGCGCGGTGCCGCCAAGAGCGGAGACGACGAGGAGGGCGAGTCCGGCGAAGAAGCCGCGGAGTCCGGGTTCGAGGAGTTTCTTTTTTCGTGTGGCGAGGATGCGGCGGAGCTCGATGGCGGACAGGAGGAAGGATCCGAGGAGCAGGCCGGTGCCGATGATCGAGAGAACGGTGAGGTTGAGGGCGAGGGCGGAGACGAGAAGGAGGAGTCCGAGTTGGGAGGACGTGAGAGCGAGACCGACGCGGCGGAGGTTGGGCGGGCCGGCGAGGGTGAACATGGGGACGAGGCGGAACATGGCGCCTTGCGTGAGGGTGACGAAGAAGCCGGCGACGCCGGCGTGGGCGTGCGCGCGGAGGAGGGCGAGGACGTCGAGATTCCACCAGGCGAAGCGAAGATTGAGCGCGAGGAGGAGTCCGGCGGCGACGGTGAGGACGAGCCACGCGGCGGCGGCGGCGAAGGCGAGGAGGATGGGATCGAGGCGCGGGGCGGAACGGAGCGTGCGAAGGATATTGGCGGAGAAGAGCGCGACGCCGAGGGAGACGGCGGTGCCGCCGAAGGCGACGAGGAGCAGGTCGCCGCGGAGGAAACCGGCGATCATGGTGGCGCTGCCCGTGAGATGGAGCGCGAGGTGGGTCCAGGCCTGGCGGGGTCCGGTGAAGCCGGTGTTGGCGAGGACCGGAAGGAGTTGGTAAACGGCGCCGAAGCAGATCGTGAGGAGTGCGGCGAGAAGCCAAGCGTGCGCGAAGGCGACGACGTGCATGTGCAGGTGCGGCAGCGCGAGTGTGTCGGGGAAAACGACGAGTGCGGTGGTCGACGCGAAGGCGGCGAGGAGGCCGGCGAAGATGAAGGAAAGCGGGATGGTGGCGCCGGCGGCGAGCGGGGAGTGGTGAGGGGAGGTCGGGAACATGGTGGGACGCGGGCGTGGTGGAGGGCGGAGGCGTCGACGGTGCGCGACGGCTCGGCGGAGGCCCCGACAAGTCGGGGCAGGCCAATTTGCTTTACCTTGGGGCAAGCCCGACGGGGACGTCGGGCTCCACCTAGCGGGTGAAGGTGTTGAGCCAGGAGCCGTCGGGTTGTTCGTGGGAGGCGTGGCGGATGCCGCGGGCGTCGAGCTCGGCGAGGAGGTGGACGGGGCGGCGATCGGTGAGGGCGCGGAGTTGTCCGCCGATGGGCGTGTTCTCGAGGGCGGACATGATGTGCATCATCGGTTCCGGCGGCTCGAGTCCGCGGACATCGAGGAGGGCGCCGGCGTTTTTGCGGGCGGAGCCGCAGCCGCCGGTGGGCGGGCGAAGCTCGACGGGCGCGGTGGCGGCGGTGCGGGTGATCTTGACCTGGAATTCTTCGGGGCCCTCGACGAGGTATTCCCAGGTGAAGGCGTCGGGGAATTGCGCGGCGAACTGGTAGTAGAGCGGGATAGGGTCGTGGTCGTTGACCAGGACGAAGTGTTCGCCGACGGCGAGGCCGGCCCAGCGTTGGAAGATGAGCGCGTGTTTTTCGCGGCAGGAGATGACGCGCACGTCGAAGCGCGCGGGGTCGTTGGTGGCGGGGGTGGTGGTTGTATCCATAAAATGGGTGCGATGGTTGAAGGTTATTCGGAGCAGAGGATGAGGAGCATGGTGAAAGGCTCGGGCGCGCGGACGGCGTGAAGGTGGTCCGGCGGGAGGTGGAGGAGCGTGCCGGCGTCGAGGCGCTGCCAGGTGTCGTTGTAGAAGAATTCGCACGAGCCGGAGAGAATTTGGACGAGGGCGCGGCGGCGGTTGGTGTGGGGGGTGAGCTCCTGGCCGGCGGCGAAGCTGAAGAGGGTGACGCGGGCGTTGTCCTCGCGGAGGATCGATTTGCTCACGGTGCTTTCGGGCGCGGCGGGATCGATGGAGAGCGGGAATGTGGATGCGGGGGCGCTGGGGCGCGGAGGGAGAGGGATGTTTGCCATGGGAGGAGAATAGCGC
>JAFAAS010000040.1 GCA_023426435.1 Verrucomicrobiota bacterium | reverse complement strand
ACAAGCAGGCCTATCGGCAGCGCAATCATGTCGAACGACTCTTCCGCCGCCTCAAGAGCTTCCGCCGGATCTTCACCCGCTACGACAAGCTCGATGTGATTTTCCGCTCCTTCGTCACCTTCGCCCTTATCTGGCTTGCACTACTGTAGTGTTAACAGGCCCTAGGCGACCACGTGAAGCTTCAGAAAATTCGAGCCGCGCACCCGTCCGGGCGGAACGCCGCCCACCACGAGGATCTTATCCCCCGCTCTCACTTGGCCCCGCACCCGCAAAGCGTCCTCCGCCACGCCGACCAAACCTTCGAAACTCTCCGCAACGTCCGGCACCAGGAGCGGCGTGATTCCCCAGTGAAGGTTCAACGAATGATACACGTCGGCGTCGCCGGTGAGCGCGAACAAAGCCGTCTTCGATCGTTCCGCCGCGACCAGCCGCGCCGTATAACCGCTGGTCGTCAGCACCACGATCGCCCGCACGTTCAACGCCCGCGCCACCGCCGTCGCACCTTCGCTCAACGCATGCGCGTCCGTCGGATCGTGCGCCGGATACGCCTTGAAAGCGATGCCGGCCTCCACCTCCGTCGCGATGCGCACCATCATCTCCACCGCGCGCACCGGATAAGCGCCGATCGCCGACTCGCCCGACAACATCACCGCGTCCGTGCCATCGATGATCGCATTCGCCACGTCGCTCGCCTCCGCCCGCGTCGGACGCGCCTCGCGAATCATGCTCTCGAGCATCTGCGTCGCCGTGATCACCGGCAAACCGAGGCGGTTGCACTTTTCGATGATCTGCTTCTGCAACATCGGCACTTTCTCAGGTCGCACTTCGACGCCGAGATCGCCGCGCGCGACCATCACGCCGTTCACTTCGCGCAGGATCTCGTCCAGGTTTTCCACCGCTTGCGGCTTCTCGATCTTCGCCACGATCGGCTTCGATACGCCTTTCGCCGCCAGGAGTCCTTTCAACATCCGCACGTCCGCCGCCGTCCGCACAAAGCTCAACGAAATCCAATCCACGCCCTGCGCGATTCCGAACTCGACGTCGCGAATGTCCTTCTCCGTCAGCGACGGCAGCGGCAAGGCCAGGTCGGGGAAGTTCACGCCTTTGCGGCTCTTGAGCAAACCGCCTTCGACCACCCGGCAGCGCAGCGCCCGATCCGCGATCTCCAACACTTCGAGCTCCAGCAAACCGTCATCGAGCAACACACGCGCGCCAGGCCTCGCGCTCTCCGCGAGTTGCGCGTAGTCGATCGGCACCACGCGTTCGCCGCCGTCGGCTTCGGCTTCAGGCACCAGCGAAACCACGTCGCCCGGCACCAGCGTCATCCCGCCACCCGGCAGTTGCCCCACCCGAATCTTCGGCCCCTGCAGATCCTGCAGGATCGTCACCGGCTTCTCGAGCTCACGCGAAAGCGCGCGCAAGGTCGCGATCTGCTGCGCATGATCTTCGGCGCTGCCGTGCGAGAAATTCAACCGGGCAACATCCATTCCGGCCTTGATCAACTGACGCACGACGTCGGGCGAACGGCTGGCAGGTCCAAGGGTGGCGACAATTTTAGTGCGGCGCATAGGGAGTGGGGGCAGGTGTGCGAAAGCGTTGCACGTTACTCAATTGGCCGCGTTCGCAATCACCCAGGCTTCGTAAGCTTCGATAAATTTCGCAAACGAGGCGCGAGTCAGATCAAGCGCCAGTTTGCCGCTCGCATCGAACAGCCGGTCGACGCCTCCCACATAAGCCTCGGGGTGCGCCATCGTAGGCACATTCAGGCACACGAGGGATTGCCGCAGGTGATGATTGGCGCCGAAACCGCCGAGCGGTCCGATCGACACGCTCACGACCGCGCCGGGTTTTCCCTCCCAAGCACTTTGACCATACGGCCGCGAGCCCACATCCAAGGCGTTCTTCAACACTCCCGGAACCGACCGATTGTATTCCGGCGTCACAAAAAGCACCGCGTCCGATGCTTTGATTCGCTCGCGAAACTCCTTGAACGACGCCGGCGGGTTCTCGTCGAGGTCTTGATCATAGTGCGGCAGTTGCCCGATTTCGACGATGTCGAGTTTAAGGCGCGGCGGCGCAAGCTCCGCCAGCGCATTCGCAACCCGACGACTCAGCGAGCCCTTTCTCAAACTGCCCACAAGGACAGCAACGTTGTAGGTGTTCTTCATAAAAATTTCTCCATGCGCCACCCTCGCGCAAAGCGTGGCGCGGCAATGATAAATCCAGGGATGAGGCCCGACCCGACCGGCCGGACTCGTTCACGATCGACCCGACTCGACGCTCAGCGCTCGGCCAGAAGCGATTCGAGATCGAGCACCTCGGTGAACATCGCGACCGATCCATCGGCGCGACGCGGCCACTGCTCGCGCGGCCGGTCCCAATACAATTCGAGTCCGTTCCCGTCGGGATCGCGCAAATAGAGGGCCTCGCTCACCCCGTGATCGGACGCGCCATCCAGGCGAACTCCATGCGCCAGCAATCGCCGCAATGCGTCCGCCAGATCGGCGCGCGTCGGGTAAAGAATAGCCGCGTGATAAAGTCCGGTCGTGCCGGCTGGAGGCGGCGAACCACCCTGGCTTTCCCAGGTGTTGAGACCGATGTGATGGTGATAACCTCCCGCCGACAAAAAGACCGCGTTCCGACCGAACCGATCGGTCACCTCGAACCCGAGCACGTCGCGATAAAACGCAACGGCGCGATCGAGATCCGATACTTTCAGATGCACGTGCCCGATGGATACGCCAGGGGCAATCGGGCGGACTTGGGCCGGCTTGCTCTTCGCAGCCGCGGGAGTGGTCGTTTTCATGGGCCGAAGATAACCCGCCGCCGCCTCCTTGCCCACTGCGTCCAGTGCGGAGCAGCCATGCGTCTTGCGCATGGCCGACCCAATTTCCACGGCCGCAAAAATCGCGATCTTCACCGCTTCGATCGTGGCTGGCATCGTCGGCACGATGATTCTGCTGCCACGCGAAGCACCCCGCGACGAGGGTCCTCTCGGCTCGACGAACGGCGCTTGAAAACAAAAGCCCGCTCCCTTTCGGAAGCGGGCTTTGTCCTGGCGATGGGTCAGTTCAGCATGAACTCCCCGGGCAGCACGCGGGAACGGGCCCTTTCGCCGGTCACGCGAACTTCCTCCGCGACCGTGGCCTCGTCGAGCTGCGCGAGGTCTTCAGACGAGAGCGACAACGATCCCGCATGCACCAGTTCGCTCAGCTGCGCGACCGAATGCACGCCGACCACCGCCGACGTCACCGCCGGGTTTCGCAACACCCACGCGAGCGCGACTTGCGCCGACGAGGCCTCATGGCGCGCCGCGACACCCGCCACGGCCGCTTGCGCCGTCTCGCCATAGACATTGCCAAACCGCTCCATCAACCAATCGCGCCGGCCCGCGTGAAACACCGGCTCGAGATCGGAGCGGCGCGCCAGAAACCCGCCCGCGAGCGGCGAACGCGCGAAGAATCCGAGTCTCTGTTCGCCACACAACTCCATCGCCTCCGGCTCGAAACGAGCGCGCGTGACGAGCGAGTAATCGGACTGCAGCGCTTCGATCCGGCAATAATGCCGCAGATAAGCGCGACCGAGGCTGTCGACCACCCGCCAGACGGGGAAGTTGGCCGCGCCCACGTAGCGGGCGAGACCGGAGCGGACAACGGAGTCGAAGACTTCCGCCGTCACCCGCATCGGCACCAAACCGTCGTTCCACTCGAAAATGATCATATCGAGATAGTCCGTCCGGAATCGGCGCAACGACTGCTCACACGCCTCACGCACGATTTTCATGAAATCGGCCGGGCTCGCTTCCTCCGGCTGACGCACGTGAATGCGCGTCGTCAGGAAAAGCTCATCGCGTCGCAGCTTTCGCGACGTCCACCAGCGGCCGACCATCTCCTCCGACTGCGTCACCGCGGTCGAAGGTAGAAACAACTCCGAGCTGTAGTTCGCCGCTTGGATGAAGTTGCCGCCCGCCGCGCGGTAAGCGTCGAGGATCGCGAAAGCGGTCTTCTCGTCGGTCTTCCAGCCGAAGTTGAGGGTGCCGAGGCAGAGCTCGGAAAGTTTGAGGCCCGTGCGGCCCATCGTGCGTTGTTTGATCATGTGTAATTTCGGTTCCGGCGCGTGGGAACGCGCGTTGCGGTTGAGGGGTGGGAATCGCGCCACGAGAGTGCAAAGCACCCGCGCCCACCGGGAAAAAAACCCGGGAACGTGGCGGACATCGGCAGGCGCTCGCGATGCAACCTGCTCCGGAATCGAAGACAGGCCGTCAGCTCACGGCGCCGGCATGACAAGGAAGATGAGTATCGTATTCATGAACGTGCTACATGGATGGTTTTGCTGCTCAAACCGCGGCGGGCAGTTCGGCGTAGGCCCGAATGTCATCCGCGTGTCGCCGCCGCATCAGGTTGCTGGTGCGCTTGCGCAACATCCGATCGAGCTTGTCGATCAGCAGCGTGATCGACGAGGGCGCCGCATCCGTCGACACGGACGCGGTCAAATCCGGTCCGGCAAGCTCGATCCTGCCTTTCGCAATAAACGTCCGGCCGCGACCGCGCGGATCGTGCTCGACGTCGATGCGAAGCCGCACAATGCGCGGTTCGTGGCGAAACAGGCGTTCCGCCTTGGCTTCGATGAGCGCCTTCGTGGCGTCGTCGAGTTCGAAACGAATGCCTCGAAGCAGCAGCTTCGAGTCAGTATTGGAACGAGGAATAGCGATCATATTTAACCAGGTCTGAGATGGGTAGGAAGCCGCCCGCGAGAACCTCGCAGGCAGCGGCGATAAGGGTCGCGACGTAACTGCACGCCGCGCATTGATCTTGTCGGGGTGATGCAAACCCGCGCCAACGCGCGAGTCCGCGATTTGCCGGCGCCTGCGAGCAAGCAGGCCGCTCGCGCGAAACTTACCAGGGCACGTTCGCTGACAGCGCCGGCGAGGCCAGGCGGGCGACGACCGTTTGGCGCGATTGTCGTGGAACTGTGCGGCGGGGAAGCATGGGCAACGGGGTGACACCCACCAACGGCCACGCCAGCGGATGTGTCAAGCCCCCGAAGCCGCGCTGCGACACGTATCGCTTTTTCGGATATAGCACTGCTTCGGATCTTATATTCACCCCAGCTAAGACGCCGCCCAAGCGGAGAAGAGCCATGCGAGAAACGCATGACCGTGTTCGCATCCCCGCAGTAGGCGAAACCTGCCCGCGTTGTTACTATAGCGCCATGAAACCTCAGCCCCACTCCAACACCGCAGCTCGCCCGCCGGCCACTCGCTTTTACGATTCCGTCCGTTCGTCCGCCGGGCGAACCTCTCACCCGGACACCCGGCATCATCCGCCGGCCGTTCGCCATCCTCGTTATCCGGCGCTCTCGGACGACGATCAGCCGCCGCTGATCTCCGCCCGCGCCATCGCCGCCCTGCTGCTGATCGCGCTCATCGTCGCGATGGCCATCGGCCTCTAGTTGCCCCGGCCCGACGCATTTTCCGCGAGACCAAACGGGGTCCCTCGCGAAGGGTGCGCGCGTCGAAATATAACAACCATCGACGCGAACTCACCGCTTTCCGCTTCGCGAACGCGCCCGGGCCGCCCAAGGCTTGACAATATATTTTTCCACCCCACACGTCCCCTAAAGTGAACGCTCGCACGCATCAGATTTATACTTTCTGGACCCGCCGACAACGGTTGGCGGATGGTGCGTTGTATATCTGCCCCCCGCGGCCCGGCGCCGCGAGCTAAAGGTCATCGCGCAAGCGCGCCCGGACCTTGGCCCCCGGCTCCGGGATAATATAGCGAACACTGCCCTGCCCCCGCGGCGCGCCCTTCGGCGTGCGCGCGCACCCCTCCTTCACCGCGTCTTCGCGGCCACGTTCAATCCTCCCGCGTTGGATTCGCGCACCCGCGCGTCTGCCAAGGCCCAACTCCAGTCATTCCCATGATTCTCCTTCACGTCACCGATTTCCACTTCAACCAGCGCTGGTTCGACTGGCTGCTGCATCGCGCCCCGGCGCACGACGTGGTCGTGATGTCCGGCGACATGCTCGATCTCACGCTCGCCACGCCTCAGCAGCAACAGATCGACTGGGTCTCCGCGTGGCTCAACGCGTTTCCTCGTCCCATCGCCGTCTGCAGCGGCAACCACGATCTCGAATGGGATTCGGCGAACGAGCGCTGGACTCCCGCGTATTGGCTGCGCCGGATCGCCAATCCCTTGGTGTGGACCGACGGTCAACGCGTTCGCCTCAACGGTCTTTCGATCCTCAGCCTCGGCGCAACCACCCGCCCCAAAGGCGGCGCCGCCGATGTCTGGATCGCGCACGCCCCGCCCCGCGGCACGCTCGTCGCCACGCGTTTCAACGGAGACGATGTCGGCGATCCGGATCTCGTCGCGCCCGTCCGCCGCTACGCGCCTCGGCTCGTGCTTTCCGGGCACGTGCACCGGCCATTGTCGTGGCAGGCGCACAGCGGCGACACGCTGTTCCTCAACCCCGGCTACAATCCCGACGCTCCTTTTCCGAATCACATCGTGGTTCACACCGATCGCATGACCACCCGGCTCATCGCCGCTCCGCGCGCGACGCCTCATGCGATCGAGATCCCGCTCACCAGCCCCGTGGCTGACGAGAGCGAGGCCCTCGCGGTGGCCTGAACCGCTCAAACTCTCCGCGGCCCTTCACGCACGCTCCACCGAGCGTCGCGGGCCGCTGCACATCCAAAATCAAACCATCCATTATCATGAACCATACTCCTATCTACATCTCTCGCGACGATCACAGCCGACTGCGCTTGTTCCTCGCCACGGCGCTGCACTCCAACTCCAGCGACGCCCTGCGCAAACTCTCCGACGAGCTCGACCGCGCCGCCGTGGTCGACGCGTCCGCGCTCCCCGCCGAGGTGGTCACGATGAACTCGACCGTCGAGTTCGAAGACCTCGGCTCGGGCGAAATCGAGGAATACACCATCACTTTCCCCGATCGCGCAGACCTCGACCTCAAACGCATCTCGATCCTCGCCCCAATCGGCACCGCCCTCATCGGCTGCCGCGCCGGCGACATCGTGAAGTGGTCCACTCCGGGCGGCGTGCGGCAGCTGAAGGTGCGAGGCGTCACCCCGCCGAAACCCGACACCTCCGCCCCGGCCCTCTTCGCCGCCGCCACCGCCTGACGCCAACGCCGTCGTCGGCCCCGGCGCGACCGGCCATCCAGCCCCGCGCGCTCAACCCTCAACCTTTCTCACTCTATGGAATTCAAAAATCGCATCGTCATGATCGGTCACGGCGTCGTTGCCCAGGCGCTGCTGCCGATGCTCGTCAAACATCTCCGCGTGCCTTGCACGAAGATCGTGGTGATCGATTTCGTCGACCGCACGGCAGTCTTGAAACCATGGATCGAGAAGGGCCTTCGCTTCTTCCACGAACGAGTCACGCCGTTCAGCCTCGCGCGCTTGCTCTCCTCGCACGCGCGCGCCGGCGACCTCATCGTCGACCTGGCGTGGAGCGTCGACTTCTTCGACATCGTCCAATGGGCCCACGACAACGAGGTGCTCTATATCAACGCTTCGCTCGAGTCGTGGGACCCCACGGCCGAGATGCATCGCAAGCCGACGATCGATAAATCTCTCTACAGCCGCTACGCGAAACTCCTTCCCTTGATCGCGAAATGGCGCGGCGGCACAACCGCCGTCGTCGACCACGGTTCGAACCCCGGGCTCGTCTCGCACTTCGCCAAAGCCGGATTGCTCGACATCGGCGCTGCGGTTCTGCGCGAAAACAAACTCTCCGCCCCGCGCAAGCGCCGCCTCGAACGGCTCATCGAGGAAGAGACGTTCCCTCAGCTCGCCCGCGAACTGGGCGTGAAGGTCATTCATTGCAGCGAGTGGGATAGCCAGCGCGCCGACAAGGCGAAGTCTCCCGACGAATTCGTCTCCACCTGGAGCCCCGAGGGCATGTGGGAAGAATCCATCTCGCCTTCCGAGATCGGCTGGGGAACCCACGAGAAATGGGTGCCGCCGCTCGCAACACAGCCCGCCATGGGCCCCGGCAACCAGATCGTGCTTCCTCAGATGGGTCTCAACACCTGGGTCCGCTCCTGGGTGCCGAATCAGGAAATCGTCGGCATGGTCGTGACCCACGGCGAATCGTTCGGACTCTCGCACCTGCTCACCGTGCGCGAAAACGACGAGGTCGTTTACCGGCCCACCGTCCACTACGCTTATCTGCCATCCAACGATTCCATCGTCTCGATGCACGAACTGCGCGCGCGCAACTACGAGCTGCATCCCAAAACGCGCATCCTCACCAACGAGATCGTCGCCGGCGAAGACGCCGTCGGCGCACTCATCATGGGCCACCGTTTCCGGTCTTGGTGGACCGGCAGCACGCTCTCGATCGCCGAGGCCCGCAAAAAAGTCCCCGGCGTCAACGCCACCGCCGTCCAAGTCGCCGCCGGCGTCCTCGCCGGCCTCACGTGGGCGATCCGAAATCCGCAACGCGGCGTGTGCCTCCCAGAGGATTTGCCGCACGACGAAATCCTCGACGTCGCCCGCCCCTACCTCGGCACGCTCACGTCCGAGCGTTCCGATTGGACGCCGCTGAGCCGCCACCGCGTTTACTTCGAAGAACGCGCCGACACCCAGGTCGACAAATCCGACCCGTGGCAATTCCGCAACTTCCTCTTCCGGCCGTGATAATTTCCCCCGGCCCAGCGCGGAAAACACCCGCCATCACCGCATCCCATCCCGCCGCGATGCCACCGCGCCATCGCGCGCGGACCACTTCCTCATCCCCAACCGATCCGCTCATGAAAACCACCGACAACTTCCTCTCCCCTCCTCCTCATCGACGACGACCTCCCCGTCCCGCCAACCCCATCAACCGCACTTTCTTAAACTCGACTCCACGACCTCCCCCGGCCCTCGAGGAGCTCGAACACGAGGACACCTACTGGACCGGCTACGTCCGCCTCCTCATCTTCGTGATCGTCCTCACGATGGTCGGCACCATCGCCGCCAGTCTCTGATTGCGCTCAACGCCGAGTCCCGAACCTCGACCAACCACGATCGTTGTTTCCGGCCTTGACCGGTTCAACACGACCGGCAGCGTAACCGTTCCTCACTCCACTGCCTGGTGGTGTAATGGTAGCACAGGCGACTTTGACTCGCCTAGTCATGGTTCGAATCCATGCCGGGCAGCCATTCGACGCGCATGATCCCAACCGCGTCGAAAGCTTGAGAAAAAAGCATCCCGCTCAACGCGCCTGCCCGCCCGCGGCCTCTTCCTCGTCCCGCAGCAGCCTGCGATCCGCCACGAACGGACCGAACGGCATCACCGACGCCAGCACGAGCAACGCCGACTTCTTCCAGCTCCAGCTGTATTCGACGTGCGCCTGCAAAATCGCCCCCAGATACGCGATGAACAATACGCCGTGCGCCATGCCCACGACGCTCACCGCCTTCGGCTGCCCCGCCAGATACTTCAGCGGCATCGCGATGCCCAGCAGCAGCAGAAACGAGAGACCTTCGAGAAAACCGACCAGCCGCAGCCGGCCTAAGACCGTAGTTAACTTCATGAGAATGGGTGCGCCGCGAAAACAACGCTCCACCCCGCGCAGACACAAGCTCTTCGCCCCCGTCGAGAAATTCTCCGCAAAAATCCAAACCGTTCGAACGCCCGCCCAGCTCCCTAATCCACTGTGCGCGTCTCCGTGCAAAAGTCTTCCGCTCCGCGTGCCGATAACAGCTTCGACTGTAATGGCCCGCGAAAATCTTTCCGAACAAATCGACCTGCAAAAACTCCCGAGCGGCCCGCGCGTTCTCGCCCGCCTCAGCTCGCTCATTCACCGACCCGGAGTCGACCTCGCCGAAATCGCCGAGCTCTTCCGCGCCGATCCCGCCCTCACCGCCCGCATCATCACCGCGTGCAACAGCGCCTTCTACTCCCCCGAAGCGCGCATCACCGAATTCCGTCAGGCGCTCCTCCATCTCGGACTTCGCGAACTCGTGCGACTCGTCGAGATCGCCACGATCACCGATCTTCGTCGTCACCCCACCCATCTCTACGCTCAAACCGCCGACCATTTCTGGGAACGCTCTCTCCACACCGCCTTCGTCATGGACGAGCTCAGCGGACGCGATCCTTTCGCCTACACCGCCGGCATCATGCACCTCGTCGGCGTCTGGGTGCTCTGCACGCTCACTCCCACCCACGGGGCTTCGATCGCCGCCCGCGAACTCGCCCTGCAAGCTCAACTCGAACAACTCCGCCTCGGCATCTCTTTCGCCGAAGCCGGCGCCGCCGCTCTCGCCAAATGGGGTTTCCCCGTTGCGATCTGCACCGCCGTTACCCGCCAGCTCACCCCGTCGCTCTGCCACGACCCTCACCACCGCGCGCTCGCAATCCTGCTGAGCCGGGCCATCGCCGTCACCGACTGGCACTACGGCGCAAAGAACGAAAAATCCCTCATCCGCTCCGATCTCACCCTCACCGATCTCGAACACTGCAACGCCCGCGCCGCCCGCCAAACCGCAAAAATCGGCTTCGGCTTCTAACCCCCAGACGCACGCGCCCCTTCCGCGTGAGCCGCAGCGCCACGTCCGCCGGGTCGTCCCCCGCCAACGCCACCAGCCACTCCTCACCGCGCAAGATAGCGCAGCATCTTCCCGCCTCTTCCCGCCGTCCCATCGTTTCCGGAGGGCGCTACTTCCGCTCGAAGCTGCATCGCCTCACCTCGTTGCCACGCATCCGCGCCCGGCGCGATCTCACGCGTCGGAATCTTCTCCCGCGCCTTCCGCTTTTCCGCCGTATTCACGCCCACGTCCTCATCGCGCGCCCGCACCATCGCTTCATCCACCTGCCCGTCTTCCGTAAAACTCATCATCAACTGCGGCACGCCCAACGGCAGCGTGTCCCCGCGATCCACCTGCCACGTGTGCCAGGTTTTTCCATACGTCGTCACGAGCTCTTCCATCAGTTCGTTCTCTGCCACGTCCGGCAACCCCGGCGCCACGAGCAAACCCGATTTCACCTCGTGGCGATGCGAATGCCACAGCTTCTTCTCCTCTTCGGGCAACTCCCGAAACAGCCGTTCGCTGATGATATACTCGATCCCAATCAGCCGCGCATCCTCCTTGTCCGAATCGTAAATCACGCACTGCCGCACTTCGTCGTTCAAATGCGCGCAGTAATGATCCGCCCGCACCTGCCGTTTCATGTCCCCGCTGTAAGCATGAAACCCGCAGACATGCGCATGAATCCGCCGCAACGGCGCCTCGCGCTGCAACAACTCCGCCCCCGCCTCCAACACTTTCGTCTTCGCACTCTTCTCCTCCCCCGGCACCGCATGCCCCCCATGCTCCGCCGCACCTACCCCCACACCCCACAACACCGCCGCCAACACCATCCCTCTTTTTGCGCCTTCTGCGCCTCTTAGCGGCCATCCCCATCCGTATGCATCCGTGTTCATCCGCGATTCCTCCATTCCAATTTTTCCAATCTCACCCCGCCGCCCGCAAATCCTCCGACGCCGCCTTCGCCGCCAACTGCCCCGACACCACCGCGCCTTCCATCGTCGCGATGAATTTCTGCCGCGTGTAATCCCCCGCGAGCGACAGCCCTCGCACCGGCGTCTTCTGCGCCGGCCGCAACCAGTCATTTCCCGGCGCCAGCGAATAAAAGTCGTCCGCATGATTCACCATGCGATACCGCGTCACGCGATCGCGCACCGCCAGCCCGAGCTTGTCGGCATCCTCCAACGCGATCGCCAGCACGCGATCCACCGGCAGCCCGATCAACTCCTCCGACGGTCCCATGATAATCGACAATCGCCCCGGCACTCCGCGAAACGTCGTCCGCCGCTGCTCGCTGAAACACGCCAGCGAGGTCCCCACGCCAAAGGTCGTGCGATCCACCTCCATCGACGGCCCTTCCAACTCCAGTTGCAACGTCACCGCCGGCATCGTCGGCAATTTCAACAATCCTTCCGCCCACTCCGCCTCGCCAAACTTCGCCCGCACCAATTCCTGCGCCACGCGTATCGAAGTCGCCAATACCACATGCCGCGCCCGATGCTCCACGCCCGCCGCGCGCACGCCGACCACGCGTCCGTTCTCCACGATCAACTCCTCCACCGGCGCATTCGTCATCACTTCGCCCCCACGCCGCCGAATCGCTTCCGCGAGCGGATCCGTCATCACTTCCGTCATCCCGCCCGCAAACACCCCCACGCGCATGCTCGCCGCATTGTCCAGATACGGCGCGATCAACGCGACAAACGCATACGCCGACATCCGGCTCGCCGACACGAAATAGATCCCCGACACCAACGGCTCGAGCACCTTCGAAAACACCTCCGGATGCACGTCGAGCGTCGTCGCATAATCGCGCACCGACTGCCCATCCAGCCACGCCGGCCGATCCGTGTAATCCGCGATTCCCTGCAGCACGAATCGCGAAAACGACAGCTTCGCCGCCAGCGGCAGATAGTCGTTATGCCCCGCCACGTCCGCCAGCGTCTGCACGAGATTCTTCATCGGCGCCGCCGCCAACACCGCACTCGGCGCCGGCCGCGGCTGACGAAACTCCACCTCGTCTTCCCAAATCACGATCTCGTCCCAACTCACGCCCGCCCGTTTCAACAACTCCGGCAAAGCGCGATAAACTCCCAGCACACGATGCAGCCCCGACTCCACGCGCATCCCGTCCGGCTCAACCCACGACGACGTCCGCCCGCCCGTCCAAGGCTGCGCCTCCAACACGAGCACCTTCCGCCCTTCCTCCGCCAATTCAAACGCACAGCTCAACCCCGCCAGCCCCGCACCCGCAACAATCACATCCGCATCCATCCTCCCACCGACACTCCCGCGCCTCCCGGGTTCATCACTCCCGCCGATCCGGAAAGTGTCACCTAATAGGTGACACTTTCCGCAACAGCCCAACACCGCCTCCGCCCGGGTTCATCGTCCTTTTTGCGCCTTCTGCGCTTTTTTGCGGCCCTCCAAAACCTCCAACATCCGCGATTTCTTCTGCCGCAACTGCTCCATCGTGCACTGCTCCGGCGCCTTGTCCGGCCGCCACCGCAGCAAACTCGTCCCATGCCGAAATCGCCCGCTCGTCACGTGATCGAACGCCACCTCGACCACCAGCTCGGGCCTCAACGCCACCCACTCCGTCGACCGCTTCGTCGCCCACCGACTCGGCCCGCCCGGCGCCTTCCCCGTGAATCCCTCACCGCCCGCCACCGCCTCCAACTTCTTCGTCAACGCCGGCCGCTCCGCCGCCTTCAACCCCGAACAAAACCCCACGTGGTTCAACTTCCCGTCTTCATCATACAACCCCAACAACAGCGACCCGACTTCCTTCTTCTTCTCCGCATAACGAAATCCGCCAACCACACAGTCCGCCGTTTTCCGCGGCTTGATCTTCACCATCCCCGTCCGCTCGCCCGCCGCATACGCCGCATCGATCCGCTTCGCAATCAACCCATCCAAACTCGTCCCCGCCTCGCCGAACCACTTCTTCGCCACCTTCAATTCCGTCGTCGCCGGCGACAACCGCAGCGCCCCTCCTTCCACAAAATACTTCTCCGCGAACTTCTCCAACTTCTCCCGCCGTTCCTGCAGCGGCCGCTCCACCAGCGATTCGCCTTTCTCATCCACCAGCAAATCGAACACCACCAGCCACGCCGGCGTCGCCGCCGCCAATTTCTGCACGCGACTCGCCGCCGGATGCAGCCGCAACAGCAAATCGTCGAACGACAGCGTCCTTCCCTGCGCGATCACCAACTCCCCATCCAACGCAAACCGCTTCGCCTTCACCTCCGCCACCGCCGCCACGATTTCCGGAAAATACCTTCCCAACGGCTGCCCCGCCTTCGATCGCAACTCCACGTCTCCATCTTCTCGATACGCCAAACACCGAAACCCATCCCACTTCGGCTCATACTGCCAGCCGTCTTCCGTCGGAATCTCCTCCACCGAGTCCGCCTCCATCGGCGCCAAATCCGTTTTCACCGCCAGTATCATCCACTCACCGACCACGAAAAACCTTGGTGGAGCCCGATGTCGCCATCGGCTCGCACCGTCCGCCCGCGAAGCCCACCTCGCGCCGAAATTTCTTCCACTCCGCCGCTGGACATTGGCGCACACTGCGTTTCACTCGGTCGCAGCTTAAGCCAGTCGAGTCAGTGTCGATCAGAGGTCAGTAACGAGAGAGCGTGATTCGAGTCAGGCAGCAGATGCCGAATCGGACGGAAAACTTCCGCCGCGTCGGCCCGGAGAATCGCGCCACAGTCCGTTTCGCACGATTTCGTCAGTGACAGCAGCCCGGTCCGCCGCGCGTCCGCAGTCCAGCGATGCGCGCCGCCGTCCGGCGCCAGGATGAGTCAGGTCAGGTCGTTCCCGCAAACGCCGTGCGCTCGCCGCGCGGCTCAACGTTCAACCCAAGAGTTAGGATGCTGATGCCAGGAGAACCTCCCATGAAACTATCCCAACTGCTCAACGCGCGCGACGCCCTTAACCGCCGCGCGCAACTCGCCAACCTCGCGTTTGCCTACGAAACGCTCGCCGCGATCGCCCAACGCATCGCCCGCGCCCGTCTCGCCGGCCGCGTCACGCTAAAACCCATCGATCCCGAAGAAGATCGTTACTGGGCCACGCTCACCGCGCTCGAAGGCAGCCAGGCCGCCATCGAGGAACATTTCACCGAGGAAGATCTCACCGATCTCGCCGACGCGATCGCTTACGCCACCGGCCGTTCCGGCCTCGAATTCACCTTCGAGATCTCCGCGTTCGCGGAAATCTTCCTCGAGCCGCTCCGTCACGCCCTCGAACAATCCGGCCTCGAAATCGACCGCGCCATCCCGCGCCTCGACACCCCCGAGCACGCCTCCTAGCCCCCCGCCTCAATGGAGGCGCGGTGCCCCCACCGCGCTTCCCGCAAATGCACCCAAACCCAGAAGAGCACCATCATCCCGTCCAAACGATCGCGTTCGCTCCAGCAGTCCCCCCATCCGCGGTCCCGTAGTCCGTGGTCCGTGGTCCCGTAGTCCCGTAGTCCCGTAGTCCCGTAGTCCCTCAGTCCTCCGCCCTTCGCGTTTCTTCGCGTTCCTTCGCGGTTCCATCTCCCCACCTCCCGCCTTCCCTTTCTCCCCACAAAGGTGTTTCTTCTCGCGGCTACGATGTTCGAATCCGCGATCCTCAACCACGCCGCCCGCGTCCTCGGGGAAACGGCGCCCGATTTTCCCGCCGACGCCGCCCTGCGCCGCTACCTCGGCCTCGCCCGCCGCCTCGGCCCGCGCGAAAAACGCGCCATCAGCCGCGTCGTGTTCATCTACTACCGCTGGCTGCAATGGCTGAACCCCAAGGAATTGCTCCAAAAACAACTCGCCCACGCCGCCGAGCTCCACGACCGCTTCACGCGAGATCCGAAATCCATCAAACCCGAAACCCTCGCCGCCCGCGCCGTCCCCGACTGGCTCCGCGACGAGATGGATCTCACCACGCCTTTCCTCCAACAACTCCAACGCGAACCCGCCCTCTGGCTCCGCGCCCGCCCGGGAACAGCGGAAAAACTCGCCCAACAGCTCGGCCACTGCGAACCGCCGCCACCCTCCGTTCCGAGTTCCAAGTTCCGAGTTCCGAGTTCTGATCCCAAAACCCGCAACCCCGAACCCGAAACTCCAAACCCCAAACCCCAAACTCCAAACTTCAGCAGCCTCGCCCCTGACGCTCTCCGCTACACCGGCCACCAAGACCTTTTCCTCACCCCCGCCTTCCACGCCGGCGCCTTCGAAATCCAAGACCTCGCCTCGCAACTCGTGAGCGTCGCCGCCGCGCCCGCGCCGAAGCAAACGTGGTGGGACGCCTGTGCCGGCGAGGGCGGCAAAACCCTTCACCTCGCCGACCTCATGCAGAACAAGGGTCTCATCTGGTCGACCGATCGAAACCCGCGCCGCCTCGAAACGCTCAAACGCCGCGCCGCCCGCGCTCACATTTTCAACTTCCGCACCGCCACGTGGGACGGCGGCCCGCGTCTCCCCACCAAAACCAAATTCGACGGCATCCTCGTCGACGCTCCCTGCAGCGGCGTCGGCACCTGGCAGCGCAATCCCCACGCCCGCTGGTCCACCACGCTCGACGACGTCCGCGAACTCGCCGCAGTCCAGCGCGCACTCCTCGAACACGTCGCCACCTCCCTCAAACCCGGCAGCAAACTCATCTACTCCGTCTGCACGCTCACCCGCAGCGAGACCACCGCCGTCGCCGACGCCTTCACCGCCGCCCACGACGACCTCGAACCCCTCCCCCTCTCTCATCTCTCAACCCTCGACTCTCAACTCTTCCTCGCCCCGCACGAACTCAACGCCAACGGCATGTTCATCTCCGCCTGGCGCAAACGCTGATCCGTATCCAGAAAACCACTGCACCGCAGGCCGCGGCTCGCTCGCGCCCCAAACCGCCGCCCGCTCCGACACCCGAGTTCTCAACCCAAAACTCAAAACCCGAAACCCAGCCGCCAGCGAAACTCCAAACTCCAAACCCCAAACTCCAACTTCGACCTCCCCGTTGCCCTCCGCCAAGAAAACCAAAATCTCCGCCAGCACCGTCCGCGCCGACTTCAACGATCTCACCGCCGTCCTGCATTACACGCGCGCCGCCCACGATCTCGGACTCTGGCAATCCGAACGCATCCTCATCGAGCGCACCTTCACCGACCGCCACGCTCCGCTCCTCGAAGCCGGCTGCGGCGCCGGCCGCGTCACCCTCGGCCTCTGGTCCCTCGGCTACCGCAACCTCACCGCCTTCGACTTCGCCGAAGAACTCCTCGTCCAAGCCCGCGCCCTCGCCGCCGACCGCGGCGCCGACCAGCCCCCGCATCCCATCCGCTTCCTCCAAGCCGACGCCACCCAATCCCTTAGTCATACATTATATGACAACCTCCCCGTAGCGCCCAATCCAACTAGTCATACATTATATGACAAATCCTCCGTGAGCGGCCGGCCTCCATCATCCTCTTCTGCCAACGACAAAACCCGCCTCACCTCCGCTCCCGACGCTCCCCCGCGCCCGCATTTCGCCGGCGCCTTGTTCATGTTCAACGGCCTGATGCAAATCCCCGGCCGCGAAAACCGCCGCGCCGCCCTCCGCCAACTCCGCGCCGTCTGCGCAGCCGGCGCTCCGCTCCTCTTCACCACGCACGATCGCAACTCCTCTTCCACCGAGCGCGCCCTGTGGCGCCTCGAACGCGTCCGCTGGGAACGCGGCGACCAAGACCCACGCCTCGTCGAATTCGGCGATCGCTACTTCGAGGAAGCCGGCACCGGCCGCACGTTCATGCACCTGCCCGACCGCCGCGAAATCCTCGACGACCTCGCCGCCACCGGCTGGACCCACGAGTTCGACTGCATGCGCTCCAAACTTTCCCGCGAATCCAAACCCGTCCGCGACTTCTCCGACGAATGCCGCTTCTGGATCGCCCGCGCTTCGTAACCTGTCGACGAGGACTCCTCGCCCCTCCCGCTTTCCCACTCTCGTGAAGCCCCTTTCGCTGCTCTCCCTCCTCTTTTCTTCACCACGTTCACACTCACTCTCCCCGCCGCCCCCGAATACCCGCATCTTGATCCGCGCCGTATTCCACCCAAATCCGCGCATTCCCTCCCAACAAACGCCTACCCCGCGGACTTGCCCCGCCCCACCTCCCACCTACGCTCGTTCCCTTTTCACTCATGTTCGCCGGACTCCATGATCGCACTTGGATTTGGATCGCCGCCGCCTGCTACCTGGCCGGCCTGATCCTCGGCACGATTTCGCTCCTGCGCGGCACACGTCAGTCCAACGCCGCCATCAATCTCATCATCGCCTTCGGCTACATCTGCCACCTCCTCGGTCTCTACGCCCGCGGAAAAGCCGTAGGCGGTTGCCCGCTGGGCAACATGTTCGAGATCTTCCAATTCACCGCCTGGTCCGCCACCACGCTCTACC
Organism: Verrucomicrobiota bacterium; assembly: GCA_023426435.1. Lineage (GTDB taxonomy): Bacteria > Verrucomicrobiota > Verrucomicrobiia > Opitutales > Opitutaceae > Opitutus. The sequence goes on along the minus strand of JAFAAS010000040.1, from coordinate 40,601 downwards.
TCGTCCTGGGCGTGACCTTTCGCCTCAGCCTTCTCGGCTTTTTCACGTCCTGCCTCGCCGCGGTCCTCACCGTCACTTCGCTCGCCATTCCCGCTTGGGACGCCACCCGTCGCACCCAAATTTTCGGCGGCAATCCCTGGATCGAACTCCACGCCTCCCTCGCGCTTTTCAGCTACGGGGTCTTCGCGCTGCTCGCCCTCACCGCGCTCATGCTCGTGCTTCGCCACCACTCGCTGAAATCCAAACACCTCGGCGGCTGGTTCTCCTTTCTTCCGTCCATCATCGAACTCGATCACATCAGCCTGCGCCTCCTCGTCGCCGGCGTCGTGCTCATGACCGCCTCTCTCATCGGCGGCGCCGTTTACTGGCTCCGCGATTTCGACACCGTCAACCTCACCAAACTCCTCTTCACCGTCGCCCTCTGGCTCGCCTACTCCGTCGCCCTCGCGCTTCGCCTCGGCGGACAGCTCCTCGCGAAACGCTTCGCCTGGACCTGCCTCGCCCTCTTCGGCGCCGCCCTCATGTCGCTCGGACCCGTCGACGCCAGCCGTCATCCGCCCGCGCTGCCCGCGCCCGATCACGTCGTGCCGCGATGAGCCAGGAAGCGTTCTTCGTTCTCGGCGCCACGCATCACACCACCCCGCTCGCCGTCCGCGAGCGGTTGTCGCTCGATGCCGACGCGGCCACGCGTTTCTCCCGCCAGCTCGCGCAACTCGGCACCGTCCGCGAGTTCACGCTGCTCAACACCTGCAACCGCATCGAATTCTACGGCGTCGCCAGCGATCCCGCCGCCGTCGCCCAGGTTCAAGCCGCCTTCTGCGCCCAACAAAACGTCGATCCCGCCGAGTTCGAACGCTTCCGTCTCCACCTCCGCGGTCCCGCCGCGCTTCACCACCTCCTCGAGGTCGCCGCCGGCGTCGACTCCCAGATGGTCGGCGAAACCGAAATCTTCGGCCAGGTCAAAGACGCCTACGCCCTCGCCCAATCCCGCGGCCACACCGGCCCCGTCCTCAACCGCGTCTTCCAAAAAGCTTTCCAAGCCGCGAAACACGTTCGCTCTCACACCGCCATCACCGAAGGCCACGTGAGCGTTGCCAACGTTGCCGTCGATCTCGCCCAAACCATCTTCGGCGAACTCGCCTCCACGCGCATCCTCCTGCTCGGCGCCGGCGACATCGGCGAGAAAACCGCCAAGGCTTTCCGCAGCCGCGAAGCCGGCAGTCTCACCGTCGCCAGCCGCCGTCTCGAACGCGCCATGGAGCTCGCCACCGCTCTCGGCGCCAGCGCCATGCCGTTCGAACAACGCGAAGCCCGCCTCGGCGAATTCGACGTCGTCGTCTGCTCCACGTCCGCGCCAGGCACCGTTGTCTCGCGCGACGCCGTGAAAGCCGCGATGAGCAAACGCCCCGCGCGTCCGCTTTTCTTCATCGACCTCGCCCTTCCCCGCGACGTCGACGCCTCCGTCGCCCATCTTCAAAACGTCTTCCTCTACAACCTCGACGACCTCGCGAAGATCGCCGACGAAAACCGCGCCGCCCGCGAAGCCGAGCTCGCCAAATGCCGCGCCCTCCTCGCCGAACGCGCCGAAGCCCTCTGGAAACAAATCCAACCCCGCCTCCCCGCCCCCACCCCCTCTGATGGAGGCGCGGTGCCCTCACCGCGCAATTAACGCCCCGTTCGTCATTCGGTCATGCGCCTTCCCCATTTGCGCCCCTTCGACCGCGACCCGCTTTACTTCATCACCGCCTGCATCGCCAGCCGCCGCGCGCTACTCGCCAACTCCTCCGCTCACGCAATCCTGTCCGCGATCTGGACTCGATCAGCCGAAATCGACGGTTGGTTCATTGGTCGCTACCTGCTGATGCCTGATCACGTTCACCTTTTCGCGCGTCCTACCCGACTCGCCAAGCCTCTCGCACAGTGGGTCAAGGCCGGGAAATCCATCTCCTCTCGCGAACTCTCCCGAGCCCTGACTGCTCCCGGCCCAATTTGGCAGCCCGACTACTTCGACCATTTCATTCGTTCGCCCGATAGCTATTCGGAAAAATGGGACTACGTGAGCGAGAATCCTGTCCGAAAGAATCTCGTCGCAACATCGGGCGAATGGCCGTGGCAGGGAGAAATCCACTCCATCCGCTTCTAACCTGCGGGTGAGGGCACCCGCCCTCCATGCTCACAACTCCGCCGATGGAGGCGCGGTGCCCTCACCGCGCAATTAACGCCCCTCGCGCCCCCTAACCCTCACCCGCTCCAACGCCTCCTCCAACTCCTCCGGCCGAATCGGCTTCGTCAGATAATCGTCCATCCCCGCTTCGATGCACCGTTCGCGATCGCCCAGCATCGCGTTCGCCGTCACCGCGATGATCCACGGCCGCTCGCCACCGTTCTCCTCCGCCAATTTCCGCGCCGCCTCCAATCCGTCCATCTCCGGCATCTGCACATCCATCAAAATCACTTCATAACGACGCCGCCTCACCGCCTCCAGCACCTCGCGCCCGTTCGTCGCCACATCTGCCTCGTATCCAAGTTTTGATAACATCAGCAGCGCCACTTTCTGGTTCACGCGATTATCCTCCGCCAGCAACACCCGCTCCTTCCGCCTCGCCGACGGAGGCGCAGCGCCCCCACCGCGCATTTCCTCCGCGTTCTCCGGCTCCTCGCGCCCTTCCTTCACCTCGCCCTTTACCCCCACCAACCGCGTCAACACCTCCAGGACCTGCGAGGGCTTCGCCGGCTTGCTCAACGCCGCCGCAAACAACTCCCGCTCGCCTATCGTCTCCCGCTGCCCCACCGACGACAACAACACCAACGGCAGCCGCTCCGCATCCCGCCGCGCCCGGATCGCTCTCGCCAGCATGACGCCGTCCATTTCCGGCATCTGCATGTCGAGAATCCCCACGTCGAACTCCACTCCTTCATCCAGCCAGCGCAACGCCTCCGCCCCCGTCGACGCCGCGCGCACCACCATCTCCCAACCTCCCGCCATCGTCGTCAAAATCCGCCGGCTCGTCGCATTGTCGTCCACCACGAGCAGCCGCTTCCCGCTAACCTGCGAACGCCCGCTCGCCACATACGGCCGCGGCCGGCTCGCCTCGACTCCAACCGTCACCGAAAACCGAAACGTCGATCCTTTCCCCGCTTCGCTCTCCACCCACATCTCTCCACCCATCATCTCCGCCAGCCGCTTGCTGATCGCCAGACCCAATCCCGTCCCGCCAAACTTCCGCGTCGTCGACGCATCCACTTGCGAAAACGACCGAAACAATCGCGGCAACCCCTCGGCCGGAATCCCGATCCCCGTGTCCGTCACCGCGAAGGTCAGCCGCGTCCGCCCGGACTCCACCGGCTCCGCTTTCACGCTCACCACCACCTCGCCTTCCGCCGTAAACTTCACCGCATTGCCCAACAGGTTTACCAGGATCTGCCGCAGCCGCGTCGCATCGCCGCGCAACCTCCCCGGCACGCCGTCCGCAATCTCGTAAAGCAGATCGATCTGCTTCTCCGCCGCCCGCGGCGCCAGCAGATCGAGCGCGCTTTCCACGCACCCGCGCAGCTCGAACGGCTCCTCCTCCAGCTGCAAATGCCCCGACTCGATCTTCGAGAAATCGAGGATGTCGTTGATGATCGTCAGCAGCGCTTCGCCGCTCAGCCGGATCGTCTCCGCGTATTCGCGTTGCTGTGACGTCAGCGCCGTGTCCAGCAACAGATTCGTCATCCCGATCACGCCGTTCATCGGCGTGCGAATCTCGTGGCTCATCGTCGCGAGAAACTCGCTCTTCGCCTTGTTCGCCCGCTCCGCCGCATCCCGCGCCTCGCGCAGTTCATCCGCCTGCCGCTTCCGTTCCGTGATGTCCACCACCGTCGCCACCTCCTGCTCGATCCTCCCATCCGGCCCCCGATAAACCCGCGCCGTCAACACCACCCACACGTCGCGGCCGTCCGGTCGACGATACCGTTTCTCCAGCGTAAACTCATCCCCGCCCCCGGCCTTGATCCGCTGATACTCGGCCTCCTGCCGCGCCGCATCCTCCGGATAACTGACTTTATGAAAATCCTCGTAGGTCACGTCCGGACCCGGCGTCAGTCCGCTGATCTGAAACATCCCGTCGTTGAACCAATACGCGCGTCCCTCCGAATCGTCCGTCCAGGTCACACCGATCGGCATCGCGTTCAGAATAAAACGCAGCTGCGCCTCCCGCTTCGTCAGCTCCTGCTGCGCCGCCCGCCGCGCCGTCACATCCAGCTGCAACCCCATGTAGCCGATCAACTGCCCGTGCGAATCCGTCAATCGCTGGAGGTCCAGCTCCACCCAGCGTTTCTCCCCCGCTTTCGTATAGTTGAGAATCTCACACCGAAACGCCTCCCCCGTCCCCACTGTGCTCTCCAGCCGGGCAAACACCGTTTCGTCCGTTTCCGGACCGCTCAGCACTTCGTTCACCCGCCGTCCGCGCATCTCGTCCAACGTGTATCCAAACAAGCGCGTGAACGCCTCGTTCACCCACTCCACCCGCCACTCCCGGTCCATCAACACCACGCCGCTCGCCGTCTTGCTCGCCACCAACGCGAGCTTGCGCGACTCCACTTCCGTCCGCTGCAGCGTGCTCGTCACCCGCTCCATCTCGCTCCACGCGCGGCTGCGCGAGCGCAACAGCGTCCCCGCAAACGCCGCCGCCAATCCGCTCAATCCCAACCCGCACCCCAACACCGCCCAGGGAAGGCCCCGCTCGCCGCGCCGATCGAACAAATCGTTCGTCGCAATCTCCAGGGTCCACACTTGCCCGTGCACCGGCAACGGCACCGTCTGCACGAAGGTCGGCGAGCCGTTGGCCGCGTTCGGCGTCGACGTAAACAGCAGCGTCTCCGCCGCCTTCCTTTCCCCTTCGAACGCTCGCAGGTCCAGCTGCTCGTCCGCCACGCCGCGCATGATCTGATCAATCCGCAACGACGCATACACCCAGCCTTCCAGCATCGCGAGCCGCGCCGGCTCCGTCGCCGGCACCCCTTCGTCACGGTAAAACGGCAGCAACAACAGGCATCCGGGCACACGTCCTCCTCCTTCGATCAAGCGTATCCGTTTCGTCAGCACGGCCGCCCCCGACCGCATCGCCCGTTCCGCCGCCTCCCGCCGCGTTATGCCCGCACCGATGTCCTTCCCCACCGCCCCGGGGTTTCTCACGAGCGGCTCCATCGCCGTCACCAAATACACGTTCGCTCCCGCCCCTTCCCGCTGCACCGCCACGTCCGTCCCGAGCTCGCGGCGCAATCTTTCCTCCCACTCCGTCAACGATTCCCGCGCAACCCGCCGCGCAATTCCCAAACCCACCACGCCGTCGTCGAAAAAGGGCCTCATCGAGGCCACAAACCGCGCCCAGCGTTCCCGCCCCAGGTCCGGCTCATTCGACACCAGCGCCCGCGCCGCCACCAGCGCCTCCTCCGTCGCATCGAACCGTCTCTTCACCGCTTCCAACACGCGATCCGACGCGCGCCCAAATCTCGCCGCCTCCTGCTCTTGCAACAGTCGCTCCGTATTCCGCCACGCCGCAAAGGTCAGCAGCGCGCCCAAAAGAAACACCGCCGCAGGCGTCATCCCAGGCAGTCGAAGTCTTCGCCGCGGCGTCATCATCTGCGACTCACACGTTGATCAACCGCCCGCGCGCCGCCAGCCCCAAGGCTCACGCCAGGCCGCTTTCGCGCAACAGCCATTCCGCCGCGCTTCCTTCCGCCCGTTCGTTCAACAACTCCCGCAACCGCCGCGCCTGCAACGCCGTCCGCTCCCGCCGGGCCGCCTCTTCCAACGCCGCGCGCAACTCCTTCGCCAGCGCCTCCGGCGTCGCCGCGCCTTGCACGAACTCCGGATACATCTCCTCGCCCAGCAGTAAATTCGCGATCCCGATGAACTTCACTTTCACCACCATTCGCCCGATCGCATACGTCAACGCATCCGTCCGATACGTGATCGCCCCCGGAATCCCCGCGAGCGCGCAGTGCATCGACATCGTCCCGCTCGTCGTCAACACCGCCGCCGCCTTCACCGGCTCCGTCGCCTGCTCCACTTTCACGAGTTTCACCCGAAGTGCACTGCTCCCTCGGTCCGCCCGCCGCGACAACTCCGCCTCCACCACCCGCCGAATCTCCTCACTCGGATAAAGCACCACCGCGTCGCGCCCTCCACCCGCCCGCTCAAACGCTTCCACCAACACCGGAAAAATCCGCCCCACCGGCCCGCGACGGCTCCCCGGCAACAACAACACCGGCCCGTCCGGATCGTAACTCACCGGCGCCGCATAATCCGCCGTCACGAAGGGATGCCCCACAAAGGTCACCGGCAGCTTCGTATCCGCATACACGCTACGCTCGAAGGGAAAAATCGACGCCAGCCCATCCAGATGCTCCGCCATCTTGAACCGCCGCCCCGCCCGCGACGCCCACACTTGCGGACTAATATAATACAGCGTCTTCACGGTCCCACCCGCCTTCGCCGAAATCCCACGCGCAAACAACCGCTCCGCAATCCGCAGGTTCAATCCCGACGAATCCACAAAACACACCGCGCGCGGCCGATGCTCGCCGATCCACCGCACGATCTCCGCGATCAGTTTCTTGTAATACGAAATCTTCGCCACCACCGCGAAGCCCATCGCCGACGACGCCGTGAGATCCTTCAACAACTGCGCCCCCGCCGCCTTCAACCGCGGCCCGCCCAACGCCGCCACCACCGTCCCCGGCCGCCGCGCGATCACTTCCCGCACCATCCGCCCCGCATGCTCATCCCCCGAATGCTCCGCCGCAATCACGAGCAAATCCACCGTCCCTTTCGCCGCCGGCAGCGCGATCGAATTTTCAACACTCATTCCATCTCTCCCTCAGACCACGAAGACGGCCCGCATCTCCATTTCTCTTCGTGTTCATTCGTGTCCATTCGTGGTTCCTCCTTTGCGCCTTCCGCGCCTCTTTGCGGCCATCCGCATCACCCCTTCTTCGCGTTCTTGATCTGCTCCGTCACTGTAATCGCCACCTCCAGCGCACTCTTCCCCAGCGCCGCTCCCACCTTCGGCTGCTGCAGCGCCGCCACGCTCTCCACGAAACTCTTCAACTCGATCGCCAGCGGCTCGCCTTTCTCAATCGGAATATCCTGCACCGGCACCGAGCTCACATCGCCCGGCTTCGCCAACCCGACCTTCAGCTTCAACCCATACGCGATCAAATCGCTCTTCTTCACCAGGTGCCCTTTCTGGTTCATGAAATCCAGCGACAGATACGCATTGTCCTGAAACACCCGGATCTCCCGGTTCTTCTTCAAGCTCATCCGGCTCGCGCTCAGATTCGCCACGCACCCGTTCTCGAACTCGATCCGCGCATTCGCAATGTCCTCCGTCTTCGACAGCACGCTGATCCCCACGCTGTCGATTTTCCGGATCGGCGATTTCACCAACGCCAGCACGACACCGATGTCGTGTATCATCAAATCCAGGACAACTCCGACTTCCGTCCCGCGCGTCTGATACGGCGCCAGCCGCTCCGCCGTGATGTAGCCCGGGCGATCGATGTGCTTCTCCAGGAAACTCATCACCGGATTGAAATGCTCGATGTGCCCCACCTGCACCAACCGGTTCGCCTTCTGCGCCGCCGCCAGCACGCGCTCCGCTTCTTCCAGCGTCGCACAAAGCGGTTTCTCGATCAGCAAGTGACACCCTTGCTCGAGCAGCGGCACCGCCACTTCCGCATGCCGATCCGTCGGCACCACGATCGACACCGCATCGCACGCCGCTCCGAGCTCCGCCAGCGTCGCAAACCGCCGACACCCAAACTTCTCACAAATCTCCTTCGCCCGCGCATCGCTCGTCTCGAAAATTCCCACAAACTCCACCTCCGGCATCGCCGCATAAATCCGCGCATGATGCTGCCCCAGCGATCCCACGCCCGCGACGCCACAACGAATGCGGGCCCCGCCCGCAGTTCCGAGTTTCGAGTTCCGAGTTCCGAGTAAACCCATGGCTTAACTCAACGAACTCGCCCGCCCGCCTCAACCCTGAACCCGGAACTCCGAACCCGGAATCTTCTCAAACCGCCCGTCGTGCAAAAACAACGCCCGTCCCGCCTTCTTCGCATGCGCCGCATTATGCGTCACCAGCACCAGCGCCGTGTTCGTCTCCGCACATAACCCGAGCAGCAAATCGATCACCGCATCGCCCGTGTGCTCGTCCAAATTTCCCGTCGGCTCGTCCGCCAAAATCAATCTCGGCGCATTCATCAACGCCCGCGCCACCGCCACCCGCTGACGCTCCCCGCCCGACAACTGCGACGGCAAATGCGTCGCCCGCCCCGCCAATCCCACGCGCGCCAGCAACTCCTTCGCCCGCTCCTTTTCCGCCTTGCCCGGCGCCCGGATGATCCGCGACGCCATCAGCACATTCTGCCACGCATCCAATTCCGGAATCAGGTAAAACGACTGAAACACGATTCCCAAAAACTTCGCCCGCCGCTCCCCCGTTGCCACCGCGCCTTCCCACGAAAGCGTCCCCGCATCCGGCGCATCCAATGCCGCCAACAAATTCAACAGCGTCGATTTCCCCGACCCCGACTCGCCGCGAATCGACACGCTCTCCCCCGCCGCCACATCGAGATCCACTCCGCGCAACACCTCGATCGTCCCCTCCCCGCTCCGAAAACTCTTCTTCAAACCCCGCGCACTCAAAACCAGGTAGGGCGAACCCTCCGGGTGAGCCGGTTTGAACTTCGACTCGGCAGCAACGCCTCGTCCCACCTTCTGCTTCACTTCACTCACTGCGCAACGCCTCCACCGGTTTCAACCGCGCCGCCCGCCACGCCGGCAACAATCCCGCCAGCGTCGAAATCACCACCGCGCACACCACGATCATCATCACGTCATTCGTCGAGGTATGCGCCGGCAAATTGCTGAACTGATAAAACCGCGTCAGCACTTCCTGACTGCTCGTCAGCTCCGTGAACACCCGCACGAAATCGTTTCGGAAATGCAGCGCTCCAAATCCCAGCGCCAACCCGAAGGCCGTGCCCACGATCCCGATAAACAATCCCTGAAAACAAAAACACGCCGCCACGTGCAGCGACTTCCCGCCGAGCGCTCCCAGCAATCCGATCTCCCGCGTTTTCCGCACCACCGAAATCAGCAGCGAACTCGTCACCGAAAACGCCGACACCACGATGATGAAGGTCAGCAGGAAAAAGATCATGTTCTTCTCCAGCGCCAGAATGAACAGGAAGTCCTGATTCGCATCCATCCACGACCGCGCCGTCATGTAGGCGCCCGGCGGCAGCGCCGCATTGATCCGCGCCGCGCCCACGTCCGGATCGAGCCCGGGCGCGAGCTTCACGTTGATCCCGTGAATCCCATCCCGCAGCCCATACAAATCCTGCATCGTCCGCAGCGTCACGATCACCATCGAGCTGTCGAGTTGCTGATGCCCCACTTCGAAAATTCCCACCACCTTCAACTCCCGCGGCAGAAAAACCTCATCCCGTTTCAACCGCTCCAACAACAACGGCGAATACACTTCCACCGTGTCTCCCATCCGCGCCCCAATCGTGATCGCCAGATTCGCGCTTAAAATAATCGAGTCGTCATCCAACGCATCCAACGACCCGAGCCGCACATAACGCTCGATCGGCACCACGTCGCGCACGCGTTCGAGATCGAGCCCCCGAATCGCCGGATACGCCGGACGCCCTTCGCACTCCAACATCACCACGCCATCCGCAAACGGCGCCGCCGCCACCACGCCTTCCACCTTCTCGATCCGCTCCAACACCGCGTTGGCATTGTTCACATAACCATCCGCCCGCACCTGCACGTCGCCTTCCGTCTCGACGATCATCCGCCGAATTTCGTGGCCAAACCCGCCCATCACGCTCGTCGAAATGATCAACAACGCCACGCCCAGCGCGACGCCCAGCATCGAGATCGCCGTAAAAAACGGAAACCGCCGCCCCGTCGGGAAAAGCTGCTTCAGAGCGAGGTAAAGATACCAAGGCATGGACAACCACGAATGGACACGAATTTACACGAATAGGTCACGAAGGATTTTTCTCCATTCGTGTGAATTCGTGTCCATTCGTGGTTTCTTCTTCAGGCGCTCCCCGGCCTCAACTGCGGAAACAAAATCACATCCCGAATGCTCTCCGCTCCCGTCAGCAAGATGCACAAGCGGTCGATCCCCACGCCCATGCCACCCGCCGGCGGCATGCCATGCTCGAGCGCGAGCAGGAAATCCTGATCGATGTTCTGCTTCTCCTCGCCCGCCTGCTTCTCGAACATCTCCCGCTGCACATCCGGATCGTTCTGCTCCGAGTACGCCGGCGCGATTTCCATCCCGCCGATCGTCAGCTCGAACACATCCAGCACGCTCGGATCTTCCTTGTTCAACTTCGCCAGCGGACACAGCTCCTTCGGCAAATGCGTGATGAAGGTCGGCTGAATCAGCGTCGGCTCGATCTTCTTCGAGAAAATCTCGTTCGTGATCTCGAACTCCTCCCACGCGGGATTCACGCCGAGTCCGAGCTTCTCCGCACCGGCGATCTTCGCGGCCTTCGAACGCGCAAACCACTCCGCATCCCCCGTCGCCTCGACGATCAAATCCTTGTAACGCACTTCGCGCCACTCGCCGCCGAAATCGATCTCCTGCCCGCTCGCCGCATGCTTGATCTTCAGCGATCCATCCGCCGGCTTGATCACGTCGCGCACGAGCGTCGTCAACATGTCGCGGATCAACGTCATCATCCCGCGATAATCGCTATACGCCTCGTAAACCTCGAGCATCGTGAACTCCGGATTATGCCGGCGCGACACGCCTTCATTCCGGAAAATCCGCCCAATCTCGAACACGCGATCGAATCCGCCCACCAGCATCCGCTTCAATCTTAGCTCGGTCGCGATGCGCAAAAAGAAATCCACGTCCAACGCATTGTGATGCGTCACAAAGGGCCGCGCCGCCGCGCCGCCCGCCGTCGCCTCCAACACCGGCGTTTCCACTTCGATGAACTTCCGCTCCTCGAGAAACCGCCGGATGTGCGACACCACTCGCGACCTCAGCATCAGCCGTGCCCGCGATTCCTGGTTCACGATCACGTCCAGATAACGCTGGCGATACACCTGCTCCGGATCGCTCAATCCGTGAAACTTTTCCGGCAGCGGTCTCAGCGCCTTGGATACGAGCGTAAACGCATCCACGCGCACCGTGACCTCGCCCGTCTTCGTTTTGAAGAGCGTCCCCGTCACGCCGATGATGTCGCCCAGATCGAGCTGCTTCTTGAACACCGTGTAGCGCTCCTCGCCGAGCACGTCCTTGCGGAAATAAAGCTGAATCTGCCCCTGCTGATCCTGCACTTTCACGAACGAGCTTCCGCCCTGCACGCGAAAGGTCACCAGCCGTCCCGCGACCGACACGTTCACCGCATAATCCTGCCCGTCGACATACAGCGCTTTCGCGTCCGCCGAGAAATGCGTCGGCGCGAACTCCGCGCGAAACGGATCAAACCCCGCCGCCCGCATATCCGCGAGCTTCTGGCGCCGCACGGCATGCTGGTCGTGCGTGATGTCTTGAGGGATGTCGCTCATGGAACCGCGCACGCTGAGCCCCGCCCCCGCCCGCGGCAAACGCATTTTCCGCCCCAAGTGAAGCCCGACAGCTTGCCCCGACCAGTCGGGGTCCCGATGAGCTGCAACGCCCCGCCCCTATCCGGATACTCCGCGCTCCTCAGAAAATCGAAAATCCAAAATCGAAATTCGAAAATCTCCCCCCTACCTCGCCCCCGGATGCCCCGGCGCAAACGGAATATTCACCGCCTTGTAATACTCCAACGGATGCTCCGCCGGCTCGACACCTTCCGGCAACGGCCGCTTCGAAAACGTCTGGAAATACAACAAACACGAATCGCGCCACTCGCGCGCCTCGCGTTCCTGCCGCCCGAGCAACGCCTTCACGTGCGAATACCGCGGCTCGCCGATCTTTTCCTTCGGCAACCCGTCCCACGTCTTCCGCCACTCGCGCACCGTTTCCACCCCTTTCTGATAATGCAGCGCAATCTCATTCCACAGCGTCCGCCCGCTCTTCATCTGATAATCCCACGGCAAATGATGAAACCACAGCAGCAGGTTGTCCGGCGTCGTCTTCGGATCGCCCCACACGCGCTGAATCTCCGGCGCATACTGCTCGAGCGCATTCGATCCCGTCTTCGTGCGATCGAAGCCCATCCCTTTCTCGTCCGCGCGATGATAATACACCGACGTCCAGTCCGCGCGCCCCGCCTCATCCACCCACGGCCCAGGCCCATGATGATGCCCTTCGGCCATGATGTGATGAATCCCGAGCGGCATCGAATAATTCACGACCGTTTCCCGCGACTCCATCAGGATCGACGTGATCGGCTTCACCAGCGCCGGATCGTTTCCAAACGTCATCCGCGTCCACTCGTCCGCGATCTGCGCCGAATCGATCTGGTGATCCCACGCCAACCGCCCATAAGCATACCAATTCGCCTGCGCCATCGGATGCCCCGTCCAGTTGCGCTCGTCGCCGATGTTCGACACGCCCGCGATCACCGAAATCCCGTGATGATCCACGCTGCCGTCGACGATCTTCCCGACCGTCGTGCCCGGCCCGTTCACAAACGTATCCGCATCCAGCACCTCCTCGAACAGCGGCGCAAGAAACGCGATCTGCGTCCCGCTGCCGAGATACTCCTGCGTGATCTGCAACTCCAGCGCGAGCGGCGTCTTCGGCATCGCGCCAAACAACGGGTGAAAGGGCTCGCGCGGCATGAAGTCGATCGCGCCGTTCTTCACCTGCACGATCACGTTGTCGCGAAACTTCCCATCCAGCGGCACGAACTCGTTGTAGGGCTGCTTGTGCCGGTCCTCCGGCTCCTCGTTGCTGTAAACAAACGCCCGCCACATCACGATCCCGCCGCGCGACTGCAACGCATCCGCGAGCATGTTCGCGCCGTCCGCGTGATTGCGCCCGTAGTTCTGCGGCCCCGGCTGCCCTTCCGAATTCGCCTTCACCAAGAACCCGCCAAAATTCGGAATCAGCGCATAAATCTCCTCCACCTTGTCCGCCCACCACTTGCGCACCGCCGGATCGAGCGGATCCGCCGTCTTCAATCCGCCGATCTCCACCGGCGCACTGAAACGCGCTGTAAGGTAAACACGGATACCATACGGCCGAAACTCGCTCGCGAGCGCCGCCACCCGCTTCAAATAATACGGCGTCAACACCCGTGCGTTCGCATTCACATTCGTCAGCACCGTGCCGTTGATCCCGATCGACGCGCACGCGCGCGCGTAATCGCGATACCGCGGCGACATGTATTCGGGAATGTGAAACCAATCCCACAACGACTCGCCCGCATAACCGCGCTCGACGAAGCCGTTGAGATTGTCCCAGTGATTCAACAACCGCCGCTGTATCCGCGGTCCGGTGACAATATTCAAATCCTCGACCGGCTGATTCGTCTGCAGGTGCCGCAACAGCGCAAACGCCCCGTAAAGCCACCCGATCTCGCGATTCGCCACGAGCAGGATCCGCCGCTGCCCATCAACCGTCGTGCTCCGCAAAATAAATCCTTCCTCGCTCGCCACGCGCAGATCCGCCTCGCTCACGATCGCGTTGATTTCCGGCTGGCGCGGATTGCCCAACACCAGCGCGCCCGCGCGCGTCGGCTTCGCCACCACCGGCACATCCACGCCAAGCAAACCGCGCAAGCCCGTCGTGAGCTCGTCACGGATCGCATTGATCGAGCCCACCGCCCACGGCGGACGTTGCGCTTCCGGAATCACGATCTCCGTGATCGCCGCCGTGTAGCTCTCCCGCAGCGACTGATCCACGATCCGATCATAACGCAGCCACAAACGATAACCGTCTTCTTCCGTCGCACGCGCTGCAACGGCACTGACCACGAACAAGGCGCAAGCCAGCCAGCGGGTCGCGCCGGCAGAGAACGGGAGGAAGGAACGCATCATGGTTTTCAATGTTGGAGGTCGTTCGGGGTTGGTTTCGCCACAGCCTTCAATTGAAGGCGCGCTCGGAATCGAAGCTCTTTTTCCATTCGGCCACGATACCGGAAAACATCAGCACTTCGATCGTCTCGATTACGGTCGTGGTCTCGTTTTCCTGCACCGGCTCCTGGAGCATGCGCATCACGCCCGTGATCGGATCCACATACGGCACTTCCCGCATGCGCGCCACGACCTGGCGCGTCTTGCCCTGCAGCCGCCGCTCGAAAACCCACACTTCGCTCGTCACGCCATCGACCACGAAGGGCCGAACTTCCTTCGGTTCTCCCAACAATGTCTTGAGCTCGGCGCCGGGCATGCCTTTCCGCAAATCCGGACTCGACGCCTCCACGCCCGGCGACGCCGCCGCCGTCCCCGCCGGCGCCGAAGCACCCGGCGAAGCGCAGCCCGCCACCAAGAGCGCTGCGGCCAGCGAAGCCGCTGGCGCGAAGCGCGCGACGAAATCCGATGCAAACCTGCACCGGCTCACCCAAAGACGTGACGTAATCATGAAAAATTGAAACCGATTCCCTCGAACCGCGCCTTCTCCCTCACCGCCGCGGCGCATCGTGAATCGTGAACCGCCCGCCGACCTGCAGCAGCGCGAGTTGATAAAGCAGTCCGTCGTAATAACGCCACCGCCCTTCCGGCACTTTCGCATCCCACAACCGCTGCACAAATGGCCGCGCCAACTCCGGATCCGCCGCCAAACCCGCCACCGCCGCCATCGCAAACATGCCCACCGACGTGTCCGACGACAACGGCTTGCCCGCGAGCGTAAACTGGTTCGCCGCGTTCGGCCCCTGCGACGCAAAGAACCGCAGCACGCGATTGCTCTGCTCCACCTGCCACGGATCCACGCGCCACCACGCATAATCGAGCGCCACATTCGCCGGCGTTCGCCACGCATCGAATCGAAAATCGCCCTTCCCTTCGCCAAACCGATTCGACGTATAAGGCCGGCCATCGAAATGCGCATACTCCGGCATCAGCCCGGTCTTCGGATGCGCCGCCTTGCGGAAAAACTCGCGACTCACCTGCGCCGCCTCCTTCCAGAACACCCGATCCTCCGCGCTCTCCGCCCACTTCGCCCACAACTCGTAAAACGCCGGCAGGTGATACGAAGGATCGGTGAACGTCCCGGCATGTAGGTTCGGCACAAATACAACCTGCTTCCGCTTGCGGTCGAAAATCGACGTCAGTTCGCCCACACGCGGCTTGTGCAACATGTCCCGCAACAGCGCCTGCGCTTCCGCCTCGTAATCGAAAATCCCTTCTCCGCTCCCCCACCGGTGCGCCGCGAAAAACAACGCCATCGCAATCCACTCCTCGCCATCCGACGCACTGCCGGGATCGATGATCGTCCCGTCGAACTTGCACTGCCACGCGAAGTAGCCGCGCCGCGGACCGTCCTTGTGCCGCATATGCGTCGTCGCCCATTTCCAGATGCGATCGAACTCCTCCTTTCGATCCATCTGCACCGCGATCATCAGCCCATACGAAATCCCTTCCGACCGAACGTCCTGATTCCCGATGTCCGCGATGTAAGCCATGTCCGCGCCCACCGGATAATAAATCCGCTCGCGCGTATCGTCCCCGTAAAACAACTGCCGAAATCCCGCCTCCACCTTCGCCGACACCTCCGCCTCCGATTTCCCCAACAACTCCACAAACAAATCCCGCTGCCCCGCCGCCGCCGCAGCCGAACTCCACATCAACGCGAAAATAATCAGCCAGGTGGAGCCCGACGTCCTCGTCGGGCTTCTCAACGCGCGCCCGCCACGTGACCCGACGAGGACGTCGTCAAACTCCACCGCGCCACTCCTGCATTTCGCCGCCCGTCTCATTTCGGCCAATAAATCTGAAACTTCCCGCTCACCTCCAACAACGCGATCATCGTGAGCAGCCCGTCATAATACCGCTTCCGCCCTTCCGGCACTTTCATGTCCCACAGCCGCTGCACAAACGGCTGCCCGATCTCGCGATCCGCCGCCAGCGCCGCCGTCGCCGCCATCGCGATCAATCCCGGCGTGTTCACGTCCGTCGATACCGGCGTGCCGTCGATCTTGTAACGGTCGGGAATGTTTTCGCCGTGCGACGCGAGAAACTTCAACACGCGATTGCTCTGCTCCACCTGCCACGGGTCCGCCGCCCACCACGACCAATCGAGCGCCGGATTCGAAAGCGTCCGCCACGCGTCGTAACGAAAATCGTCGTGATTCCCCCACGGCGTCTTCCGGGGCGTGCCATCGAAATTCGAATAATCCGGCATCAACCCCGTCTTCGGATGCGCCGCTTTCTTGAACAGCTCGCGGCTCGTCTTCGTCACCTCCGCCATGAACGCGCGATCCGCCGGATCCGCCGCCCACTTCGCCCACAGCTCCGTGTAGGCCGGAACATGATACGAGGGATCCGAAAACTCCGATCCCGGAGGATGCGGCGTGAACACGATCTGCTTTGCCTCGCGATGAAACATGTTGGTCACCCGCCCGCGCTCCGGATCCTCGTCCTTGTGCAACATCGTGCGCAGCAGCGTCTGCGCTTCCTGGCTGTAGTTGAAAATCCCTTCGCCATCGCCCCAGCGATGCGACGCGAAAAACAACGCCATCACAAACCACTCCTCGCCGTCCGGCGCCGGCCCCGGACTCAACCGCCGCCCATCGAATGCCGTGTGCCACGCAAAATACCCGCCCAACGGGCCCGCCTCATAAAACATGTAATGCTTCGCATACTTCCAAATCGCGTTGAACTCCTTCTGCCGGTCCATCTGCACCGCGATCATCATTCCATAGGACAATCCTTCGCTGCGGACGTCGTTGTTATGGATGTCCGGCACATACGCCATCTCACCCGGCACTTCGTAATAAAGCCGCTGCGAGTTCTCGTCGCCGTAGAACAACTGCTGGAACGCCGCCTTCACCTTCGCGTCGATCTCGGCATCGCTCTTGCCAAGATATTCCTTGAACAGATTGCGATATTGCCCGGTCGCCGCCGCACCTTGCGAAGCAGCAGCGCGGACCGAAGTCGCGGACACCGCGACGAAAACCGAAGCGAGGAAAACGCAGCCGAAGAGTTTTCTCATGATCAAAGTCGGACGAGGGAAATCCGTTGAAGTTGCGAAAGAGACAACAAAGCCGCGGCAGTCTCGCCGCGGCTCCGTTTTTTTTCAAAGCGCGCAGCGCCCGATCAAGCCGAAGCGCCGCCGAACTTCTTCCGGCGTTCTTCGAGTTCGTTCTGAATCCGAAGATTCAAGTCCTTGCCAATCGGATACACAATCAGGCACCCGAGCGCGATCAGCATGGGAATCGCCGCATAGACGGAAGCGCCCAAACGAATGCCGAGCATCGCCGACTCGGACTGCACGACGTTCGCAACATAACCGTGCATGCCCATGATCCATCCGATCACGGCGCCACCCAAGCCGAGGCCGGCTTTCAACGCGAAAAGGATGCCCGCATACATGAAGCCCGTCGCACGGCGGGAAGTCTGCCACTCGGAATAATCCGCGACGTCCGCAATCATCACCCAGAGCAGCGGAACGGTCGGTCCCCAGCCCAAGCCCCAGATGATGCTGAGCCAGAACATGAGATTCATGTCGGTCGGCCCGATCAGAAATACGCCGAGCGTGGCCATGATCGTGACGCTCATGCCGACAATGAACACGGCTTTCTTGCCGAAGCGGTCGGACAACGGCTTCGAGAAGGGAATCGCGATGATTTGGATGATCGACCCGAGAACCTGGAAAAAGGCGAACGCCACCGCCGGCGCATTCGAATTATCAGGGCGAACCAGCAGGCCGAACAAATCGAGCACGTAAGCGAAGCCCGACGGCTCCCCGCCCGTCGCCGCGGCGGCCAGACCCACCGTGTCGACGAACTGCGTCATCGCCGCCGGATCGAGATAATAGGTGAACAGGTAATTCAGCGACGTGCCGCGAACGACGAGCATCGTGAAGACCGCCAGCGTCAGGATGAACATCGCCTGCCAGGGTTTGCAGCCCCAGGTGTTCTTGATGTCCTCCTTGATCGAGGGCTTCTGCTCGGGATTGGGAAGAACGCGTTCCTTCGTCGTGAAGAAGACGATGATGTTACACACCACGATGATCACACCGAAGATCGCCATCGTCGTCGCCCAGCCTTTGGCGCTGTCGCCCGCGCCGAATTTGTCGACCAGCGGAAGCGCCAGCGCCTGGATGATGAACTGCCCGATCAAAGCGGCGACGAAACGATAGCGGGCGATGTTGGCCCGCTCGCTGACGTTCGGCGTCATCACACCCATCAGTGCGGCATACGGCGTGTTGTTCGCCGAATAGATCACCATCATCAAACTGTAGGTGACAAAGGCGTAGATGATCTTCCCCTGCATGCCGAAGTTCGGCGCGACATAAACGAAGTAGAAAATCACGCCGAACGGCAGAGCCGTCCACAAGATCCACGGACGAAACTTGCCCCACCGCGTCTTGGTGCGATCGGCCAGTGCGCCGACCACCGGATCGACGAACGCGTCGGCCAGACGGACAATCAGAAACATCCATCCGACGATCGCCGGGGCGAGCCCCACCGTGTCCGTATAAAAACGGGCTTGGTAGAGAATCATCGACTGGAAGAAGAAGTTCGTGGCGACGTCGCCGAGGCCGTAGCCGATCTTCTCGGTAACGGAGAGTTTACTCGCTGAATGACTCATGGAGGTCGGGGGTGAAGAACAGGACGTGGATGAAAGCTGCGTGAAAAAAAGCGCGCGGGCCGAGCGCCCGCTCTTTTGGTGAATCTCTAGTTGGAAAGCCAGAGGTAGTTCGTAACACCGCGCGGATAGTAGCGGCTGCCACAAACGATTCCTGAATCGCTGCGAATCTGGTCGCACATCGCGTGCTCGCCGCAGCCCGGCGTCCGCTGCCAGTCGGCGTGAACGCGGTCGCCTTTCTTCGCGGCCTCCGTCATCGCCTCGGGGAACATCTTCCGGATCACGTGCTGCGCGATCGCGATCTTGCTGAACCAGGTGTTCGTGCTCGTGCTGCTCATCTTCCAACCGCCCGATTGCTCGTCGATGCAGATGCCCGGCACCAGCGCTTGGTTGATGTGCTGGCTGAGCAACTTGAACAGGGGCGCGAACCGGCCGTTCCGATCCGTCGCGTCACGATAATTCAAATACAGCGGATAGATGAAGCCTTCCACCGCCGGCAAAATCCGCGAACGATTGTTCTTCTCGAACACCGCCGGGAAAAACCCCGTCTCCGCTTCGAACTTCGTCGTCAGCGTGTTCGCCAGCAGATTCGCCGTCGCCGCCGCATCCGCCGACGCTTTCGCGAGCCCAAGCCGCAGGAAAGCCTTCTCCAACAACACCCACGCTCCCAGCGTCTTCACCGCGAGATAGAGGTTGTTGCGCGCCTGACCGAGGCTCACATCGAGGCTGTCGTAAGTCGTGATTTCCGCGCCCACCCCGACGCGCGCCGAATCGTGCTTCAACACGCCGTCGCGCTTCCTCGGATCGGGATCGTCGCGGCGATGCAGGCTCTCCGCACACGCGAGCAGGATCTTCTGCTTCCCTTTCAGCCATTTCAAATCGCCCGTCCGCTCCGCATAGGTGCACGCCGTAAGGGTCCAGTTGAGCAACTGCTCCATCGTCATGTGACTGAAACAGCCTTCGATCCCGTCGCACTCGTAACTCGAACGTCCCGGCGGCGTGAAGAAGTTGTTCACCCCCATGTCGTGCGTGAACGAAATCCCAAGCTGGTCCTTATACGAATACCGATCCACGAACAGATCCAGCACGTCGCGCACGCCCCACGGCAGCCACGCGAGTTCGAAGAACACATGATCCACCGTGAGATCGAAGGTATTGACCATCCGATACTCGCCTTCGTTCACCATGTAGAGGGGCTTGTTCTTCGCCCACATCAGCTGGCTGCTGCCCAGATAACTGTGCGTCGCTTGCGCGATTAGAAACTTCTGATCCGCATCGAGCCGGCTCTTCGCCAGCTCCCGATCGCGCTGCGCCGCGAGTTTCTCGTAGCGCTCGTAATGCTCGAGTCCGTAATCCAGCACGTCCTCCAGATCGCGGAAATAGCGCGTGTAAAGGAAGCTCGACGTGATCCCCGTCGTCACCACGCCGTCTTGATAGAACCCGAGCACCAACGGAAAACGCTTCCGCTTCCCCGCCGGCACCGTGAACACCAACGCGCTCTCGCCCGCAATCACCAGCAATCCGCGATAATCGCGAAACTTCGGCGCGAGAATATCGAAGCCCTGCCGCATCGTGACGCCTTTCGCCGGCACCGTCGCATAACCATACGCCGTGCCACCGGCGAACCCGAGCAGCGAATCCTTCGTATCGGTCAGCGGCCGCAGCGTGTCGTCGCCATTGCCAATGCCAAAGATCAGCTCGACGTCTTCTTTCCCGCCACGGTTGTCGTATTCGATCCAGCCCGTGATCAACGGCGCTAGATGAAACCGCGCCGCCGCCTTCGACATCTTCGCCGGATCCGGCACCTCGCCAAACGGCGACAACAACGAAAACCCAAATCGCGACTCATCCGCCCGCCACGTGTCGCTCGCCCAATTTAGCGTGCGCGTATAACTCTCCGGCCGCAACGAATCGAATCCACGCGGCGGCTGCACCACCGTCGTGTCGCCGGTAAACGCCCCTTCCTGCGACTTCGGCGGCGTCAAAAACGGCAGCAACTGCCATTGCGACTTCGAGGGCGCGCGATAGCCCACATACACGTTTTGCTTCGCCGCACCGCGAAGAGATTGGCCAAATCCGCCCGGCGCATCCACCAGGCCGATTGTGAAGCTCGCAAAAGCCCCGAAGGGCGAATGCTGGGTATGATAACTTTCAACCACGGGATTTGAAGACACAGTTGCTCAGGAAGCCGTTGAAGTTGCCGACGAAACGCCCGGAAACCGGCGCAAAACCGACGAAACACAAGGGCGAACGTTCTGCATGAGAACTCCATTTCGCACCATCGAAAGCGGGGGTAAACGAGGGCGCGAAGGAGCGCGCCGAAAGTCCTTTTCGCGCCGAGACGACGCCATCAACCACACAATCTAACAATAGACTTGTGCGCACGCGTTCCTTGCGACGAACTCGCGTCCTACCCTTATGAACGGACGTCGCGTTACTCTCGCCGACGTTGCACGGCAGGCCGGCGTGCACGTCACCACTGTCTCGCTGGCGTTGCGCAACCATCCCCGACTGCCCGAATCCACTCGCCAGCGCATCCAGAGTCTCGCCCAAAAAATGGGCTACGCCCCCGACCCGTTCCTGCGCGCGCTCGTCGCCTATCGCGGCCAGGTCGTGCCACGCCGCAATCCACCCACCATCGCTTACGTCACCAACTGGAACACCCGCTTCGGCTGGAAATCCGCCACCGCCCACGCCGAGTTCTACGCCGGCGCCGTCGCGAAGGCCAAGGAGATCGGCTTCAACCTCGATCACTTCTGGATGCGCGAGCCCGGCCTCACCCAGGGCCGCCTCAGCCGCATCCTCAACGCCCGCGGCATCAACGGCGTCATCATCGCCTCCCACGGACGCGAAAACGGCGACGCCCTCCTTTTCGACTGGTCGCAATTCAGCGCGGTCAAGATCGACTACTTCCCCCACCAGCCCGCCCTGCACAACGTCACCAACAACCAGTGCGACATCATCCGCCTCGCCGTCCAAAAGGTGATCGCCAAGGGTTACCGCCGCATCGGCTTCGTCATGCACCGCGGCTGGGACCACGCCGTCGATCGTCTCTGGTCCGCCGGCTTCCTCTGCGAACAGGAAACGATTCCCGCCAAGGAGCGCGTTCCGATGTATCTGTTTCCCGACGCTCATCCCGTCGAGCGCTGGCTCAACGAACAATCCTCGCCCGAAGTCGACATCGCTCCTTTCAAGAAGTGGCTCGATCGCCACAAGCCCGACGTCATCATCAGCAAGGAATCGTTCGTCCAAACCGCGCTCCACTCCCTCGGCCTCGAAGCCCCGCGCGATCTTTCGCTCGTCGACGTGTTCCTCGAAGACTTCAGCGGCACCAAGGCCGGCGTCCGCCAGAATCACCAGACGGTCGGCGGCCTCGCCGTCGAAATCCTCGCCGGCCAACTCCAGCAAAACAAACGCGGCATCCCCGAAATCCCCACGACCACCTTCGTCGAGGGAACCTGGTTCGACGGCACCTCCTGCCCCTCCCTCATCGCCGAACCCACCGAGGTTGCCTGATGGAGGCGCGGTGCCCCCACCGCGCTTCCCGGTTCCCCGCCACGGAACCCCCGCCCGCCCCGCCGTGACAATCCTCGAGCGCCATGTCGCTCAAGGAATACGTCCGTAAGCGAAATTTCTCGAAAACCGCCGAACCCAAAAGCGGTCGCGCCCCACGCGGCGCCGGCGCCGGCCATCGTTTCGTCATCCAGAAACACGCCGCCTCCCGCCTCCACTACGACTTCCGCCTCGAAATCGGCGGCACCCTCAAATCCTGGGCCGTGCCGAAGGGCGTGCCCTACAAAAAAGGCGACCGCCGCCTCGCCGTCCACGTCGAGGATCATCCCGTCTCCTACATCGATTTCGAAGGCACCATCCCCAAGGGCCAATACGGCGGCGGCACCGTCATGGTCTGGGACCGCGGCACGTTCAAACCCCTCACCGACACCCCCGCCAAAGATCTCGAAAAAGGGAAACTCCACTTCGTCCTCACCGGAAAAAAACTCCGCGGCGAATGGTATCTCGTCCAACTCCGCGGCGGCGACGAATGGCTCCTCATCAAGGGCGGCGAGGACATGAAGCCCGTATCCAAAAAACAGGACGACACCTCCGTCCTCTCCGGCAAATCCATGGAGCAACTCGCCCGCGGCGCCGGCCGCGTCTGGCAATCCAACCGCAAGGAACCCAAATCCTTCAAAGCCACCATCGCCGAAGCCGCCCGCGCCGCCGAAAATGGCGCGGCCGCGCCGGTAGGGCGCTCTCTCCGAGAGCGCCGCAACGCAACATCCGCGAAAAAAACTTCGCGCACCTCCTCCCGTCCCCGCCCCAAAGCCACGCGCGCTTTCATCGAACCCATGAAAGCCCTCCTCGTCGATTCCCCGCCCGCCGGCGACTGGATCTACGAAATCAAATTTGACGGCTTTCGCGCCATCGCCTTCCGCGACACCCACGGCACGCGCCTCCTTTCACGCAACAACAAAGACTTCGCCCAGAAATTTCCCGAGATCCTCGAAGCCGTCTCCGCCCTCGATGTCACCGATGTCATCCTCGACGGCGAGATCGTCGCCCTCGACGACAAGGGCCGCTCCTCCTTCCAACTTCTCCAAGCCCACGACGTCGGCACCGCGCGCCCGCCCCTGTTTTTCTACGTTTTCGATCTGCTCCAACTGAACGGAAAAAACCTTCAATCGCTCCCGCTCACCGAACGCAAAGCCGTCCTCGAAAAACTCCTCGCCAAAGACGCCCCCGCCGCCCTCCGCTACTCCGCCTCCCTCGGCAACGATCCCGACACACTTCTCGCCCAAGCCAAAAAACTCGGACTCGAGGGCCTCATCGGCAAACGCCCCGACTCCACCTACGAACCCGGCAAACGTTCCGGCGCGTGGATCAAACTCAAACTCCACCGCGAACAGGAATTCGTCATCGGCGGCTACACCCCGCCCGGCGGCTCCCGCACCCACTTCGGCGCGCTCCTCGTCGGCGTTTACGAGGGCAAACAACTCAAGTTCGCCGGCAAGGTCGGCACCGGCTTCAACGCCAAACTCCTCCGCTCGCTTCACGCCGAATTCAAAAAAATCCCGAGCGACACCTGCCCGTTCGCCGATCTCCCCGACAAACGCCCCGGCCGCTACGGCGCCGGCGTCACCGCCGCCGAAATGCGGCGCTGCCATTGGGTGAAACCCGTGATGGTCGCACAGATCAAATTCACCGAGTGGACGAACGACGACCGTCTGCGCCACCCCGTCTTCCTCGGCCTGCGCGAGGACAAACCCGCCACCCAAGTCGTCCGCGAACAAGCCTCCTGACCGCCATGGCCACCAAAACCGAAATGACCGTCGGCCGGATGAAGCTCACCGTGAGCAATCTCGACAAAGTCCTGTATCCGGAAGTCGGATTCACCAAGGGCAACGTCATCGATTACTACATCCGCGTTTCCGACGTCCTTCTCCCGCATCTCAAAAACCGCCCCATCACGCTCAAACGCTACCCGGACGGCGTCGACGGCTTCTTCTTCTACGAGAAACAATGCCCGTCGCACCGCCCGAAATGGGTGAAGACGACCACCGTTCCCCGCGACCGCGGCGGCGAGATCCACTACTGCGTGATGAACGACCTCCCCGCCCTCGTCTGGGCCGCCAATCTCGCCGACCTCGAACTGCACACTTTCCTCCACAAAGCTCCCGCCATCTCGCGCCCGACCACGCTCGCCTTCGACCTCGATCCCGGCCCGCCCGCCGACATCGTTCTCTGCTGCCAGGTCGGCCTCTGGGTGAAAGCACTCTTCGACGGCCTCGGCCTCAAAAGTTTCGCCAAAACCTCCGGCTCCAAAGGCCTCCAGGTTTACGTCCCTCTCAACACCCCCGTCACCTACGACCGCACGAAAGAGTTCGCCCACACCGTCGCGCGCGTGCTCGAAAACCAATTCCCCGACGTCGTCGTCGAGAAGATGCTGAAATCCCTCCGCGTCGGAAAAGTGCTCGTCGACTGGAGCCAGAACGACGACCACAAGACCACCATCAACGTCTACTCCCTCCGCGCCAAACAGCGCCCCACCGTCTCGACGCCCGTGACCTGGGACGAAGTCGAAACGTGCTGGAAAAAGAAAAAGAAGGAACTGCTCACCTTCGAAACCGAAGACGTCCTGAAGCGCATCGAAAAACACGGCGACCTCTTCGCCCCCGTCCTCCAGCTCAAACAAAAACTCCCGCCCATCCGCGCCCTCCAGTAACCTCGAGCCGCGAACGCACCTCCCCATGTAGGTGGCGCGCTTGCCGCGCCAAGGCCCGCCACCGGCTGCGCAACGAACCACGCACAAACCAGGCAGCGAGCCACATCCCGCTTCACCACTCTTGCCTCCCTCGAAAACCGCAGCTGCGCTGTCGGTCCTCGATGAAGCCCATCCGCCTCGCCTTTCTCGCCGCCGCATTCGCGCTCACCACCTTTTCGGCCCCCGCCCACACCGCCCCCGCTTCGCATCCAAACATCCACTACGAGGGCCGCTTCGACTCCAGCGCCTCCGCCCCCGGTTCCATCGGCGTCATCTGGCAGGCCAGCCGCATCACCCTCGCCTTCGAAGGCGACTCCATCGAACTCCTTTTCTCCGCCCCCAAGGGCCAGAACTTCTTCGACGCTCACCTCAACGACACCACTCACCTCGTCGAAATCCGCGCAAACCACCCGCCCCAAAACACCCGCTTCGAAAACCTCGGCCCCGGCCCTCACCGGCTCACCCTCTTCAAACGCAGCGAAGCCGACGCCGGTCACGTCCATTTCGACGGCATCCGCCTCGCGCCCAACGGCAAACTCCTCCGCGTCGAACCTCCCACCTACGCGCACAAATTCCTTTTCCTCGGCGACTCCATCACCGCCGGCGCCTGCAACGAGGACGGCGACACCGACCAGTGGGAAGACCGCCGCACCCACAACGCCGCCAAAAGCTACGCCGCTTTCACCGCCGCCGCCTCCAACGCCGACCACCGCAACATCTCCGTCAGCGGCATGGGCATATCTTCCGGCTGGGTCCCGAAGCGCGCCGGCGAAATCTGGGACCGCGTGTATCCAAAAATCGAATCCCCACACGCCGATCTCGCCAACTGGACGCCTGACGTCGTTTTCCTCAACTACGGCGAAAACGACGATTCCTTCACCACCGCCAAAAATCTCCCTTTCCCCGCCGATTTCACCGACCGCTACATCCAACTCGTGCGCGATATTCGTCGCACGTATCCGGCCGCTCAAATCGTCATCCTCCGCGGCGGCATGACCGGCGGCGCCCGCAGCGAACGCTTACGCCAACCATGGGAAGCCGCCGTCGCCCAACTCGAATCCGAAGATCCCCGCCTCACTCATTTCGTCTTCCAACACTTCTCGCGCAACCACCCCCGCGTCGCCGACGCCCGCGCCATGGCCGACGAGCTCATCGCCTGGCTCCGCGCACAACCCTTCACCTCACGCCACTGAAGTCGCGCCTCATGGAGGCGCGGTGCCCTCACCGCGCATTCCCGTCCTGCCTCCGCGCCCACTCTTCGAGCGCCGCTTTCAATTCTCCCGGCGTCCAAGCCTTCGCGCGAACCACCACGCGATATTTCAGCTGCCACTCCCCGCCCGCCGGCAGCTTCACCACCTTCGGCGCCAAAATCGCCGCGCACGCAAAGCGCATCTCCGACTGCACCAAATACCACGGCGCTTCACCTTCAGTATTCTCGCGCGCACTCAAAATCGCGATCGCCCCCACCTCCGCTCCGCCTTCCGTCACATTCGCCGCCACCGCCGGCACCAACGGCCGCGCACGATTCTGCTTAAACTCGTCCACCGGTCCCTCCATCGTCACGAACGCCACTTCCGCCGGCGCCGACGCCAGCCGCACGCTCAACCCCGCATACCCGCCATTGAACCGTCCATCCGGCTCGCCCGGCATCGGCGTGCGCGCCAGCTCCGCGCCTTCCACTCCCGCCAGGAAATCCGATCGCCAGTCGATCGTGTAACTTCCATCCGACGCCGGCGCCGAAATCGCCAACTCACGCCGCTCCGTCAAATCCACGCGTCCGCTCGGATGCGTGTAAGTCACTTCCATTCGCACGAGCGCGCTGCCATCCGCACGCGTCTCGATCGCCGGCGCGCTCCAACGCGTCGCACCCTGCGCCCGCCCGGTCTGCCGGTTCTCCTCCCAATAATTCGCGCCGTTGATGTATTTCCACGAAAACCACAGCCCGTAATGCCACGGATGGTCCTCCGGCTTGAAGTTCGTCAAACTCGCCCCGCCGTTCACCGAAAGCGGATGAAAGAAGGGCTTCCCTTTCGCGGGATCGAAGGAGAACTGCCACACGACCTTCCCCTTCTCCGCCCACGCGAGCGTCGTGTCGTTGCGCTGCCATTCGGCTCGGACCGCCGACCCTGACAGCGCAACCAAACCCAAACACCAAACGAGCCTGATCGCGCTCACGCCTTCTTCACGCGCTGCATTCCATACGGCGCGCGTTCCGGCCGCGACAGCAACGCCGTCGCTTCCGCGTCATTCTCGAATTTTTCCGCCTTCGGATCCCAACGCAGCGGCCGACCCGTCTTCATCGCGATCCAGCTCACGATGCACGCGGTGTTCGCACTGTGCGCCACCGTCGCGGGCGCGAGCGGCTGCTCCCGTGATTTCATGCAATCCAGCCAGTTCTTGTGATGACTGCTGCTCTCGAGGAACTTCACCTTCACGCCATTCGGATCGAGCAGCTTCGGATCGCTCGCATCCAACGGCTGCAGCTCCGTCGCCCGCATCGCCGGATCGCTCGAGGTCTGCGCTCCTTCGCGCTCCCGGCCGACAAAGATCCATCCTTCGTCGCCAATGAACCGCACGCCGTTCGGCAGCTTGTCCGATACGGTCATCTTCACGTCGCCCGGATACATCAGCTCGACGTGATACTCGCCATGCACGTTCCAGATCGAGTTGGTCGGAAACGTCGCGCGTCCTTCGATCTTCAACGGCCCGCTCGATTCCATGTCCATGCCCCAATGCGCCGTGTCGAAATGATGCGCCCCCCAGCCCGTGATCATCCCCAGACAGAAGGACTCGTTGCGCAACCAGCCCGGCCGGCTGTATCCGGATTGCGGATGCACGCGTTGCTCCGTGTAATACACCTTCGGCGTCGGCCCGAGCCAGGCGTCGTAATTCAAATTCGCCGGGATCGGCTGCTCCGGATCGTCCGGCTTCGTCGGATCGATCGGCAGTCCGATCTCCACCGCCTTCAACCGCCCCACCCGCCCGCTGCGCACGAATTCGCAGCCTTTCCGAAACTGCTGCGACTGATTCCACGAGCGCTGCTGGCTGCCAACCTGCAAGATCCGACCGCTCTTCACGACCGCATCGCGCAAGATCACGCTCTCCTCGTGCGTCATCGTGAACGGCTTTTGGAGATACACATCCTTCCCCGCGCGAATCGCCGCCAGCGCGATCTCCGCGTGCTGATGATCCGGCAAACTCAGCACCACCCCATCGATGTCGTCGCGCGCCAGGATCTCCCGATAATCGAGGTGCGTCGACATCGGCGGCGGCACCGCCGACGCGTCCCGATAAAACTTCTCCGCCAGGTCCTTCCCTTCCGCCACGCGCCGCAAATCCACGTCGCACAACGCCACGATGTCCGCCATGCCCGACCGAAACACGCCCGGCATGTCATGCCCGCGCGCAATCCGCCCGCAACCGATCTGACCAATGCGAAAGCGATTGCTCGGCGAGTTCGCTCCCAGCACGCGCGACGGAATGATCGTCGGAAACGACACGGCCGCCGCCGCGAAGCCGAGCGTTTTCACGAAGTCACGACGGTTGAGAGAACCAGTGGGGTTGCGGTGAGTTTTTTTCATGAGAAATCGTTGCGAGCGAATACGACCATTCCGGGTGCCAACACAAATCGGCCTGCCTTCGGTCAATCCATTCGCGTGTTGCTGACGAATGCAACCCTCGTGCTGTCCGGCGACCACGAGGGCACATTGATCGTTCCCTGCCCGCCAAACAAATACGCGATCACCCGCGGCTGCCCGCCGCTCGCCGGCATCATCCGCAGGTAAACGTGCTTATAATACGGATGCTCCTCCGGCTTGATGTCCTGTCCGTAAGAAATGAATACGATCCACTTTCCGTCCGGCGAGATGTGCGGGAACCAGTTGTTGAACTCGTCATTCGTCACCTGCTCCTGCTCCGACCCATCCGGCTTCATCCGCCAGAGCTGCATCAATCCCGAACGCGTCGAGTTGAAATAGATATACTTCCCGTCCGGCGTGAACTCCGGCCCGTCGCTCAACCCCGCCGCATCCGTCAACCGAATCTCTTCCCCGCCGTCCGCCGAGATCTTGTAGATGTCGTATTTATCCGAAGTCGCATCCGGCGTGTGCTTCCGCCCACCCGTGTAAACCATCCACTTCGCGTCCGGCGACCAGCCGTGAAAATACGACGGCGCCTTCGGCGTCACGCGCACCGGCGTCCCACCCGTCGCCGGCAATTTATAAATCACCGACCGCCCATTGTCGTCCACACTGTGATGGCTGATGCCAAGCTGCTTCCCGTCGAAGGTCAGCACGTGATCGTTGTTATTCCGCGTCGCGAAACCCGTATCGAAATTTCCAATCTGCTTCGTCACCAAATCGAAGGTCTTCAAGTGCCCTTTGTTCGGCCCCGGACCACTCACGTTGATCAAAAGCGTCTTGTAGTCCGGCAGCCAGTTCGGCGCCTCGAACTGCTCCGGCGAACTATAAACCACGTCACGTTTTCCCGTGTGCACATTCAAGATCTCCAGGTGCGCCCCAATGTAATCCCGATACGGCACATACCCTTCCTTCGGCGGACGCACGATCCGCACTTCCTTGAACACCACTTCCTCTTTCACCTCGGGATTGTGCGAGCAGAGAAACAACCCCACGAACACTTCGTCCCCGAGATCCAACTCCTCCAGCGTCGTGCTCGTGAACGTCTCGCCATAACGTGCCGACGAAAAAATAAACTGCTTCCCGCGCCGCTCGAACTTGATCACGTCGCCTCCCGTCAACGGCACCACCGCCTGCTCCGTCTCCGCGCCTTTCGTCCGGCGAAACTGCAACGAGGTCAGTCCATCCCCGTGCACGCATGCATCCGCATACGGCGAATCCGCCTCGAGCGTCTGCCGCACGATCCAGCCGGCCTTGCGGTGCAGATCCACGCCTTGCCCGAGAAACTCCACCCGCGCGAAAAGAATGAAGTCCCCCTTCATCTTGTTCCACGCGAACTGAAACTGGTCTGACGTGCCCCACATGTTGATTCCACCCGCCGTCATCCGATACTCCTGCCGCAACTCGTCATAGCTCGTCGTTCCCGCGATCGCCGGCGCGCCGACATCGCCGTGATCGGAAAACTGCCCCACCGGCCCTCCACTCGCAGCGAATAAGGCAGGAGCCATCAGGCTCATCGTTACGATCGACGCAAACACACCGAGGCCAGCGGGGATTTTCATGAGTGGGGTGGGCTGCTCGACGTTTCGCACCTCAAAAGGTGACGGCGAGTCCAAGTTTCACCGCCGCTCTCTGCACCCCGTCATAACAGCCCCACACCCGCGCAACCGCAATAATCCCGATTCGCGCATGAGGCCCATCCCGCTTTGTGCCTCCTTCGCACAACCTGCCGCAGACGCATCCGACATCCTGCGCGACAACACCCCACGCCGCCCGCCAGCAACGGCTCACCGTAAACCTACCCTCAGCATGCACACCCTACCTTCGCGCCGTTTCCTTTCTGCACTTCTCGCCTCCGCCTTCACATTTCCCGTCCTCTCGTTCGCGCAAGCCACCTCCGCCGCCGACACCCAAACCACCGACGAGGTCGTCGTCCTTTCTCCGTTCGTCATCACCGACACCCAAACCGGCCGCTACCAACCCACCCAAACCACCTCCGGCGGTCGCGTCCGCGTAAATCTCTTCGACGCCCCGCAAAGCGTCTCCGTCGTCACGCGCGAACTGGTCGACGATGTCGGCGCCACGCGCCTTCTCGACGCCCTCCAATACATTTCCGGCGTCACCGAATCCACCATCCCCAACGGTCTCGATCGCACCACCATCCGCGGCTTCCAATCCGACGGCCAACGCATCGACAACTTCTCCGCTCCCGCCCAGGTCAACCTCGACCCTGTCTTCATCGAACGCATCGAGGTCGTCAAAGGCCCCAACGCCGTCCTCGCCCCCGCCGGCGTCCCGGGCGGCACCATCAACGCCGTCACCCGCAAACCGCGCTACGAGAACTTCGGCTCCATCGCCGCCACCATCGGCCTCTTCAACGCCCAACGTCTCGAGTTCGACGTCAATCGCACGCTCACCGCCGACAACCGCGTCGCCTTCCGCGTCGTCGGCGCGTTCCAAGACACCGAGGGCTACGCCGGCGATCCGCGCGAAACCTTCGTCATCATGCCGATGATTTCCTTCCGCACGCAGGCCGGCGCCGAACTCGTCCTCCAAGCCGCCTACACCGACTCCCGCGTCCAAAACTATTTCGGCATCCCCATCGATCCGTCGTCCGGTTCCGCCACCGGCACCCGCCTGCTCGCCGGCGTCGCCCGCGATCTCAACACCGCCGGCGCCGATTACCGCAACGAAGAACGCCCCGAGCTCCGCGCCCTCCTCACGCTTCCGATCACCGACGCCATCTCGATGCGCCTCGCCGTCCGCTACACCGATTTCGACATCTCTTTCCTCCAAAATCTCGCCACCACCGGCATCAGCGGCGGCGGCGTCGATCCGCGCACCGGCCTCTTCACGCCCGGCACGATCTACGGACCCGCGCCCGATTTCACCCCGTCCGCCGCACCTACCCAGCCTCGCACGTTCATTCGCAACGGCTCCGAGGACCTCAACCACTACTCCCTCTTCAACGCCCAAAACGACTACAGCTTCATCTTCGACAACGACCTTCTCACGTCCACCACCGTCGTCGGCGGCGCCTTCGACATGACGCGCCAGACGTTCAAGAGCTTCCGCTCCACCAAACCCGACATCAACTACGACGCCCCGTCCGCCGACACCCACACGATCGGCGCCCTCTCCACCCGCCAGGACACCAACAACTACGCGCTCCAATTCTACCTCAGCGAAACCCTCTCGCTCCTCCAGGACCGGCTCATCCTCAACGCCGGGTATTCGTATAACAACTACGACCAGGCCACCGACGACCTCATCCCGAATCCCATCCAGAAATACCGCGCCAACATCAACACCGAGCTCAAATCCTACGGCGTCCTCATCAAACCCATCCCGAATCTCGCCCTGTATTACAGCTACTCCGAGAACTCCACGCCCAACTCCGCCTACAACATCGGCCGCAACAACGCCGCCCCGCTCCAAAACGGCCAGCAGGACGAATTCGGCGCCCGCCTCCAACTCTTCGGCGACCGCCTCACCATCACCGGCGCCTACTTCGACATCATTCAAAACAACTACTCCGTCCCGAATCCCGGCAACTACGTCCCGAATCCTCCCAATCCGCCGCTCCCTCCGCTCGTCTCCGACCGCATCGCCAAAGGCTACGAATTCGAATTCCGCGCCCGCATCACCGACGAATTCTCGCTCATCGGCAACGTCACCACGTTCACCAATCGCGACCCCAACGGCGTCCCGTTCCGCGGCACCGGCGAAAAATCCGGCGCCCTTCTCCTCAACTACCAATTCGCCCGCGATTCCTCGCTCACCGGCCTCACGCTCGGCCTCGGCATCACCTACCTCGGCGATCGCCCCGGCGACGCCGCCAGCGGTGTCACCGCCGCCAGCACCGCCGACAACATCATCCCCGTGCAACCGAGCTTTTATCTCCCGTCGCGCACGCTCGTGAACCTCAACGCCGCCTACCGCTTCAACGAAAACTGGAAAGCGCAACTCAACATCGACAACGCCCTCAACGAGGACTACCTCGCCGCCAGCATCAACCGCTGGGTCGTCATCCCCGGCGACGAAATCAACGCCCGCCTCCGCATCGAATACTCCTTCTAACACCCTCCTGCAGGTGGAGCCCGGCGTCCCCGCCGGGCTTTTTTATTGTCCGCCCGCCTCCTCCCCCTCCGAAACCTCCTCACCGCCGCACTCGATCCTCCACGCGTCCCCGCATTTCCCCGCTTTGCTCCTTGGCCTTCCGCGCGGAACCGTTTTCGTTCCCGCTTTTCCCGTGCCTGCTCCCGCTGCCACGCCATCGCCCACCCGTCCTCTCTCGCTCGGCGTCATCTTCCTTACGCTCTACATCGACCTGATCGGGTTCTCCATCATCTTCCCGCTCGGACCCGATCTGCTGACGCATTACCTTTCCACCGACGGCCACTCCGGCCTGCTCGGCTGGCTCGTCGGCCACACCGACACCCTCGCCCGCGCCCTCGGCAAAGATGAAAACTTCGCCGCCGTCCTCTTCGGCGGCGTCATCAGTTCCCTCTTTTCCATCCTGCAATTCATCTTCGCTCCGTTCTGGGGCGCCGTCAGCGACCGACGCGGCCGTCGCCCCGTCCTCCTCCTCACCGTCGCCGGCACCGCGTTCGGTTATCTCATCTGGATCGTCAGCGGCTCGTTCTGGCTCTTCGTCCTTTCCCGCATCGTCAGCGGCGCGTTCAGCGGAAATCTCTCCGTCGCCACCGCCGCCGTCGCCGACGTCACCACGCGCGCCGAACGCTCCAAAGCCATGGGCCTCGTCGGCGCCGCTTTCGGCCTCGGCCTCGTCACCGGCCCGATGCTCGGCGCCTTCGCCACCCAGATCAATCTCGTCGAAATCGCCCCCTCGCTCGCCCGCTTCGGCCTCAACCCGTTCACCGTCCCCGCCGCCCTCGCGTTCATCCTTTGCCTGATCAATCTCGTCTGGATTCACCGCCGTTTCCGCGAAACGCTCTCCGACACCACCCGCGCGGAATCTCACCCGGCGCGGCTCCGTAATCCGCTTCGCGCCATCCTCAGTCTCGAAGACCGCGCCCTCCGCCGCGCCAACCTCGTCGCCTTCATCTACTCGGTCTCCTTCGTCGCCATGGAAACCGCGCTCACCTTCCTCGCCGCCGAACGCTTCGGCTACACGTCACGCGAAAACGGATACCTGCTCGGTTTCCTCGGGCTCTGCGCCATCGTCACGCAGGGCTACATCGTCCGCAAGCTGCTGACCCGTCACACCGAAACCGCCATCCTCATGGCCGGCCTCGCCGCTTCGATCGTCGGTCTTATCTGCATCGGCTACGCCCCGGAACCGTGGCTCCTCTACCTCGGCCTCGCCGCTCTCGCCCTCGGCTCCGGTCTCGTCAATCCTTCCACCACCGGCTTGATCTCTCTCTACAGCGCCCAACACCAGCAGGGCCGCGCCCTCGGCATCTTTCGCTCTCTCGGCGCGCTCTCCCGCGCGATCACGCCGGTCATCGCCGGCACCGTTTTCTGGGTCTTCGGTTCCGCCAGCGTGTTCGTCGCCGGCGCGGCATTCGCTCTCGGCGCCCTCTGGCTCAGCCGCTCGCTGCCCCAGCCCGCGAAATGACGCCCGCGTTCCCACGCTTTCAACGTCCGGTCGTGCGCCTGCTCCTGGCGCTTGCACTCCTGATCGCATTCACCGGCTGCCAACTCTTTCGCCGCGAGCTCCCGCGCCCCGGCCGCACCACGCTCGATGGTCCCGTCGTCACCATTCCGGCCAAACCTCTCTCCAACTACCTCGTGATCGAAACGAAGTGGGACAAACGCGGCCCTTACCACTTCCTCATCGACACCGGCGCT
Organism: Verrucomicrobiota bacterium; assembly: GCA_023426435.1. GTDB lineage: Bacteria > Verrucomicrobiota > Verrucomicrobiia > Opitutales > Opitutaceae > Opitutus. The sequence goes on along the minus strand of JAFAAS010000040.1, from coordinate 6,178 downwards.
TCCGTCACCCTCGTCTCGCCCGAACTCGCCGCCCGCTACGCCGCCCGCAACGCCCCGCCGCCCACCACCCCGCTCGTCCGCGTCCGCTCCGCCACCGGCGAAACCGCCCTCCTCACCGCCACCACGCTGCGCAAAATCGACCTCGGCGGCGCCGTCTTCGAAAACGTCCAGGCACTCATCTACGACTGCAGCGCCATCTCCGCGCACCTCGGCATCCAAATCGACGGCATTCTGGGCTTCCCGCTCTTCCGCGAAACCGTTCTCACGCTCGACTACCCCAACGCCCGCATCCTCCTCCAACCTCTCTCCGCCCCGCCGCCCACCGCCGGCACGTCGATCCATTTCAATAACGAGCGCAACATCCCCATCATCCCGCTCCGCCTCGGCAACCAAACCCTCGTCGCCCTCATCGACTCCGGCAGCGACGCTTCTCTCAGCCTAAACCCCGTCGGCCTCCAACCCGAATTCGCCGTTCCACCCCGCCCCGGCGCCACCATCGCCACGCTCAGCGGCGATCGCGAGCAACGCATCGGCCGCCTCGCCCAGGATCTTCATCTCGGCGATTACGTGATCCGCCAGCCCGTCATCGACACGTCCGACGAACTCACCTCCATCGGCGGCGGCATCCTCGGCCATTTCACGGTCACGTTCGACCAGGACCACAACCAGGTCACTTTCTTCCGCGAAGATCCCACCCCCGTCGCCGCCACACCGCTCCGCAACGCCGGCGTCAGCTTCAACAAAACCCCCGTTTACTGGCGCGTCGCCAGCGTTGTCCCCGATTCCCCCGCCGCCGCCGCCGGCGTCCAAACCGGCGACCTCGTCACCCGCATCGAAGGCCAGCCCGTCGCCGAGTGGGACATCACCCGTTACCAACAACTCGTCGCCACCGCCGAAGCCATCACGTTCACCTTCCTCAACGGAACCGAGGAATCCGAAAAACGCATCCCCGTCTTCGACCTCGTCCCCTAGCGGCGCACGCGGCGCCGCGGCGCCGAGTTTGGAGTTTTGAGTTTGGAGTTCCGGGTTGTCGTTTCGCGCCTCCCCCTTCCGACCAACTCCAAACTCGGAACTCCGAACTCCCAACTCCAAACTACCCGTTTTTGCGCAGCAAAAACGCCCCCGCCCCATCGTGGCCCGTTTCCCACGGTCGCGACACCACGCTCTTCTCCAGCGTCCACTGTCCGTGCCGGTCCGCCAGAAACTCGCGCACCACGTGCTCGTTTTCCTCCTCATCGATGCTGCACGTCGAATACACCAGCCGCCCGCCGCGACCCACCAGCCGCGCCGCCGCCGACAGCAACGCTTTCTGCTGACGCGGATGCTTCTTAAAATCCCCTTCTTGCAACCGCCACTTCACATCCACGCGGTGACGCATCACGCCCGTATTCGAACACGGCACATCCAACAGCACCGCCGCAAACTCCCGCGGCAACTCATGCTCCTTCAACATCGCCGCCGCATTCTCGCGCAAATCCGCCTGCACCAACGCCACCCCGACCGTCTCCGGCACGCGCGACAAATTCTCCGCCAGCCGCTCGATCCGCGTCCCCGGTAAATCCATCGCGATCACCTTCCCGCGCTTCATCGTATCCGCAATCAGGAGACTTTTCCCGCCCGGCGCCGCACACCCGTCGAGCACCACTTCCGTCTCCTGCGGCGCAAGCACGTCCACCGCGATCCGCGTCGCCGGATCCTGCAAATAAATCTTCCCGCTCCTCAACAAGGGCTCCACCTCCCCCCACCGCCCCGCCGGAATCTCATAAAACCCATCCCACTCCGTCAGCTTGAACCAATCTGGAGGCGCGGTGCCCTCACCGCGCAATTCCGCCGCTTCCGCTCCAACCTTCCCGCCCCGCCAACGCGCATACACCGGCGCCGGCCGCTGATTCCACTCGAGCAATTTCCGCGTCGCCTCCGCCCCAAACTGCGCCAGCCAGCTCCGCACCAGCCACACCGGATGCGAAAAATACTCCGCCAACACCTCCGCCGGCGCGAGTTTCGGCGGCGGCGGACTCGCCATCGCACCCGCCAGCTTCCGCACCACCGCGTTCACCAACCGCGCCTCCGCCGGACTCGTCAGCGTCTTCGTCCGCTCCACCGCGTGATGCACAATCTTCGCAACCCGCCCTTCATCCGCCTCCGCGCTGGCTTCAATCAGTTCAAATCCCGCCACAAACAACACCGCCCGCGTCGCAAACCGCGGCGGATGCGCGACCAACCGCCCCAACGCCGCCTCGATCCGCCCAAAATGCCGCACCACGCCAAACACCAAATGCTGGCACCGCGCCCGCTCCGCTCCCGTGATCGACCGGCCCAGCGATTCCAACAACTCATCCACGCGCTCCCGCCGCTCCAGCCAGCGCGCCACCAGCCGCACCGCCGCCCCCCACGCATCGGCACGCGCCTCGTTCTTGTCGGAACCCACTGCGGAAACATCTGCCATAATTAAGTGCGAGCCCGCCTCACTCTCGTCCCGCGCGCCAGCAAAAACAACCGCCTCATCGCCTTCCGCCCACCCGCCGGCCGCAAAAGATACACTGTTTGACAACGCCATTCATTCCCCGCTCAACTTACCCGTTCAGGTCATTACTTTCGTAAAAATGAATTCCGAAGCTGTTTCCGCGCTCATCGCCAAAAACCCGCCGCTCAAAACGGCCAAAGCCAAACTCGAAGCGATGGAGCCCGGCGCTTACGTGATCCACCGGAGCTGGGGCTTCGGCCAGATCCAAAGCTACGACGACTCCACCCAACGTCTGATCATCGATTTCAAGGACAAGAAGGGCCACGCCATGGATCCCGCTTTCTGCGTGAACACCATGGAGATCCTCCCGGCCAACCACCTCCTCGTCCGCAAGGAAACCGACTCCGCCAAAATCGCCGAACTCATCGCCGACAACCCCGCTCAACTCGTCGTCGAAGCCCTCGAATCCTACCCCAACCGCGCCACCACCGCCATCGACCTCGAGATCACCCTCGCCCAGGTCCTCGGCCAGGAAAAATTCAAGAAATGGTGGGCCAGCACCAAGAAGCTCGTCGCCAAGGACCCGCGCATCCAGGTCCCCGAAAAGAAAACCGAGTGCTACGTCCTCCGCGAAACCCCCGTTTCCGCCGAAGACGAAATCCTCGAGCAATTCAACGGCACCCGCTCCGCCCGCCGCCGCATCGCCCTCGCCGAAGAACTCCTCAGCACCGTCGACAAGAAGGAGGTCAAAACCGATCTCTCCGCGATTCTCACCGGCCTGGCCGACGCGGTGAAAACCAGCAATCAGCTCGACGCCTCCGAACGTCTCTACGGCGCCTTCGTCCGCGACGAGCTCGCCCGCCGCCTCGAGGTCGATCCCAGCACGTTCGAACCGCAGCAATCCGCGGTCATCGCCAACACCCGCGATCTCCCCGCCATCGCCGAAAAGATCCCGGTCCATTTCCAGTCCCGCTTCCTCGAGCTCGTCAACGAGACCCACCCGATCGAGGCCCGCGAACTCCTTTTCCAACTGCTCAAAACCTCGCAGGGCAAGTTCACCACCGAGTGCATCAACTTCCTCGTCGAGCAGGGCCATTCCGACGAGCTCGCCGCCGTCCTCAAACGCTGGCAAACCGAGCAAAATCTCCGCGCGCCCGTCCTCCTCTGGATCGTCAAGAACCGCCACTCGAAGAAATTCGCCAAGCTGCTCAACGATCTCATCACCCCCCGCCTCCTCGGCGCCATCTTCTTCGCCATCGACTACGAGGCGCTCCAAGCTTCCAGCGCCCGCCGTATCCCTCTCGCGGATATCCTCAGCGAAGACACCGAGCTCATCGCCGACCTGCTCTCGACCGCCGACCCCGAAACCGCGCGCGATCTCGCAAACACATTGATGCTCAATCAGGGCTTCGAGGAGCTCACCAAAAAGTCCCTCCTCGCCCGCTTCATCAAAATCTTCCCGAAAATCCAATCGCTCGTCGCCGCCGACGCCGAATCGAAGGAAGAACAGCTCCTCGTCTCGAAAGCGTCCTTCGAGCGCAAGCGCGAGGAATACGAGAACATCGTCTCCAAGAAGATTCCGGAAAACTCCAAAGCCATCGCCGCCGCCCGCGAGCACGGCGACCTCAAGGAAAACTCCGAATACAAGATGGCCAAACAGGATCAACAGGTCCTCATGGCCCAAAAAACCCAGCTCGAGCGCGACCTCGGCCGAGCCCGCATCACCGACTTCAAGGAAGCCACCACCGACCAGGTCAGCATCGGCACCATCGTCGAGGTCAAGAACACCGCCAACGGCAACGTCACGCGTTACACCGTCCTCGGCGCCTGGGACAGCGATCCCGACAATCACATCATCTCCTACCAGACGCCTTTCGGCATCGCTCTTCTCGGCAAAAAAGCCGGCGAGGTCGTCCGCGTGAAAACCGGCAACTCCGAGGAAGACTACGAGATCGTCAGCATCGCCCGCTACGCCGACACCCTCGCGAGCTAACCGTTCTACAACTCACCTCACCCGCGCCGGCCCCCAAAGCCGGCGCTTTTTTTTGCCACGTAGGGCGGGGTCCCCCGACCTCGCCGCCCCGTAGCACGGTCAACCTGACCGTGCTCCCCCAAAGAAAAAGCGCGCCCGCAGGCGCGCTTTCGCATCTTAAATCGCTTGAACCGACCCGCGCTCAATCGAACGCCGTCCCGAACCAGTTCTCGAAGTGCTTACCGAGCACCGGCGCCGGCTGCAGTTTCCCATTCACGGCGTTGATCAATCCAAACACCCACAGCACAAACCCGCCGATCATCGCCACAAACAACACCAGCCAGCCAAGGATCGGAATGATCCCAATCACACTGCCCGCAATAAACGTCAGCATGATCCCCAGCGATTGCCGCAGGTGATACGCGCCGAGGCGCGTCTTCTTCTGCCCGTGCAGCACCACAGCCACGATGAAGCCAATGAGCGTGAGATAAGCCACGATGGCCACCGTCTTGTCTTCATTGACGACAACAGGCGTCGCCGCCACGGGCGCGGGAGGAGGAGGAGGAGTCGGTTCTGGAGGAGGCGTATCCATGGGATTGGGTTGTTTGATCGTTGTATAAACCTGCCGAACGCCCGCGAGCCTCGCAGCTTGAATCGCTTCGGTCAACTGTCGCCACACCCGCTCTCCCCGCTCACCCGATCAGGCCCCGCCCGACGCGACACCTGCGCAATTGCCATCCCCGTGCCCGCTTGTCAGCGTCCGCCTCCACGTGAACGCCTCCTGGGAAATCCTCAAAATCCTCTCCGATCCCACCCGCCTTCGCCTGCTTTCCCTCCTCACCCGCGAAGAGCTCGCCGTCGCCGAGCTCCAGGAAATCCTCGGCATGGGCCAGTCGCGCATCTCCTCCCAACTCGCGCTCCTCCGCCAGGCCAACCTCGTCACCGACCGCCGCGACGGCAAAAAAGCCTTCTACTCGCTCCGCAACAATCTCGCGCCCAAACCGCTCGCCCTCCTCCGCGCCGCCATCGACTCGATCTCCGATCTCCCCGTCGCCACCGAAGACCGCGCCAATCTCGATCGCATCCTCCAAAAACGCCGCCGCACCCAGGAGCAATATTTCAACCTCATCGCCGGCCGCCTCGGCAAAAACTACTGCCCCGGCCGCTCCTGGGAAGCCATCGGCCATCTCGCCCTCCGCCTCACCCCCGCCATCGACATCGCCGACCTCGGCGCCGGCGAAGGCCTCGTCTCGCAACTCCTCGCCCATCGCGCCCGCCAGGTCTGGTGCATCGATAACTCCCCGCGCATGGTCGAGGTCGGCACCGAGCTCGCGAAGAAAAACAACCTCGCCAACCTCGCCTACAAACTCGGCGACATCGAAAGCGTCCCACTCGCCGACAAATCCGTCGACCTCGCCATCCTCTCCCAAGCACTCCATCACGCCCAACACCCGCAGGTCGCCGTCAACGAAGCCCACCGCATCCTCCGCCCCGGCGGCCAGCTCCTCATCCTCGACCTCAACGAACACGAGTTCGAAAAAGCCCGCGAGCTCTACGCCGACGTCTGGCTCGGCTTCAAAGAAAGCGCGCTCCACGGCTTCCTCAAAAAAACCGGTTTCACCAAGGTCGAAGTGACCACCGTCGCCCGCGAAACGTCTGAACCGTTCTTCGAAACCCTCCTCGCCAGCGGCCAAAAATCCCCCGCTAGTCACTGATCCTTTGTAGGGCGGGGTCTCCTGACC